>JAJRTE010000255.1 GCA_024278455.1 Myxococcota bacterium
GAGACGGCATCCTCGACCTCTACTACGGCAACTGGCTCATCCACTACCCGGACCCGCCCGCGGTCCTCGATCGCTTCTTCCTCGGCAACGGCGACGGCACCTTCAGCGACCGGTCCGAGGCGTGGGGTGTCACCACCGACGCCCAGCAAGGCGGCCTCCCCTGCTACGGCGTCGTCTGGGCCGACTACAACAACGACGGCCTGCCCGACATCTACGTCAGCAACTACGGCTATGGCCACAACCTGCTGTTCGAAAACCGCGGCGACCACTTCGCCGAGGTCGGCGCCGAACACGGGGTCAGCCACGACCCGACCAGCGATACACCCCTCTACGCCATCTATGGCGGGAACACCTTCGGCGCGGACTGGGGCGATATCGACAACGACGGCGACCTGGACCTCTTCGCCACCAACATCGCCCACCCCCGCTACCAGCCCTGGAGCGACATCAGCCAATTCCTCGAGAACGGCGGCGCTCCCGATTTCCTGTTCACCGACATCCGGGAGGAGGCCGGCATCCACTACGACGAAGGAGACGTCAACGTCTCGATGATCGATTTCGACAACGACGGCTTCCTCGACATCATGGTCACCTCCCTCTACCCGGAACACTATGCCACGCTCTATCGCAACGAGGGAGACGGGACCTTTCTCGATGTCACCTACGAGGCCGGGATTCGGATCCGGGACGCGGTGAGCAACGTGTGGGCGGACGTGGACCACGACGGAGACCTCGACGCCGTCGTCGCCGATCGCGAGGGCCCGGACTACGTCCACCTCTTCGAAAACCGGGCTGCACCGCACAACAACTGGATCGAACTCGTGCTCGAGGGCACACGGACCAACCGCTCGGCGGTAGGGGCTCGAGTCTTCTTGACCGCGGGCGGGGTCACGCGCATCCGCGAGGTCAAGGGCGGCGGCGGCCACGCCGGCAACCAGGGCTCCCTCACCGTGCACTTCGGCCTCGGCCTCGAGACCGACATCGAGTTGCTGATGATCCAGTGGCCCGGCGGGGACCTGGAGAAGATCCGCGACGCTTGGGCCAACGGCAGGTTCCACGTGCTCGAGGGTTCCTCCACCGCGGAACTGCTCGACTGACCCGCCCGACATCACGACACGTGCAGCGGGGAAGCCTCCCGCGCGCAAGCCCGGACATCCCCGGACAACCGTAACAGGAGGACACGATGGAACAGCATGGCGGGTCGAGCGGAACTCTTGTCCGAATCGTCACCTGGATCGCGGCCTGGAGCGCCCTGAGCGGCGGCACGGCCCTCGCCGCATTCCCCGCGCCCACCTATCCCGGTTGCGGCGACAACGACAGCCTTGACGCCTGTCCCCCGGACATGGTTCAGAGCGACGGGGAGTGGCGGGGCATCACCTGGTCGTTCGTGAGCTTCATCAAGCCCGAGTGGCGGTCCCACGTGCGCAAGGAGGAGTGGCAGCTCGGGAGCGGCAACTGGGTCGACAAGGCGTTCCAGCTCACCACAGGCCGCTACGACGTCCCCATCGCGGTGGTCGATTGTGGGATCAGGTGGTACAAGGGGCAGTTGACCCCCAAGGTGCTGCTCAATCGCGGGGAGCTGCCGGCCCCCCTCGGCCTGGACGGCCTGCCCTGCCCGGACGACGACTGCAACGGCGACGGTTGGTTCACCGTGGCCGACTACCAGGACGACCCCCGCGTCGATCCCGCCGCCGGCTAGACGCGCTCCACCGGAAGCCTCGAGCCCAGCGACCTCATCGTGGCCTTCTCCGACGGACTCGACACGGACGAAAACGGGTTCATCGACGACATCGCCGGGTGGGACTTCATGTGGAACGACAACGACCCGGAGGCAAGCAACGACTTCTACCACGGGTCCGCGGTCATGACCGACGCCGCGGCCACCGCGGGAGAGGTCGGCAGCGACCTCGGCTACTGCCCCAACTGCGCCATCCTGCCCGTCCGCGTCAGCGACTCGTTCATGGGCGAGGGCAACAAGATCGCCCAGGGGGTGCTGTACGCGGTCGATCGAGGCGCCAAGGTCATCGGGATTGCCATGGGGGGCATCACCAACTCCGAATTCCTGCGCGATGCTTTCGCCTACGCCCACGATCGCGGCGTGCTCGTGGTCGCAGCCATCGGGGACGAGTTCTCCTTTCATCACCTTCCGCCGGGAGTGAACGACTACACCCTCCCGGTCCACACCATCCAGTTCTATCCTCCCATCGATCCGTCTTCGGCCAGGACTTTCCTGGGGTACAAGGGGTGCAACAACTACGGCGCACACCTCACGCTGGTCGCCGCCACGAACGACTGCGCCACCGGGTCGGTCGCCATCATCTCGGGCATCGCCGGGCTGGTGTTCTCTCGAGGCCTGGACAACGGTCTCGAGCTGTCCGCCGACGAGGTGCGGGCCATCCTGATCGCCTCGGCCGATGACATCGACGTGCCAGCGTCGCGGCTGCACCGATCACCCTACGTGCCGAGCCAACCGGGGTGGGATCAGTTCTTCGGGTACGGAAGGGTCAACGCCCGCCACGCGGTGGACATGGCCGCCCCCTACCGCGTCCCCCCCGAGGTGATCATCCGCTCGCCGAGGTTCTACGAACGGATCGATGCGGCTTCCACATCCACCATCTTCGTCGACGCGCACCTGGCCGCCCCTCGAGCCGGGTTCTACGATTTCCGCCTCGAGTGGGCACCCGGGGCCGACGCTCGAGACAACGACTTCATCCTGCTGCGCAACGGCACCGCCACCAAGGCCATCGACGGGACCATCTACGCCTGGGACACGGCGTCGATTCCACGCGCGCTCCTCTCGCCCGCGGCACCTCTCGAGCCCATCTCCGGCGACGACACGCTGCTGGAAAAGCTCGAGGAGGTCAACCGCTACGCGATAACACTCCGGCTCACCGCGACCGACGACCACGGCAACGAGGCGGAATACCGCAAGACCTTCTTTCTCCACGACGACGCCGACCTCCTCCCCGGCTTCCCCCTGGAACTCGGCCCAGGAGAATCCTCCCCCACGCTCGCCGACGTCGACGGGGACGGCACCCTCGAGATCGTCGTGGGCACCTCGGACGGCACGGTCCACGTGGTCGATGGGTACGGGAGCGAGCTGCCGGGGTGGCCTGCTCGAGTCGGCCCCATGCCGGGAACGGACCCCGGGGCGCCCGGCGCGCACCTCGAATCCGCTCCATACGCCGAAGACGGCATCGTCCCGGCCAGACAAGGCATCCTCGGCGGGGTCGCCACGGCAGACATCGATGACGACGGCGACATGGAGATCCTGGTCTCCACCCTCGATGGGTTCCTCTACGTCTTCACCTCCAGCGGCAGCCTCGAGACGGGTTTCCCGGTAACTCGAGACCCGATCTCCGACGACGACGTGGACGAGACCCACCAGTACGACCCGGGTATCGCGGCCGGACCCGTCCCGGCCGACCTCGACGGCGACGGGCTCCTGGAGATCGTCCTGCCAGCCATGGACCAGAAGGTCTACGCCTGGCGACCGGATGGAAGCCGTCAGCCGGGATTCCCCGTGCTGCTCGCCACGGATGCCTCCACAGACCACAACCAGGGAAGAATCTACAGCACGCCCGCGGTGGGGGACATCACTGGCGACGGCAGGCCGAACATCGTGGTGGGGTCCAACGAGTATGACGAAGAGTACCCCTTCCGCACCTACGTCTATGCCCTGTACGCCGACGGCGACCTCCACCCAGGAGGCGCCATCGTCCCCGGGTGGCCCTACCAGGCCACCGGTCTTCTCAGCAGCGTGGTCAACTACATGGGCGAAGGCGTGACCATGACCCCGGTCCTGGCCGACGTCGAAGGCGACGGGCGGCTCGAGGTGGCCATCGCCGCCCCGGGCTGGTGTCCCGAAGTGCTCGACGGGCGGGGCCGGCTCGTCACGGCCTTGAGTTGCGACGCGAGCGGCTGGGGGGACGCACGGAATACTCGAGAAGTCGGCGCCCTCACCTACCTCGCCAACCTCGCGTTCGCCGACGTGGACCTGGACGGCACCCCGGACGTCGTGGCGGGGATGACCGGGGCCAACTACGCCATCACGGCAGGACTCGGGCGGTACATGCCCTACCAGGACCACGTAGTCGCCGTATGGAACGCCGCGACCGGCCGAACGCTCGACGCCTGGCCCCGGGTCATCGAGGACATCTCCCTCTTCGTCACCCCGGCCGTGGCGGACATCACCGGGGACGGCAGGCCGGAAGTCATCACCTCGAGCGGCGGGTACGTCGTACATGCCTGGGATGCGGACGGCGTCGAGCCCGAGGGGTGGCCCAAGTTCACCGGCGGCTGGGTCTACACCGCGCTCCGCGCCGGCGACGTGGACGGTGACGGCGTCCCCGAGGTCGTCGCCCTCACTCGAGAAGGTTACCTGTTCGCCTGGAAAACCCCGGCGGCCAATGCGCGGCAGCGGGCACGTCACGGAGAACGGACATCCCGGTCGCCACGACCTTGATCCCCGGGCACCCACGGAAGCCTGGACGCCGAGTCGAGCCCGAGTTCCCGCCGTCCCGACCCCGGCCCCTTTCGCCGCGCAGGTGCCATCGTGTTCCAGCAACCCGGTGAGACGTGGCACGGCGATGTGCGAAGCGCGACGCCAGCCCGCTCTGCCGCCGCGTCATCCGGGGCACACCACCAAGAATGGCTGTTGACACACTCCTACCACACTGTGGTACATTCGTTTCGGCTCGCGTCGGCACTCGTGTCGAGCCGCGCATTGCGGTTCCGCGATGCGCCGGATGGAGAAGCGAGCCACGTACTTGCCGGGGCGGTACGCGATGCCGTCTCCGCGGATGCCGCACCATGCGGGACACGGACGGAGGAGAATTCGGCAACTGGCTCGGCCCGGCCATATCGAACGCAGGAAGGGGAGAACGACTCGATGTCCAACAGGGTTCATGAAGCAGGGGTATCGACCTCGACGGGCACGCCCGCGTGGTATCTGTCCCTTTGGGCTGGTCTTTCCCGGCCTTGGCGCATGTTGGGGCGGGAGGACCGGGAGCACCGGCTCGGGGTGCTCGAGTTCGCCGGGGCGTCGGCATGGGTGGCTGTGCGAGGAGCGGCGATGTATGCAGCGGCCACCGGCTCCGGCGGGGCGGGCCCGCCCGGTGCCGGGGGGGGGCGACGGAACCGGCACCGGCGGCGGAGGGGCCGGAGGCGGTCGAGATCCCCGCCGTCACGTCTATCCCGTGCTGGCGGCGCTCATCGTGGTTCTCGCCGTGGCCTTTGTCGCGCGCACCATCGCGGTCCCGGAGACATTCGGCGAGTTCGGGCCGTATCGCTATGGTGCGGTTCAGGACGCGATGGCTTTCACGCCCCGGCACGTGGGCAAGGCGACGTGCGAGGAGTGCCACGACGATATCGTTGCCAAGCACGACAAGGACGTCCACGTGAACGTGCCTTGCGAAACGTGCCACGGACCGGGACAGCAGCACGTGGAGAACGAGGACGGTACGGAGATCATTCGACCGGAGGGCAAGGCGTTTTGCCTGACGTGCCACAGGCGCCTCCTGGCGAGACCCGGCCCGTTTCCCCAGGTGGACTGGAAGGAACATTTCCAGTTCGTCGGCGTGAAGGATGAAAACGTGTCGTGTACCGCCTGCCACGATCCGCACGAACCACTCTACCTCGATCGGGACATTCACAGCGCGCGTCTCCATCCTCTCATCCAGCGGTGCCGGGATTGCCACGTCGGCATGCCGGAGAAGGGTGCTCCCACGCCGGAGCACCACCCGCAGGTGTTCGAGTGCGGCTTCTGCCACGAAGCCAAGGTGAAGGATTTCGCGATGCGCACGCATGCCCGCGTGGCGTGCACGACTTGCCACTTGTTTTTCAAGGAGAACAGTTTTTCGTGACGTATCATCCGCGACGCCGATCCGAGGTTCTGCCTGCTGTGTCACCGGGATGCCGATTTTCGCAGTGCCACATCGGCGCCGGGCATCGATTGGCCGGACCATCTCGAGGACGTGAAGGAAGGACCCGAGGACGAGGGCAAGCGGTGCATCGACTGCCATCGAGACCGGATTCACGCGCCGGTTTCTGCCGGGAGGACGCCATGAGCCGAAGCAAGTACACGCGGCGCGACGTGCTGAAGGCGTTGGCCGCTGGGCCGGGGTTGCTGCTCATCCCCATTGGATTCATCCGCCCCGCAAAAGGGGGAGGAGACTCGAGTGGATACGACTGGACGAAGCACTATTGGGGATACGCGGTCGACACGACGAAGTGCATCGGCTGCTGCGCCTGCATGAGAGCCTGCCGTGCGGAGAACCATGTTCCCGATGGCCACTACCGGACGTGGGTCGAGCGCTACCGGATTTCCCACGAGGGAGAAGTGCGCGTGGACGATTCGACCGGCGACGAGGATTTCGTGTTCCGGGAGGTGGAGGGAGAGGTAGCGAAGGCCTTCTTCGTCCCCAAGATCTGCAACCACTGCGAGAGGTCGGTCTGTAGCCAGGTCTGCCCGGTGGGAGCGTCCTACGCGACCAAGGACGGCGTGGTCCTGGTGGACCACAAGCGGTGCATCGGCTGCGGCTACTGTGTCCAAGCCTGCCCCTACGGGACACGGTACATCCATCCCGAGACGCACATGGCCGGCAAGTGCACCTTGTGCTACCACCGTATCACGAAAGGTCTGATGCCGGCCTGTGTCCATGCCTGCCCGACGGGGTCACGGGTATTCGGAGACCTGAAGGACCCGAACAGCCACCTCTCGACGATCCTGCGGCAGCAGCGATACCGTGTGCTCAGGCCGGAAATGGGCACCCATCCGAAGTGCTTCTACATCGGGCTCGACAAGGAGGTGGTGTAGTGGATTTCGTATTCCCCAACGAGACCCAGGTCATCTGGACGGTCATGATCGTCCTCTACCCCTATATCACGGGCCTGGTGGCCGGTGCCTTCATCGTGTCGTCTCTGTACCACCTGTTCGGGAGGGAGGAACTGAGACCGGTCGCCCGGTTTTCGCTCGGGTCGGCCTTCGTGTTCCTCCTCTTTGCGCCGCTCCCCCTGCTCATCCACCTGGGCCGGCCCGAACGCGCGCTGAACATCATGATCACCCCGCACTTCTCCTCGGCGATGGCCGGGTTCGGCTTCATCTACACCGCCTATCTCATCCTGGTGGTGCTCGAACTCTGGTTCGTCCTGAGAAGCGACCTGATCGCCAGAGCGCAAGGGCGGGGACTCGTGGCATCTCTGTGCCGCGCAGCGCTCTTTTTCTACCTGTACGAGGACGAGGCCACTCGAGCGATGGATCACAAGATCGTCCGGGTGTTGGCCGGTATCGGGATTCCCATGGCCTGTCTGCTCCACGGGTACGTCGGTTTCCTTTTCGGATCCCTGAAGGCCAATCCGTGGTGGTCGACACCCCTGATGTTCGTCATCTTCATCTTCTCGGCCATCGTCTCCGGGATTTCGGTGCTCATCTTCCACTACTTCGTCGTGAGCAAGATCAACGGCTGGAAGGTGGACATCCCCTGCGTGCGGTCCATGGGAAGGTACTTGTGGGGATTCATGATTGTCGCCGTATCCCTCGAAATGCTGGAGATCTTGTCCATCGCCTACAAGCAGACCGAGGAGTGGGAGGTATTGAGTCAGCTCATCGAGGGAAAGCTGCTGATCTCCTATGTCGTGCTCCAGTTCATGATCTTCTCCCTCATTCCCTTTTTCTTCCTGGCCATCACCGCACTGTTCCGGCTCAGCGACCGTATCGCGAACGCTCTCACATGGACCGCGGCCACGATGTTGTTGGTCCAGGTGTTGCTCATGCGGTGGAACGTCGTGATAGGCGGACAGCTCCTGTCCAAGTCGTTGAGAGGTTTCACGAGCTATTTTCCGGGGATCTGGGAAAAGGAGGGCATCATCACCGCAGCCGTGATATTCACGCTGCCGTTCGGGATCCTGTACGTGTTTCACAGGGTCGTGTCGTTGTTTCCCGACGCCGAAAAACTTGATACGGCCTGAGTTCCGACCGGTGGATAGCCTGTCGCGGCGCACCGGGCCGCGCCGCAGGCGACCACCGCCTTTTCGGAGATGACGCCGTGGACGACACCCAAATCGCCGAGTCCATCGCCTCCCTCGATCGCGCCATCCGGGCGTTGGAGCAGCGCGTCACGAGACTCGAGCATCATCTTCGACTGGAGTTGGTTCCCCGCCAAGCATCGACCCGAAGGAGCCCTTCTTCGGTGCAGGCGCCGTCGGCTTCCTCCCTGTTCAACGGGCTGGCTCTCGTCTGCTTCTCTCTGCTCGGAGCGCTCCTGCTGAGAGTCGCGACGCGGCAGGAACTGCTCGCTCCCATCACGGGCACGCTTCTGGGGCTCGCCTACACGTTGTTCCTCGTCATCGCACCGGCGATCGGAGCACGGTGGAAATCCCTGTCCAGGTACGGGGCCTGGCTGCAATACTGCGGGATGTGCCTTTCGGCGCTGATCGTACTCGAAACCTTTCACAGCGGGATCGGGATGACAGCAGCGATGGCTGCCGCGGCCGCCCTGGTATCTGGCGTCATCTCGATCGCCGTGGCAGGGGCGATGAACCGCGGTGGACTGGCGAACTTCGCCGCGCTCGCATCGCTCGTGGCCGTTGCTGGCATAGGTCTTGCTCCGGCTCAGATGGTCCTGAGAGCGGCCGCCGTGCTCCTGCTCGCCCTCGCGGGTCTCGCAGCCGGCCACTGGCGACGGTGGGCCGCGGTGCGCACCACCACCCTTGCCACGGTAGGCTCCATCCTGGGCGTCGGCGTGCTCACAACGGCACACCGGGTCTCGTTTCCCCAGGATGTCGCCGCCTCGCTGCTCGTGGCTCTCGTGCTATTCTGGCTCCTCGTCGCCGCGAACCATGCCCTCCTTCTGCACAAGATGCGCGGCGGCGAGGCAGCCGGCTTGCCGGCAGCGACACTGTGGGCGGGGGGGATGGCACTCTACCATTCGCCCGACTGGAGTGGGGCGGCCGGCGCGACAGCCACCGCGGCGCTGTGGGCCGCCTGCCTGTTCGCCGCGGCCAGGGCGCGCAAGCCAGCGGCCGGGCACAATGGACTTGCTGCCGCCGCTGCCATCGCGACGCTTCTGTTCGTCCCACGGCTCGATAGTTCCGGGATAGGGGTTGCAGTAGCAGCCGCTTGTGCGTTTTGCGCATGGGTTTGGACGGGGGGCGTTCTGTTTCGCGTCTGCGCCCTGTTTCTCGCTGCCGCAGCCACGCTGGTGGCGCTGGTTGGCGGGCCACTCATAACCGCGGACATCGAAGGCGCCGGGCCCGCGCTGGTTGCCGGCATCGTGCTCACCCTGCTGCTCCTCCTGTTCTGGCGGCTCGAGGAGCGCTACCAGCACGACGGCGCCCCCCGGACGTCGTGGTGGTCGGGCGTGATCCTCCTGCTTTGCGCGTCCACAAGTACCTTCGGTGCGTTGCGCGCCGTCGCGCTGACGGCGGGGATACGTGGCGGATGGTTGCGGATGACGGAGTCCCTGATCATCGTCGGGCTGGCCGTATCGGCCATGCTGTATGGTGGGCGCACCTCGAGAAGGGAGATATTCGGCCTCGGCCTGGCCGGCGTCGGCCTGCTCTTGGCCAAGGTGGTGTTCCGGGACATCTTCGTGCTGTCGCCGGGTCAGCTCCTGCTCGACGTCGTCGGGCTCGGTTGCGCCTGCCTGGTCGCCTCACGCACGTTCCGGGCACGTGAATCCCAAGACGGCGAAACGGCCGCGGCACCGCGTCACGAAGACCCCTGACCTGTTCCGGGTCCAGCGATCTCCTGTCTATCATCCCCAAGCGCCTGCCGGAGCACGTCGCAGCGCCTGCACACGGCCATTTTCTCCCGCCAACTGGCGCGGACCGTTCCCGAGCACAAGGTGCCGCCCACGAACCAGCACATCTCACCGGCACGTAGTTCCCACGCAGGACACGCCTCCCGCACGCGGTCGTCGCACCTCTTCACTTCCCAGCAGGGCGCAACCGCGCGCTCGCACCGGTTCTTGAGTACAACCAGGTACAGCAGGAGCCGCTCCACGTGGATCGGGACGGACCGCCACCCCTGTTCGTAGGACTGAACGGCCTTGACCGACACGCCCAACAACGCCGCCAGGGCCTTCTGAGTCTTGCCGAGCCGCTTCCTCGCGTTGCAGAACTGCCTTGCATCCACCGTCGCCCCCTCGCCGATCCTGCCGGCGGCTCCATGGCATGGCGCCCCATCGCATGGCGCCCCATCGCCTGCCGCAGCTCCCCCGCGGCCGCGGAGACCATCATATCACGCGCACAGGTCTACCGGCCAATCCGCCTGGCTCCGGCGACGAACGCACCCCGGCCCGCCAGGGACATCCGCGCACAGGGGCGGCCGGCAAGATCCCTGCTACGACGCCCTCGACATCGTCGTTCACTCGAGGGGTCCACTTCGGCCGCGGCCCGCACGTCCGGGTACTCCAGGGAGAAGTACGGCCTGTCAGGGAAGATCGTCTGCACCAGGGTGGTATTGCCCGACTGGCGCGGTCCCAGGATCGTGACCACGGGGTACTCCGCGGCGCAATCGACCAGCGCGTTCGTGACATCGCGCGCAATCATGTGCTCTTGTGCCCTGCGTTTGTGGAAATCCCAAGTGGAGCCTTGGATCTGCACAGGTTCCCGTCCGCCCCATTGGGATTATTGGCACTTTCGGGACACATCATCACGGGCTTCCCCGACCCGGCAAAGGAGAAGCCGGGCGAGGTGGCCCGCATGGTCGGGAACCGGGGCCGATTCATGGAGGAGCTTCGCGATTTCCTGGCAGAACCGCCTCCGCCTCCGCCTCCGCCCGCGACATACCCTTGCTCATTAGCGCCTCGATGGCCGCCTTGCGTACCTCCTCCTTCTCCCACCGCTCCCGCGCCAGGGCCGCCCCCTGCTCTCTCAAGGCCGCCCCCTGCTCTCTCAAGGCCGCCTCCTGCTCTCTCAGGGCCGCCTCCTGCTCTCTCAGGGCCGCCTCCTTCGCCGCGATCTCACGGTCCCGCTTCTCCAGCTCCGCAACGTAGGTGTCCTCGATACGCATTTCCTCCAACACCTCCGCTTCCACCGCCGCTTCCGCCAGCCGTCTCAACAAGCGATAGTACGCTCTCGGATATACCTCGTCGTCCAACGTCAGGAAATGTCGGTCCCTCGGGTCCTGGTGCCCCTGGTCGAAGATGCTCAACAGATCCTCCAACGCCGTCCGCCGCGGCTCCCCCAGCAATGGAATCTGCACCACCGTGCTGTCGTGCGTCAGCATCTCGACGAACGGGTCCCGCTCGGTCAACGTCTCCCCGTCCTGGCCGCCCCGGTAGCACCGCCGCACCCGCAGGATCGCTACCTTCACCCGCTCCAGCTCATGCCCCAGCAAGTAGATGGTGAACAAGGGCACGGGGTGCGTCTCGCCATCGTCCTTGAACGCCTTGTCCCCCTCCTCCCCGTGGTGCATGGCCAGGTGGGTCCGGAACCGCATGATGTCGGTCGGAAGCTTCGCCTTCTGGACCTCGATGAGCACCTTCTTCTCACCACCGTCGTCGAGCCGCACACGCGCCGCGAAATCGATGTGGAACACCGTGATGTCCCGGGCCCTGAGCCGGACATGGTGCTCCGTGGGCGCGAGCGTCAGCGAGAGCACCTCCTCGCCCATGAGGCTGGAAATGAGCAGCCGTGCGCTCTCCGGGTCGCTGACGAGGTACTTGAAGACACTATCGTAGATGGGGTTGGCGATTCGCAATTTCATCGGGTCGCCTCCAGGGCCCCGAACCAGGCGCAGGAACTGACACTGAGAAAACCTGCTCTGTTCTCAGCACAGTCGATGGGAGGAACTGGGTCAAGCCCCCCCCTTTTTCTCCCCCCTCACCCCGAAGAATCGCTAAGATAATCCCACCCGCGGCGACAGGGTAGAACGGACAACAAAACGGACAATCGAACGGACGATGGAACGGACGCCGTGCGACGCACCGCTGCACCCCCTGTGGAGGAGACGCCCCCATGACCACCCCCGACCCCCAAACGCCCCTCAAGGTCTTCCTCAGTTACCACTCCGCCGACCGGCCCCGGGTCGAGCGCTTCGCCAGGCACCTCGCAAAGGCCGGGATCGACCCCTGGTTCGACGCCTGGGAGATCGAGGCCGGGGACAACATCGTCCTCACCATCGACAAGGCCCTCGAGACCACCGACGCCGCCGTGATCTTCCTTTCCCGGGACACGTTGAAACACTCCTGGGTCCAGCACGAACTCTCGGTACTGATCCAGCAGCGGATCGAGGAGGGGAAAACCCTCATCCCGGTCATGCTCGACCCCGGAACCCTGGTCCCGGCCATCCTCCGCCCCCTCGCTCGCCTGGCCGGCGACGAGCCCGAGCGGCTGACCGACGCCCTGTACAACCGGACCGGCAAGCCCCGGGTCGCCCCGCGTCGCAAGCGCCGCCCCGCCCGCAGGTTCCTGGTGCGCGTGGAAGCCCGGGACCCACGA
>JAJRTE010000256.1 GCA_024278455.1 Myxococcota bacterium
ACTACCAAAGATGGGCCTCGCCCTTCGACTGGCAGTACAATCCCGCCGAGAAGGCGGCGTAACGAAAGGACAGATAGATGGCGTCAGAACCACGATACTTCGCACAGATCGTCGTCCGGGAGCTGTGCAAGGCAGATGCGCGTGCCACGAAGCTCGAGATCCGAACACGAGGGAAGACCGCTACCATCGGGTTGACGGATTCAGGCCAGTGGGTCCCACCTTCAAGGCTGTCGAACCCATCCGCGAAGTACAACGTCATGGATCTTGACGTGCGGCACCACACACGCTGGTCACCGACTTTCGTGCGGGGTGTGCCAGAGGACGTCGCAAAGGACCTGCTGGGGCCCCTATGCTTTACGTGGCAGTTCGAGGTGGCCGCTTCGTTCGACGAATAGCTTGTCGCGGTTCCTGTGCTGCATCGTCAAGAGACCGCAGCCCCACAACAGGATGCCGCCAGCGAGAGCTGGGCCGGGATCACATCGCATAGCCGCTCGCCACCGTCAGTCCGGGGCGGGGCAAGGGGGGGGCCCTCGAGCGCAAACTCCCGCAGACGATGTACAGAGGTTCAGCACTTCAACTGGAAAGGGATCTCTGGGTTACAGCACTAGATGCGCCGACGTTGCCCCCACGCGGCCCCGGGCCGGCGGGCGATTGGATGGGGGCAGGCGGACAACAACTCGTCGACCTGCCCGCCGGCCTTGGCCAGCTTGCGGTCCGAGAGGATGCGCTCCTCGCGCACCTTCATGCCGCGGATGCGGCCCGTGAGCCCTGACGGGCACGTGATGATCTCGGACATCGGCTTGCACCTCCTCGAGAAAGTCGTCTCTCGGGAGGGCAAAGCCTCGATGGATGCGAACGGGGACGCGCGAGCGCACTTTTCCACTATGGGTTTAGTTTCGTGCGGCCAGAGGCAACATCAGGCTGAGATGGATCAGGGGAGGCGCAACGCGCACTCGCGGTGCGTAGATCGCTGTCCTTCGGCAACTCCTCTGCATGGGGCCGAGGCGGTCGTCACCCGCGACACCACGAGACCATGAGAGGCTCATGTTTTGATGCTGTTTCGCCTGGCCGGATGGTGTGAATTGCGATCACGGCCTAATTCTCGGCTTGACAGGTCAGTGTTTGCGTGCAGAATGCCCCTTGAGGAGGTGCGGGTTGCAGACAAACACGAAAGAGCCACCCAAGACCCTCGGTACCCAGGCCGCCCGCTTCGTGACCGAGCTTCACGAGCGCGGCAGCACGCTCTTCTCCAACGCCGACGTGGTGGAGATCACCGGGCTCAGCCCCAAGGTGGCGCGCAACTTCGCCGCTGCCCTCGTTCGCCGTGGTGTGGCGACACGCCTCAAGCCGGGCTTGTTCATCCTCGTTCCCTATGAGCTCGGTCGGGAGCGCGAGTACCTCGGCAACCCGTTCGTCGTCGCGCGCGCGCTCGCGGGAGATCCCGACTACTACATCTCCCACGCCTCGGCGATGGAGGTTCACCAGATGGTCACCCAGCCGCAGCTCGTGGTCTACGTGACTTCGCCACGGTCGGTCCGGCCCAGAATCGTCTTGGGGACCGAGTTCCGCTTCGTTCGATGCAAGCCCGACCACGTCTTCGGCGTCGCGGATCACTGGGCGACCAAGACCGAGAAGATCCGGGTGAGCGACCTCGAGCGGACGGTCATCGATGGGCTCAAACAGTCCGAGTACTGCGGTGGCTTCACCGAGGTGGCCAAGGGGTTCTGGATGCGGAGGGACGACATCGCTCCCGCCCGCCTCGTCGACTACGCGCTGCGCCTGGGCGTGGGGGCCGTCATTCGTCGACTCGGGTTCCTGCTCGAAGTGTTTGAGGTGGACGCGCCTCGAGCGCTGGACCGCTTGCGCGGACAACTCACCGCCAGCTACGCCGTGCTGGACCCTATGCTTCCCGACGAGGGGAAGTTCCTGGCTCGATGGCGGCTGCAGCTCAACGTCGAGGCCAAGGAAATCGAATCCGTGGTGAGGACCTGATCCATGATACCGCACCTTCTACCTGGCCTACGAGGGCCCACTGCCGAGCGGCTCCACGAGAGAGGTCAAGGTCGACATCACGAACCGCGAGCGCATCGTCTGCCCCCTGCAAGAGCGGCCCGTCGTACGCGGCTACGAGGAGTACGAGGACCTGCCGGAGGACCGCTCGATTCGCACGTACGCGCTAGACGAAATAGTAGTCGAAAAGATCGTGGCGCTCACGGATCGGGCACGCAACGAGCACGCGACCTCTACGACATCTGGTACCTGACCTCGGAGGGGCACGTCGATCTTGACATGCTCGTGCCCGAGATCGACAGCAAGCTCGAGTTCCGTGGGCGCACCCGGGACGGTTTCGGCGAAGAGCTGCTCCGCAAAGAGAAACGCTACAAGAAGCTGTGGACAGCGCGCCTCGGTGCCCAGATGGCCGACATCCCTCGCTTCGATCACGTCTATCGGGCCGTTTCTCGCGCGATGCGGGCAGCAGGGTTGATGGACTGACGCGCATCTTTGGCGACATACCCCCGGAAGCGGCGGATGCGCTTCGCGCCCTGATCTCCGGGCAGGAAGGCCTCCAGGTGCGGCGGCGTGCGCCCGCGCGGTCGAGCGTTCCCCATCCGCAGAGCACCGATCTGGAACTCGCCCTCGAGCCCACGCTCGTCGTGGCCGGCTTCGAGCACCACGTCCGGCTGCAGCACCCGCGCACAGGGGATGGCTTCGAATACGACTTCTGGCGGCCCTCGGCTTCACCCCCAGAGAGAACAAGATCCCCCATACCATCCGAAGCGGGATCCCTCTGTTGTTCCAAGCATGTAGGCAAGCACAGCGGGAATGGAGCCTGAAGAGTCAGACCGTGTGACGTATCTTGGAGGCCATGGAGGGAGAAGGCGCCGGGGCATATCCTCTGGGATGATAAAAGAGAGCTGTTGAGAATAGTGGAGGCCCGGAATCTGATCTCCGAGCCTCCTGGGGGCCGGACAACGTTCGAATGCGGCCCCAGAGTGACTGTGACCCGAGGCTGCCCGGTTGTCCAGTTTCAATGTTCTGGAGGCAGCGTTCGAGAACACAGGGCGACATTTCCGATGTCGGAGTGGTTCCGGGAATGTCCCCAGGATGACCTGGTTGATGTCCACGAGTTCGTGCTCGACAACCGAGCGGAAGAACCTGTTGCGTGCCCGGCGCTTCGACTGCGGAATGAACACGAGCGGCGGAAGCGGCAGCCCCGAGAGATCATCTCCACTCTGGTTCGCCACCGTGGACGAGATAGCATCGTACCCGGGCGCGATCTCCTGGAGCCATTCGTCACTCACGCAGGCGATCAGGTACTCGCGGCCGCTGAAGAACTCCGAGCGGCAACTGGCGACACCAACGAAAGGAGAGATGGTCATGAGAATCCGGATGATGAGCGACGGGCGCGTCTTCGAGGGCACGCCCAGGCAGATCGTGTAGGCGATGCAGTACATCGCCTTCGGGCAGGAGAACCGCACCCTGGGCGAGTCCCATGTCAGCTCTTCATCCCTGTATTGGTGCCAGGCATGAAACATCCGTTTCTCACCCTCACGGATCTTGACGGCCAACTCCGATGCCGCCCCCTTGGCGTCGATGATGGCCTGAAGGTCGCGGCCCAGGTGGGACCAGCAGAGCTGGCGCCTGACCAGGTCGAAGTAGCTGTAAGCGGACCAGCGGTCGCTGTGAATCGTGCCCTCGAAGCCATCTGGGAACCAACGCTTGAGCGCGGCAGCGCCTCGACGCGGGTGGATCATGAACAGGGTGAAGGTCGCTGTGGTCGCCACCCACATCCAGCACCGTTTGCCCCACTGCCGCCATCCGGTCTCGTCCAGGTGTACATGATCTTCGCTGCGGAGTCGTCACCAGGGCCGCCAGACGGGCTCACCCCGGGACACACTCGACACGGGGCCCCACTGCAGCACAGCGGGGGGCGGGTTGGGGATCGGGATCGGCGGGTTCGGGGGGCGGGTTGCGCGGACGGATCTGGTCCGAAAGCAACTCGCTCCTGCTCGGTCCGCCATTTCCGGATGGTAACTGGCGAGCACCACACTCAGGATCGCTCCCTCCAGGGAAGCGTGCTGCTCCGTACCCAGCTCCGCCGACCCGACATCGGGCCCTGGGCGTTTCACTTTTGCGTTTCGTCGGAGAGGAAACGCAGATCTGAAACCGTTTCGGGCCCGACACTCCTGCCTGAGTGCTGAAGCAGGGGCCCGATGGGGGTAGGCCGCCTACGAAATGCCTGTCGCCCCCGAGCCGCCGGCTTCGAGCTTGTGGATCGGCGCATGACCGGGTACTTGGGGAGTTATAAAGAACCTCAATCCCCGACCAGCGCCGATGACGATCATAGCCTCCCCTGCGTCCCCCATCAAGCTCTTC
>JAJRTE010000257.1 GCA_024278455.1 Myxococcota bacterium
ACGCGCTGACGGCGATACCGGCCAGGTGACCGCCTCGTCCCATCGTGCCGGGGCCGGCGGCTCCGGCGCCGGCGGCTCCGTCTGGCTTCGCGCCCGAACCCTCGAGGTGACTGGCACGATCTCGGCCAAAGGCGGTCCGCCGGCCAAGGGAGGCACCTACGAGGCCGGGGGAGGAGGCGGTGGCGACGGCAGAATCCGTCTCGACGTGGGCACCATCAACGGGTTCCCGGCCGATTCCGAAGAAGGATCGGCCATGCTCGCCGCCGTCGCATCGCCGGTCCCCGCGTTCCAGGGCGGCCTCGAGCCGCCCTATCCCACGAACAGCCCCGCCATCTGCGTCCGCACCCCGGTCGTGCCCGGGGGATCCTACCTCTGGCTCGGGTTTTCCGACTCGGAGACCGTGGACGCCGGTGGCTCCGTCGGTTACCAGCTCTCCAGCGATGGTGGACAGTCGTTCCTGTTCTACCAGGAGGGGGTGGGGTGGACTTCGGCGACCGGTCCCCAGGACCAGAGCACGGTCGAGCAGGTTGACAGCGCCATCCAGGAGTTCCCCGCCACCTCCGATGGGCTCGCCTGGTGCGCGTTCTTCAACAGCGATGGAAACGCCCAGGTCGCACTCCAGCAGGTGATCGTCGCGTTCGACGGTGACGCGGACCAGGACGGCGTGGGAGACCTGGCCGACAACTGCCCGGACACCGCCAACCCCGGGCAGGAGGACTTGGACGCCGATACCATCGGCGACGCCTGCGACCCCGATCAGGACGGTGACGGGTACTACCGGGACGATTCCGACTGCGACGACCGAAACGCCGAGGTCCATCCCGGCGTACCGGAAATCTGCAACGGCATTGACGACGACTGCAACGGGTCGGCCGACGATGACCCCGAGGACGGCACACCCTACTACATCGACGCGGACGGCGATGGGATAGGCGAGACAGCTAGTCTCCTGGTGGCCTGCGACACGCCAGCCGGCTACGTGTCGGTCTCCGGCGACTGCGATGACGGTGACCCCCAGACCTACCCCGGGGCGGAGGAGATCTGCGACGGGCTCGACAACGACTGCAACGGGTCGAGCGACGACGGCCTTCCGTTCACGGACTACTATCCTGACGGGGACGGAGACGGTCACGGCACCCCGGACGTCGCCGGATCGACCTGCGGCGCGCTCCCGGACGGGATGGTGACAGTGGGAGACGACTGCGACGACGGTGACCCCCAGACCTACCCCGGGGCCGGGGAGATCTGCGACGGGCTCGACAACGATTGCAACGGGTCGAGTGACGACGGCCTTCCGTTCACGGACTACTATCCTGACGGGGACGGAGACGGGCACGGCACCCGGGATGTCGCTGGATCGACCTGCGGCGCGCTTCCGGACGGGATGGTGACAGTGGGAGACGACTGCGACGACGATGACCCCCAGACCTACCCCGGGGCGGAGGAGATCTGCGACGGGCTCGACAACGACTGCAACGGCCAGGTCGACGAGAACGGGGACACGGTGTTCTACGCCGACGACGACGGCGATGGCTGGGGTCGCCCGGATACCGGTACGCCAGGCGACACGTTCGTGGGCTGCTTCCCGCCGGACGGGTATGTCGCAACGACCGGCGATTGCGACGACGAAAGTGCCGAGGTCCACCCTTCGGCCGAGGAGACCTGTGACGAACGGGACAACGACTGCGACTACGAGGTAGACGAGGACCCGTCGGACGGCATGACGTTCTACCTGGACGAGGACGGAGACGGATTCGGCGTCCCGGGAGATGAGGTCATTGCTTGCAGCCCGCCAGAAGGCCGCGCGGACAACGACCTCGACTGTGACGACACCGACTCGAGTACTTATCCCGGCGCACCGGAAGACGGCCGCGACGGTATCGATCACAACTGTGACGGGGAGGTCGCCCCGGCAGCCACCCCGACGCTCGAGCCCACGCCCTCTCCCGTGGTGACACCATGGATCACGCCCGTCTCGAGCGCCACCCCGACTCCCTGGGTCGCCCCGACACCCACCCTGTCATGGACCCCGACGCCGGCCGTGCAGTCCACGCCCACCGCCACTCCGGAAGCCACGGTGACCCCATCGGGCGACGACGATTCGCCTTCCGGCGACGACGATACGCTCCCCGGGGATGAGGGCGGCGGGTGCAACTGTTCCCATCCCGGGACGCGGTCCGGTTCCCCGGTCACCCTGGGATGGCTCCTGATCGGCCTCTTTTTCATCAGCAGGCGCCGGCGGCACCTCCCCCGGTTTCCCTTCTGATGGTAGAGCGGACGTGCCGCCAGCGGCGACTGCATGTCTCGTTCGACGCTGAATAGCTACAAGAATCAGGTCATCGAGGCGCTCCATCCAAACCCACCCGGACCGCCTGCACTGGTACAGCTTACCGAGAACACGTTCCCAAGGGGATGAGAGAAAGGCGGACCTCCCCCCGGCCCCCTCTCTAGTAAGCTGGAGAGGGGGAGAAGAACGGAAGTCTCCTGCCTGGATGCACGGCGGGGAACGATTCCGGGCGGCATCCAGTGCCTGGAAAGGTCTTTGTGGCGGACTGTACTAGTGGGCGAAATAGATGACCTTACTCTGGAACTGGGGTTCCGAGCTGTCCGTCTGGATGAGTTCGGCCATGGAGGGATTGTCGCCCATGTCCTCGTGAATGCCGGCAATCCTCGCCCGGTACGATGGGCGGAAGTAGTCCTCGAGGTCGGTGGAGGGGGGATAGACGGGATTCATGGGCACGAAGGCGTAGGGATAGTCCGAAGGGCTGGCGCTGTAGTAGGTGTTGTCCGGCTGCAAGGTTCCCACCATTCCTTCGAACGGTTTGGATACCGCGTATCCATAGAGCATGTCGCTGGCCCCCGGGTGCGAGTCCGCGTCGGCCCCGAACATCCGGTCGTTGAGCGGGCCGAAATCGAGGAAGTTCTTCTCGGGTATTCCCTTGACCTTGGCGGGGAAATAGACGATGGCGTTGTCGGCCTTGAACCCCCAGGTGGTTATCTCCTCGGTGTGAATCTGGGGGTAGAGGCAACACCCATCGCAGCACCGGCAGCTTCGCGTGTAGTTGTACCCCACCATCGTATCGTCGACGCGGTCGAGATTGACGAGGTCCGTGGACGCCGTGGGCGACGACACCTGTGACTGGAAGAAGGACAGGTGATTCGGCCCGATGAAGTTGCCGAGGAAATTGGCCGAGGCCGTAAAGGTGGCGGCGGCTCGAGCCTTGCCCTGGGCCGTGGCGTTCACCAGAACGAGCTGATCGTACAGCCCGTTGAGCTGATCCTGACCGGCCTTGATGACCTGCTGGGCGGCCGGGGAATAGTCGAGGCACGAGCAGGGTGGCTGGGTCCAGTAGTAGACGTCGGTCTCGTCGGGCGGATCCGCGGTCAGGTAGAGCGGACCATAGTTCAGCACGCCCCGAAGCCGCTGCACCGTGTCATAGATCTTCCGGTTGATGGTCGCCATCTTATTGAGATTCCGCGCCATCTCGAACCCGCCCGCATAGGACGTGAGGTCGGCCGTGTTCTGCATGCGTATCCGGTCGTTGACAAGCACGCCCGCGTTCGCGGCCAGGGCCAGAAACACGACCATGGTGAACAGAGACAACGCTGCGAGGACGGCAGCCTGTCCTCGTTGTTGGCAGATGGTCCTCATAATGCCCCTCGAGTCGTTCAGGTCCGCGCCCACATATCAACACCATTCCAATATAGATTAATACTCGAGAACCACACCTTTTGCAAGCCGTTTTTCCCGCCGCGCGAGGGTCTCGCCAGCCCCGGCCGAGGTGTGCTCCATCCCGCGTGCCGCTCGAGGCTTTGACATGGTGTCGTCGATGGGAGACAATACCCGTGGCGCCCGATGCCGGAGTCGATCCTGCACTCCCGCGCTGTTCCAGGCCGGGGATACCAGGGAGGGACAATGACCGAAGGTTTCCTGGACCGCGTCGCAAACCTGATTCGAGGGGCGGCCTTGTCGTTCGTAAGTGACCTCGAGCGAGCCAATCCCGAGGCTGTGATCCAGGCCGCAATCGATGCCCAGTCCGAACGGATCGGGCAGTCGGCCAGGCTCATCTCTCGACTCCGGAGATATCGCGCGGAACTGAAAAAGGAGCAGGAGGACCTCCTGGTGGAGTCGCGGTCTCTGAGCGAGCGGGCCGCGGGCCTGGCCAGCCAGGACGAGGCCCGCGCACTGGAGTTGCTCGAGCGCAAGCATGCGCTGCTTGATCGCGTCGCGGAGATCAAGGCCACGGTCGCCGAGACCGACCGCAAGCTGGACGCAGCCGTCCAGGCCCAGGAGACGGCCAGGAAGGACCTCGAGGCTCTCAAGCTCGAGAAGACGCGGATGCTGGCCGAACGTCGATCGGCAGGCATCGAGGATGCTCGAGCCGCTCTCCGGGCGGGTCTTCCGGCCAACGCCACCGACGCCGCGCTGGCGACACTTCGGGCGCGCATCGAGGGCCATGACCGGGTGAAGGCCAGGCTGGACTCGGCGCGAGATGCCCGGCGCCGCAAGGCTCGAGAAGAACTCGAGTCGCTGCGGCACGCGCAGCGCCCGGCGCCCCGAGCCGAGCGTGCGGCTGATACACCGGAAAACGCGCTGCAAGAGCCCCCGCGCGACCCACCCGGGGGAGGAGACGACCCCTCTGCGCCACCGCGTGGCGGCGACCCCGCAAACGGCGGGGAAGATCTTCCCAGGCGGACCCTCTAGCCTCCTGATATCCCCGTCTCGAGCACGCTCGCTCACCTCTGCATGCCCAGGGGTTGTCCGAACGAATCGCTAGCGGACGTGAGAGAAGGCGCTCACGGGCTGCCGCCTGGCCCGTTTGTGCCGGCCCGAGGTTCTCTGCGGGCCGGGCCGCGCTCGGCTAGTGGAGATACTCGTCCCGTTCGCGTCGCCTCCGGAACGCCTCCATGAGCCTCACCCGTTCTTCCTCGGTCAAGGTGTGAATCCCCTGCTCTTCGACCTTCTTCAGGAGTGCCTTGGCATCGTCGTCAAGGTCCGGCACCTTGTCGACCCAGCCGGCATCTCGCGGGCGGCGCCTCGCGGCACGGTTCGCGGAACGGCCGCGCGCCCCGGGACCGGAGCGTCTCTTCCGGCCGAAACGGCGCCTCGCATTCGCCCACCAGCCCCCCGCGCCGGATCCGGACGTGCGCAGCGAGGATCTCCAGTCGATCTCCTGTCCGTATTTCAGGGCCTGGAGCTGCTGGTAGCAGGTGAATCCGCCTACCAGGCCGATGAACAGCAGCATGTCGCCCCCGTAGGAGGTGAGCGCCCACAGGACCATGCCCACCGCGCCATAGAGCCCCACCTGGCAGGCCACCTGCTTCGCCCTGCGTTCCCCGATGCGCGGCCACAGGAGGCACTGGAGAAGCTGCCCGCCGTCCAAAGGATACACCGGAAGCAGGTTGAACGCGAAAAGAAGGAGATTCACCTGGTAGAATATCCAAACATAGCCGATCAGCGGGCTGCCCGCCGCGAACATCAGGCTGCCGAACGGGTTGACGAGCAGGAGATGCCACCCTCCGCCCACGAGCAGCAGGAGAACGCCGCTGAAGAGCGCCAGCGCCAGGTTGACCCCTGGTCCGGCCAACGTCGTGACTGCCATGGCCGCGGGCGTGCGTGGTGGGCTCACCGTGGCAAGCCCTCCCAGGGGCCACAATAGAATACTGTGGGCCCCGCCCCCCATGAATCGCGCCCCGAATGCATGGCCGAATTCGTGGAGAAGCACGACGCCGAACAGGAGCGTCAGAAACGTCAGGTGCCAGAGCCATGCCCCGCCCGCCTCCAACATGCTGAACACCATCCACAACACGAACAACACGTGCACATGGATGTCGATGTCGAACATGCGGCCAATCTTGAACGATCGATTCAGAAGGCCCATCGCGCTGCTCCCGTTGCCGCGGCAGACGACCGGCCGCGTGCTCTTCCGCGCGCCCCGGCCACAGGGCACGCCCGGAAGAAACCCGGGCTCCCGGCAGACTGCCGCACTTCTCTCACCAGGAACGATAGCCGGGAATCGCGCCGCGATCCACCGCATAACCCGTGCCGCCGCAGGGCTCGAGCCTGTCACGCCACCCGAGCCCGCGACCCGAGCCCCCGGCCCACCACTGGCGGCCACCGTCCGGCTCATACCCTATCCATCCACCGATTCTCGGAACCCACCGTGCCACCGGTTTCCATTCCAGGTCGATCCATCAACCCCGACCGCTTCCATGGCAGCGCAACTCTCAACCACGACTGGATTCGCCACGACATCTCCGCCCCCTTTTTCATCCCTGCCGAAAAACGCAGCGCACGAACACTTCCATCATGGTATGTTGAATTCGTATCGGCACGTTCTTGTGTCACAAGTCCCTGGCGGGGCCTGTCGGGACGCCGGAACCGGCTCCCCCCAAAAGACCTTTGCTTGGGACGGCCTCGGCCCGACACACTGTAGGATGATGGTCACCTGTCAACTTCTCGA
>JAJRTE010000258.1 GCA_024278455.1 Myxococcota bacterium
TCGTGATACGTCCGGGTGACCTTCCGGGTCCGCCAGAGCAGGGCACAGGAGCTGGCTGCCGGGTCCACGGCGACATCGGCTGGCGCGTCATGGATTCTACCCGGTTTCGGGGGGGAAGGTCAACGGTTTGTGGTTCGAATGCTGGAAGCTTTCGTGCTCGCGGACTTGGGCCGGAGGCCAGCCGGCGAGGAGCGGCTTTCGCGCGAAGCGCGCAGCCACAGACACACGTGTGATCGGCGAAGCATGAGGCAGTGACCCTGGGCCTCCCGTAACAGCTCCTTCTGGTTCTCCTTGAGCGACATCACATTCCTCCGGTCCGCTTCATCGACCAACGTCGCGTTCGACAAAGAGCGAAAGCCCGCGCCCGCAATCCCGTTCTTCCTCGCGCGGCGACCCTGTACAGCCTGGCGGGCAGGGCTCCCTGCCAACGCCGGGATTTCGGTGTCGCGGCGCGGGTACAGGTTGACGCCGGTCTTGCCGTGCTGCATACTGGACTCAGGCCGGGGTCGTTCTTCCGGCGGGCCCGTGATGGATGAGTGTACGATGACAACAGTTGCTTTTCTGCAGGCGATGGACGGGGCGATGTGGTCGTGGATCTCGGATTTCATCGATAAGATCAAGGAGTGGCTGACCCTCCCGCTGCCTGTCCCGATACCCGTGCCGGAACAGAATCCCGCAGCGGATTCCCAGCCGGTATCTCGATAGCCGGATCCCACCTTGCACGTCATCCACGTGGTCCCCTACTACTATCCCGCCTGGGCCTACGGCGGTATTCCCCGGCTCGTCTACGGCCTGTCCAGGACGCAACGACGACTCGGTGTCGATGTCACCGTCGTCACGACGGACGCCCTGGACGCGGAATCGAGAGCATCGAGGCCCCCGGACGCCACGGATCGGGACGGCGTGCGGGTCGTCACCCTTTCCAACCTGTCCAACCGGCTGGCCTATCGGCACCAGGCGTTCCTGCCGCGAGGCCTCGTGGCGACTTTCCGGAGGCTCGAGGCGACGGCGCCGGATATCATCCACCTCCACGGACACCGGCACCTGCTGAACAATGCGGCTCGAGCCCTGGCGTTGCGCACCGGCGTGCCCTACGTGTTCACGCCCAACGGAACCCTGCCGGCCATCGAACGAAAGGTTGCGATCAAGGCCGTGTTCGACCGTTTCCTGGGCCGGAAGGTCATCGACGACGCGCATGCGCTCATCGCGGTGAGCCGGGCCGAGGTGGCGCAATTCCGCCAGGCCGGCGTTCCTCCCGGGCGCATCGTGGAGATCCCGAATGGGCTCGATCTGGCCGAATTCGAGCGTGTCCCGGACAGCGACATATTCCGGCGTCGCCATGGGGTGCACGGGCCCTACGTGCTCTACCTGGGCAAGCTCACGCCGAGAAAAGGCGTGGACCACCTGGTCCGCGCGATGGTTCACACGACCCATCGTGATGTGATCCTCGTCGTGGCCGGGAACGACATGGGCGTGGAGCGGGCTCTCCGGCGCCTCGCACACCGCCTCGAGCTGGAGAAACGGGTCCGGTTCGTGGGGTTGCTGACCGGCGAGGAGCGGCTCGCCGCACTGGCCGGCGCCACCCTGCTGGCATACCCCTCGACGCTGGAGATCTTCGGCCTCGTTCCGTTCGAGGGCCTGATGGCCGGAACACCGGCCGTGGTCGCTAACGACTGTGGGTGCGGAGAACTCGTGCACAAGGCTGCCGCCGGCCTGCTCGTGCCCTACGCCGACCCGGCACGACTCGCCCGTGCCATCGACGAGCTGCTCGACGACCCCGCGCTCCGCGCAGGCATGGTGTCTCGAGGCCGTCGGTTCGTTCGCACGTTCCTGTCCTGGGATCGTATCGCCCGCCTGACCCTCCAGGTGTATGAGTCGGCGATACGGGAGACACGCGGTCAGGATGGCCGGTGAGGGCCACGGGTGCGGCCGGACTCGAACGCACCTGGGCACCCGGGGGCGCGGTGGCCCGACTCAGGAACGTGAGCGGCGTCTGCGCGCCCACAGCACGACCATGAGTCCCATGCCGGCCGCGGCCGCACGGCCACCAGTTTCGCCGGTCGAAGGAGAACAGCAGACCGGCCCCTTCGCCGGGTCTGTATCGTCGCAATCGCACACGGCGCCCCAGCCGTCCTGGTCCTCGTCGACCTGGTCCGGGTTGTCATCGTAGGGGCAATTGTCGCAGGCGTCGCCGAGCAGATCGGTGTCATTGTTCTCCTGGGTCGGGTTGGCGATATCCGGGCAATTGTCGCAGGCGTCGCCGACCAGGTCGCCATCCCGGTCATCCTGGTCATCGTTTGCGGTGTCGGGGCAGTTGTCACAGACATCGCCGAAAGCGTCGCCATCCGCGTTGGCTTGCGCGGGGTCGGGGATGTCCGGGCAATCGTCCCAAATGTCGCCCACGCCGTCGAAGTCCCGGTCATCGATGAGCATGATGCGAGAGCTGCCTTCGAACGGGGTCTCCCGGCCATCTTCCAGGCGGCCGGCGACGAAGACCGGCAAGGCGGCCCACTTGTCCATCTGGTGATAGACCTCGAGCTGGTCGAACGAAACGATCATTGTCGTTGCGTCGCCAGTCTCGTCGTACTCGTAGGTCACGTCACCGATGTGGGGAATGGATACGAGTCTGCAATGCACGGCGGTGATGCGCACGGAGTCAGGGTCGATTTCGTCGGCTGCATGGCCACTGGGCAACGAGATCCGAGCGGTCACAGTTTCGCCCAGCGCCAAGCTGTTGATCACGATCGGCTCGAGTTGCACTTCCGGGATGAGCTGAGAGCGGACGCGATCCAGGAAGGGGTCGTTCGCGCCGCCGGTCGGGTAGTGGTATCCCAGGTCCCAGGGAAGGGTGTCGGGGTCTCCGGGGCCGGTCCCGTCCAGGGAACGTTGCGTTGTCCCCGAGCAACCCTCGGCGGGGTCCTCGCACGCGCTCGAGCCGGCGTCGATCGCGGGGCTGGCCGGGTCGAGAAACGTCACCGGGTAGAGGCCGGAAGCGAGGGAGTACCCCGACAGCGGGGTCAGGAGGGGATCCTCGAAGAGCACGCCGTCCCCAGGGATGACAGGTGATCCGGACGCGTGCAGGTCTTCGTAGCGATGTCCCCACAGCAGCGTGTAGGCGACGGAAATGGGCATCCCATCCCCGTAGGCACTGATACCGTAGTCACCGTAGGTCGTGCTACCGCCCCCGTGAATGATCGAGTCCACCACCCGGAGTTGACCGTCCGGATAGTTGGGGCCGATGGCGACCTGGTTCGCAAAGAAGGTGCTCTGGCGCACGGTCCCGTTGGTGTGGTGCAACGACAGGCCCACCCGGCAGGAGTTCGTGACGAGCGTGTTGCGCATTTCGGTCTCCGGCTCGGGATAGTACCACCAAACCGCCACCCTGTTGTCGTGAAAGAAGCTGTTCTCGACGGTCGCGGCCTTGTTCTGCGGAGACCACAGTCCGGTTTCGTTGAGGAAGAACTCGCTCGCCGACACCGTGCCGGTGTCCATGTCCACACCAACTTGGTTGTGGTGCACATACAGGTTCGCCAGGGTCCGGTAGTCGGGGTACAGATAGCGCAGGTAGAGCCCATGCTCCGAGCAGTGGTCGACCTCCAGATTGGCAACGCCCACGCGCGTGTAGCTGTCCAGGATGCCGTTGGTGGCATACCGAATCCGCACATGATCAAGGGCGCCGCACGCGTTCTCCGCGAAGCGAGCAACACTGTTGAACTCGAGCCCGCCCCAGTCACCAGGAGCGGGGTCTTCTTCTTCGCCGGGGACGCCCCACGCGCCGCCGGCCACGGCCGAGGTGTCCCGGGTGCTCGTGAACAGGATGGGAGAACCGTTGCCTCGTGCCACG
The DNA here is from genome assembly GCA_024278455.1 of Myxococcota bacterium. Taxonomy (GTDB): domain Bacteria; phylum Myxococcota_A; class UBA796; order JAJRTE01; family JAJRTE01; genus JAJRTE01. Next base: position 3,845 of record JAJRTE010000258.1, read on the forward strand.
ATCACGCCGCAGTGATAGCCGTCCCCGCCGGAGACGAGGCTCGATCCTTCATCGAACTTGACAATGGTGCCGGGGTCGATTGTCAGGGTGGCCGGTGGTTCGACCGTCACGGTGCCCGTGACATGGATCTGTCCGGACCATACCGTGTCCGAGGTCACGGGGCCCTGCGTGTCTGTCGCTTCCCTCGCGCGGGCCACGGTCGCCAGGCCCAACAACGCGGGACCGGTGACGAGAATCAACACGTGGAGTCGTCGCATGATATCCCCTCCTGTGGCTGCTGACGGCGGACAGCCGTCCGACTGGATAGTGGGTCTATCGTACAACGCCGTCGGAGGCGGCGAGAGCGCTGGCAGCGAAGAGCATCCAACCCGGGACACACTGCCGAAGGCTGGTTGGTCAGAGGCCAACGTGCCTTGCGCCGACGTGCAGATCCTCACGCCCTGGAGCGGGATCGGAGCCGGAGGCCGATGAGGGCGACGCCGAGAAGCAACGCCGTGGGCAGGCGATCTCGAGGGTTCCCGATCCCGCCCAGGTCACAGCGGCACGACACCGCGACATCACCGCACTCGGGGTTCGGCACGCAAGCGTTGGGCTCTCCCGGCGTGCCGTAGTTCTTGCCCAGTTCCTCGTAGCCGAACACCTGGCTGTATGACGCCTGGCACCAGTGGGCCGGATCGTCGTTCGCCTCGACGTCGAGGAAGGCGGGGTCGAGCTGCCACGAGTGGCCCTCTTCGATCCCCTGACCTTCGGCGTCCACGTAGATGGTATCGATCACCTCCTCCTGCCCGCAGCCCACCTTGCAGACGAGTTGGAAGTACTTGGGCGTCGTGTTCGGGAAACTCAGCGTTGCGTACGCGACATCCGCGGGGACATCGCAGGACCCGTCGAGAATGGCGAGCCGCGCCGCCACGTCACCGGGTTCCCCATCCCCCGGCGTGGGCGTGACTCCCGGCGTGGGACTCGAGGCTTCCGCATCGCTCGCCACCGACCCCATGACGCAGCCGTCCAGGGCCCAAAGCTGGTACTGACCCGGATCGATGGTCACCGGGTTCCCGGCCATCGCATAGGTCTTGTCCGGTTCCACGACGATACCATCGTCGTCCAGTTCATCGCCGGTCAGGAACCGGCATGAAGCCAAATCCAGGGACTCGTCTCCGGGGTTGTACAGTTCGAACCATTCGTTGCTGAATCGTCCGACTTCGGAGTTGTCTCCCGCGGGCAGCATGGAGATCTCGTCGATGACCAGCAGCCTGGCGTCGGGTCCGGCCGCCAGGCCACGCGGAGTGTAGGGCATGGCAGGACAGGCGTTCTCCTCGCCGGGCGTACCGGCACACAACGCACCCTTGGTATCGTAGTAGGCTCCTTCCACACTGGCCGACACACATCGATAGAAGTCGCAGTCGTTGTCCTCGGCATTCGCGTGGTCCTGGTGCACGGACAGGGAGCAAGCGGCGACTTCCTCCCCATCCGTTCCTGTGCACAGGTCGTCCCAGCCGCTCCAGTCGTACTCGAACCGGTCGATGAGCTGGTAATCCGCGCCGTCCGAACCGTCGCCTCGAGGGCACCAGAGCGCGAACGCCTCGAGGGTCGATGAGCTGAAATCCAGGGCCGTGCCATAGTTGAAGTCTGCGTGTCCTGTCTCGAGGCACAGGGCTTCGGTATCGCCGCCGGGTTCCGGCACCGGTGTGCCCTCCGGCGCAGGTTCCCCGTAGGACAGACAGATTCCCTTGGCCAGGACTCGCCGCAACAGGGACGGGTCATCCCCCTCCCCGATGGGGAAGTGGACCTCGGGCGGAATCTCGTAGGTCTTGTAGCATGCGTCGGTGCTGTCCGGGCTGCACGCCACCACCGGCGTCCCATCCTCTCCTTCCTGCGTGGCTTCCCCCGGCCGCTCGAGCAACAACCAGCAGCCGGCAAGCTCGAAGTATCCTCCGCCATCGGTCGCCTGCAACTCGACCCACTCCGGCGTGGTACCGTAGTCCACCATCATTTCGGTCACGAACACGTCCCCTGGGCCGGGAGGGCCGGTTACCGCAACCCTCGAGGCCACCGTGTTGGGCGCACCAGGGCTGCCAAGTGCCGTGTTTCCATCCTGGTCGCGGTACGGCGTCACCCCGGTCGTCCAGGCCTGCGGGTCGTCGTTGGCGGTCGCGGGACTTGCCGCGCCCCGCGCGTCCGGCCGGAGCGCCCACGAGCAATGGCCGGACTCGAGGCCGCAGGTCGGGGTGCGCCATGCTTCGTTGTAGACGATGCGATCGACCGGAATCCACTCCTGCCCGCCCGGCTCGAGGGGGCAAGCAAGCTCGAGCAGCCGCGTACCGGTAAGCACGATGACCTGGGAGGATGCCTGGGCGGTTACCGGCATGGTGCAGTCCCCCGTCTCGCCGGTCGCGACGCAGGTCTTGGTATCGGAACTGCCGACCAGGATGTAGTCCCCATGTTCTACCTGGAGGGGCGACTCCTCCAGGCACTCGATGGCCTCGATCTGGTCACTCCTGGTCCATGCGATGTCGTCCCAGGGTTCGGCCAGGCAGGTGGCAGGGTCCATCTCCTCGGCGTCGCAGTCCAGCGTTCTCAGGATGCAGCCGTTCAGGTCGAAACGGGCCACGCCTGGGTCGCCGGTTACCTCCATCTCGATCCAGTCCGGAGCGGAACTGGACCAGGCGATCTCGGTGATCGTCACGTCGCCCTGGGCGACGATGGCGGTTTCGGGCCGAGCCGCGATCGCGTTCACAGCACCGGGAGAAGCGTAGTTCTCCTCGACGGCCGGCGGCTCCTCGGACATGTCCACGCTGCTCGAGTAGGCTGTTCGGGCGGGTGCGACGCCCCAGTTGTCCACCTCGTCGTTGGCCAGGTACGGGTCGTCCGCGTGGTCGCCGGTCCGCTCGGAGCGCAGTTCCCAGGAACAGTGCCCATCGGCCTGGCAGCATGCGTCCTTGACCCAGGCGTGGTTGTACACTACCGAGTCCACGGTACGCATTTCGAACGTATCGTCGTCGGGACAATCGAGGTCGATGCGCCGGAGGGTCGAATCGCTGGAAAGAGACACATCCATTGCCAGATCGGCCCAACGTTCGCAACTGTAGTCTTCCACGGCGTCGGCCGGGTCGGTGTTCACCTGGACGCACCCGGGTGTGTCCCCGGTGGCCACGACGACGAGTTGGTCCTGTGCCAGGGAGAACAGGATGTCGAACGTGTCGCTCTTGCTGCTCGAATAGGTGAGCGTGGTGTCGGCCAGGCAATCTGCCGGGTCGTCATTGGGGCAGGTGGCGATGCCGATCTGACACCCCTTGAGGTCGTAAAGCGGCTCGTCGGCCGGGGCGTAATCGACCGAGAGTTCGATCCAGTCCGGACTCGACCCGGTGGTCGACGGCCAGGCGTTGATCTCGTTGAACGCAACCTCTCCCGGGGCGGGGTGGCGTACCTCCGCCTCGCACACGTTGGCCGCCCCCGGGGTGCCGTACATGTCCCGGGTGGTCCCGTTGTCGTCGAAAGCGCACATCCAGGCGTCGGCCGGGGCGACGCACCAGTGGCGGGGGTCCTGGGCCGCGCCATCCTCGAGGGTGAAATAGTCCTCGCGGAGCTGATAGGTGTGGCCGGTCTCCTTGTCGGGCGCGTTCGCCCAGTCGTAGGTGAACGAGGCCACGCGTTCCAGTTCGTCGGCTCCGCCGGGCGGGTTGCAGTACAGGGATATGGTCTCGACAACGGTATTGCTCATGGAGACGGTCGGATAGGTTCCGCCGACGGTTTTGTTGCACCCGTCCGGGCCCCACTTGGCTTCATCCCTGACGAACAGAGCGCGCTGCCCAGGCGCAATCGTGCCACCGGCGGTGATCGGCCGGCACCCGCCGGTGACGTTCTCGAGCCCGGGGACACTGGTGTCACAGGAAGAACTCGAGGCGCTCATCGCCAGGTAGCAGCCGTCGACGGTGAACGCATTCTCTGCGAGAGAATACAGCTCGACATACTCGTAGGTCGTCTTGCTGCCCGGTGGAGCGATGAACAGTTCCGAGAAGATGACCTCGCCACTGGCCGGGTGGGCTGTCTGCGCCGAGGCGACGTTGGCTGCCAACACAAGGGGCACTGTCCAGGCTGCTTTCCAGTTCATGACGTCCTCGCAGTCGACGAAAGGATTCGACAGGGTGCTGTGATCATGGCGTCTCCATCCCGGTCCTCCGCACCTAGAAGCGGGTCTCGAACGTGGCGATGAGCGCGTGTTCGAACGGCTCCGGCGGTCCCAGCGGGTCATAGGTTCCCTCCGCCTTGGCCTCGAGACAGCTCGCCGTCGCCCACTCCCCGCAGCACGCCGTCTCGTAGGTCAGGTGGCCGGGAAGGCCTCGAGTTATCATGTATCGAACGCTGTACCGGTATCTTCGCGGCACGCGCTGCCCGAACTCGAGGTAGGCGTCCCACACCCGCTCGCCCTTGTCGCCATAGACATCCTCATCCACGTATCGCAACCTGAGGGTCACGAAGGTATCCCTGAAGGGAAATACCTGCCCCTTCACCCATACTTGCTGGCCGACACGCCAACCATACTCGAGGACGTCGGCCGGGGTGAGGTACTGGTAGTGGTCGTCCATGTAGGTGCGCTTGTAGAAGGCGGTGAGCCGGGTACGGGGGATGGCCGTTGTCTTGGCCCGGACGCCGATTTGCGCCCGTGCGCCGTTGCCTTCGCTGCTCTCCACGACGGTGCCGGCGTAGTCCTCCTCGAAGCTCGAGGTAACGGCGTCCTCCTCCACCGGAACTCCTTCCCAGCAGGATGAACTGCTGCCCTGGTAGCACCGGCTGCGGTCGCTCAACGAGAGGTCCTTGTCCTTCCAGCTCCCGAGAAAGGCCAGGTCCCACGAACGCTTCGGGCTCACCCCGATTCTTCCCGCGAGCGCAAGACGGCTCACATCCAGGGAGGGGCGGTACCATCGGTTGACGGAACCTCGAGCCGACAACCACGGGGTAAGACGGTAGAGACCGCGGACGTAGAATCCTATCTCGTCCCGGTCCCGCTCCCGCTCCAGCACGTCGGCGTCGGCGAAGCCCCTGCTGTGGGGGTTGTCGAAGTCGACGCCGTAGGAACGGAAGCTCGCCAGGACCTCACCGCGATCGAGGTCGGCGATGGTCTGGAGATAGACCGCGGCAGCCCCGTTGTCCATCAACGACCCCTCGCCGTTGAGCTGGACACGCCAGAGTTCGGCCCCGAAATCCAACCCGACCGCCCCGAACCGGTTGCGGTCCCGCGGCGCTCCGTAGTTGAGGTGAAAGGGCACGTCCGAGTAGGGAAGGAAGACCTTTGAAAAGTACCCGGTCAGCCCCACGTAGTTGCGCTCGTCCAGTCGCGCTGTCACGTGGGCACCAGCCAGTTGCTCGGTGTAGGCATCCGGTAACGTCTGCTGCATGAGCTTCAGGTCGCCGAAGTGCACCACCGTGCTCGAGTCGTCGGACCCTTCGCGCGGCTCGAGGGCCAGGTTGTACTGGTAGATGTCCATGGCCTCGCGCGAGAGGAACGCCGTCACCTCGACGGTGCTCGGGCCGAGTTCGATACCACGGTAGGTCGCGCCGATCCCGAACAGCCGCTGCGGCGTCGAAAACGCCGTCGTGCCGTTGATCTCGTCGTCAGTGTACAGGCCGTCGGGATTCAGCCGGCGCGTCTCGTCGAAAACCAGCCGCTCACCGAAACCGACACCGTAGTTGCCGGCAATGACTTCCCACGCCCCCTGGTGCAGCACCACGTAGGCCTTGTGCAGCTCGAGAAGCGGCCGTCCCCAGTCCACCCAGTAGGCCATGGACGCCTCGTCGAACACGAACGAGGCAATCCCCTCGCCCACCGACGCCAGCACACCGGCTTCCACACGGTCGTTCGTGGACGCGCGAACGCGCACGTAGGCGGATGGCAGAGTATCCAACCCCAGCTCATCGGGCCGAAAGCTGGACCCGAGCGATGGCGGATCGTCCGGATCCACCTGCTCGGGACGGTTGCCGAACTCATAGGCCACACGTGTCTTGACCGTCCCACCCAACGGGATTTCCAGCTTGATACGAAACCGCACCTTGCAAAACGGCGCAACCTGGGCCAGGATGTCCCCGGTCATGCCCGGCACCGACGCCACCTGCTCGAAACTCCGGAAATATCCCCTCTCCTCCCGGTAGGACACGATGGCTTCCGCGAGTTCCATCGTCACGTCGGGCAAGTTGTACAGTTCCTCCACGCCAGCCCGATTCAGGTCTATCTTGTCGTTCAGAAGCGTGATCAGCCGTTCGGTCTCCTCCTCGGTCAACTCCCCCGTGGCATACAGCTCGTAGATGTCCTCCTCGGACGACACATGGATGGCCAAACCGTAGTCGTAGGCCACGGCACCGCGCGGCCACACGAACGCCAACATCAGTGCCGTCACCCCCGCAAGCCGCCGACCCGCCCATCCAACCGCCTCGAGCCCCCTCCATCGACCGGTGCGGTGCGTTCTCGAGTTCTCGGTCATCGTATCCTCTCGCGCAATGGATGGTTGGACGCCGTCTCCAACAGGCGCGCCAACGGGGCGAGACGGCAATCGACCGGGCCACGGCCGAAAACCTCCTGCTGCCGGCACAGATTCCGGTTGCAACGCCAGCCTGCTCGACCACCTCCCGTCAATGGACCGCCACTGTCGCCCCACTCGAGCCGCCGCGCTTGCAAACGGCAGTGTCGACGGCGGCGCCGGATCCTACTCCACACCGTAGGACCAGAGATACTCGAACTCCTCCTCGAACGCCGCAGCCGTCCTCGAAGCGACCAGAACGACCAGGTTCTCGTTGTTGCGCTCGTCCGCCGCGTGCGTGTAGTTGAACGACCCGGTCAGCACGATACCGCTGTCGATGATGGCGAACTTGTCGTGCATGATGGCCGGGTTGGAGTCGTCTCGATAGGGAACACCGGCGGACGAAAGAAGCCCGACCATGTCATAGTTGATACCGCCGGGCACATTCTCGTCCGCCTCTCCAAGCACCTTGACATCGACGCCGCGTTCGTGGGCCCGAATCAAAGCATCCGCAATGTCCGCGTGGGTGAAATAGGCAATCGCGACGTGAACGGAGCCTGTCGCCCCATCGATCTCACGGATGAGCCGCTCGGCACACCCATCCGCGGGACAGAATAACGCCTCCTGCTGCGTCTGCTCCGCACATCCGGATCCTGCCAGGAGGAGCACGGACATCACCGTCAGGAGCCTGTTTCTGGAAGCCCGCCACGCTGGCGGCGGGAGTCTGTCACGGGCTGCTGGAGCGCGCGCGGCCGGGGAAACCCGACAGGCTGGCGCGAAGTCTGGAGGGGAATCCATGCCGAGCCCTCCGTGGTTGGCTGTTGGAGACTACGGGCTGTCCGTGCTGACAAAAACAATGGCATTGTGATAGACCGCACATGTTGCGTCAACGAAAAAAACATACCAGGTTTGTGCGGACCCCATCTCCGATGATTTCTTCATTACCTGCGTTGTGCTGCGGCATCGGCTGAAAAAACGCAGGCTACTTCTCCGTTACGGCATCCTGGGCCTTCTCCTCCTCGGCGATCGCCGCACGAACCTTGTCCATGTCGAGATTCCGGACCTGATCGATGACGCTGTCGAGCGCCGGAGCCGGGAGGGCACCGGGTTGCTTGTACACGAGGATCTGGTCTCGAAAGACGGCCAGGGTCGGGATGGAGCGGATCCCGAAGCCAGCGGCGACCTCCCGTTCGATCTGCGTGTTGCATTTTGCGAACGTCATGTCCGGGTTGCTCTCGGCAGCCTTCTCGAAGATCGGGCCGAACCTTCGGCAGGGGGCGCACCATTCGGCCCAAAAATCGATCAGGAGGATGTCATTCTCCTCGATGGTGCTTGCCACGTTGTCTCTGGTCAGTTCGATCATCGCCACGTTCGCCTCCTTCCGGCTGGTACGCCGACGCCATGAGTGGATCGTTTCCGCCCCCAGGGGTGTCCCTGTGCCGGGCGGAGTACGCCGGGCGCACGCGCTGCGATCCACGCTGCCGGTTCAGGGGGTGCAAGGCGGCCGTCGCAACATCTTACCGTATTCCGCGCGGGATCGCGCCCGGTTTTTGCCTCGAGCCCTGTGCGGTTCCTTTTGACGGGGGGCCGCCAACCGGCTACGCTGACATGGGACGGTTCGGACGCCTTGGGGTCGATGCCCTTGCCGTCAGCCTGCCCCCCGGTTGCGGTCGGGCGACCTGGTCGCTCGTGCCGTGCGCCTCGAGTCGGTGCCCTTGCCGTGAGCCTGCCCCCCCTGTGGCCGGCGCGAGCGTGTGTCGCGGCCCTGGAGCGGACACCGATTCGAACGAAGGAGGATGAACGATGTCGTGGGCTCGAGTTCCCCGTGTGAACGTCGGAATCATCGCGTGCAGCCTGGCCATGGCCCCCGGGGCGCGGGCGGGCGTCGCCGACCTGGATTTCGTACCGCCTCAACCTCCGCACCTCCTGCTGGACGAGAGTGATTTCGCGCGCATCGACGCCTGGGCGCTCGAGCAGGACTGGGCGGCTTCGGCGCGGGATGCCATCCTGGAGCGGGCCGCTTCCTGGCCCGAATCACACCTGGAAGCCTGGCAGTTGGAGCGGTTCGAATTGCCACCGGAAGGGGGCCAGTGGATCCAGTACTACGTCTGCCCGGTCCACGGCTATTCCCTGACCTTCGTGGATGCCACGACCCACGCTTGCCCCATGGGGGAGACCTATTCGGGTTGGCCCTACGACCAGGTGATCTACACGAGACGGATCGATGATGCCGGCAACGCAGCCGCGGACCTCGGCCTGGCCTACCGTCTCACTGGCCAAATCGAATATGCCGAAGAGGCGGCGGAAATCCTGCTGGCGTTCGCCGACACCTATCTCCTGTGGCCCATCCACGACGAGCATGACGTGCCGATGATCGATGGGGCTCGAGCGCATGCCCAGACGCTCGACGAGGCCGTGTGGCTGATCCCGGTCGCCTGGGCCTACGATCTCATCGCGGACAGTCCCGTGCTGAGCGACGAGGATGGTGCGCGTATCCAGCGGTTCTTGCTACGCCCTGCGGCGCAGGTGCTACAACACTACAAACAGAAAGGCAACTGGCAAGTGTGGCACAACGCGGGCATCGCCGCCGTGGGGTACACCCTTGGGGATCGCACCCTGATCGACATCGCCACGGGCAGCCGGGCGGGCATGAGTCATCTGCTCCGGTTCGGTGTCAACAACGATGGGTTGTGGTGGGAAGGGACCTGGAGCTACCACTTCTACGCCCTCCAGCCGTTCACCTGGTTCGCGGAGATGAGCCGGCGGGCGGGCGAGGACACCTATGCCGACCCGCACCTTGCTGCCATGTACGCGGCTCCGCTCGACATGTTGCTGCCCGACCTCACGCTGCCGGCATTCAACGACAGCCATGGCACCAGGATTACGTCCTACGCCTGGGCCTACGAGGTCGCATGGTCCCGCCTCGGGGACCCTCGAGCCGCCGCCGTGGCGGGCATGGTACCTCGAGGCCGATGGGCACTTTTTTTCGGCACCGAGACGCTGCCACAGGAGACGCTCCCGCCCCAGGGCCCGGCCCTCCTCGAGGACTCCGGGTACGCGGTGCTCCGGCAGCCGGGAGCCGACGGCACGAGCTACGTTGCGCTGGACTTCGGTCCCCATGGCGGCTGGCACGGCCACTACGACAAGCTGTCCTTCATCTCTTACGGGGCCGGTGCGCTGATGGGCCTCGATCCCGGCACCCAATCTTATGCTGCGCCGACCCACGACACCTGGGACAAGAAGACCGTGGCACACAACACTGTCGTCCTGGACGAACGCAACCAGGTGCGGAATTCGGGGAACCTGGGATGGTTTCACGCCTTGCCGGACCTGTCCGCGGTCCGGGCCGACGCGGGCGGCGCCTACCCGGGCGCCCGGGCAGCTCGCACACAGGTCCTGGTCGCCGAGTACCTCCTGGACCGGTTCGATATCGCGGCGCTCACGCCGGCGCGTCACACGTTCGATTGGATCTACCACAACCCCGGCCTACTTTCCTCCGACCTGGACCTCGAGCCCTACGACGGGCTTCCCGACACCTGGGGCTACCAGAACCTGACCGGCACGCTGGCCGCCACGGCCACCGGGCCCTGGCAGGTGACCTTCTCGAGCGGGGAAGGAGAAGGTCCCGGCTGCCGCGTGTGGATGGACGATACCGCATTGGCCGGTATCGAGGCAATCCGCCATTCCGGCGCCGCGCCACCGGTCTCGACGACCGTGGTCACAGGGAATGGGTTGGGCCCGGACCTCTCCGTCCCTGTGCCGTTCGTCATGGCCCGCCGCCAAGGCCACGCCACCACTTTCGCCGCGCTGTTCGAACCTTTGGTGGAGAGCAGCCGGGTGTCCGCTTTCGAGACGGCGCCCGGGACGCAACTCCGTGACGGCACCTGGGTCCTCGAAGCCCACGTAAGCGGTACCGGTATCGACCCGCAAGACCCGTCGCGCCGGGCTCCCTACGAAGACGACTGGGCACTGTCTCGAGGCGGAACGGTCGAAAGCTGGACCGCCGGCTCGCTCTCCGGAGACGGCGACCTCGCGCTCGTCCGCCGGATGGACGGCCGAATCCGTGTCATGGCGCTCGCGGGCGGGTCCCTGCTGTCGGACTCCGGGCAGGTGTTGATACACGCCGAGTCCCCGGTGGAGGGGATCGAGGCCCGCCTCGGCCTGGACGGCACCCTCGAGGTCGACACGGAGTCCCCGCTGTCGTGCGAAGTGTTCATCCACGCCCCCGACACCACGACCGTCCTGCTGAACGGCGTGGCAGCCGCCTGGTCGCTCGTGGGCGACATGGTGTGGCTCCCTCCACAATAGCCGGGGCCGGACGAGCCGGCCACGATGGACGCCGGCGTCTGTCGCTCCTCCGGCGCAGCGGTGCCCGTCCCAGCGCACCCACCGTACCGGGAAAGCGGTTCGACCGTGATTCCGGCGGCGGGCCAAGGCGAAACGTCATTGATGAATCATGCCGCAGAGTCAAAGAATTTCTTTATAAGCCATGTTCACAACTTTTTCTTGTTTTCCTGTGGTTGCGGTGCTAACGTGAGGCCCGTTGTCGGGCGCTCGGTACGCCCTCTCCCCGGGCAGCCTTTTGAGCATCCAGGCGACGGAATCAACCGCGCACTGCGCAAGTTGCGCTGTCTTCTCCTGCCTCGGCCTGACCGTCTGACGACGACAGGGGACGCGTGATGATCCCGGCGAAGTGATAGGGTGCGTGTCGAAAACTGTCACCAGAGGTACCCGATGTCGATAACCATCCTTTTGCGTGCGCTGGATCGAGCCATGCAGGAACGCGTGGCCGAGATTTCGGGACAGAATGTGTACAAGTGCATGCAGTGTGGGACGTGCAGCAGCGTCTGTCCCATGTCCGGCGACATGGAGATAACGCCGCGGCAGGCGATGCTGCTCATCCAGCACGGTCTTGTGGACCCGGTCCTGTCGTCTCGCACGCCATGGCTGTGTGCGTCGTGCCACACGTGCCAGGTTCGGTGCCCCCGCGGGATCGAGGTCACTCGAGTCATGGAGGCATTGCGACAGATTGTTCTACGGGAAAACCGGGACATGGTGAATCCCCGCGAGATCCCGGCGGAGAGCATTGCCGAGATGCCCCAAATCGCACTGGTCGCCGGGTTCCGGAAACTCACCTCATGAGGGCGCCGATGAAGATCAGCTACTACCCTGGTTGTACTCTCAAAACCAAGGCGAAAAACCTGGAAGACTCCGCGCTTGCGTCGCTTGCCGCCCTGGGCATCGAAGTGGAGGAACTCGAGCGGTGGAACTGCTGTGGAGCGGTGTTCTCGTTGGCCGACGACGACCTGATCCACCAGGTGGCTCCGGTCCGCGACCTGATTCGGGCCCGAGATGCCGGTGCCGATAAGCTGGTGACCCTCTGCTCCCAGTGCTACAACGTGCTGGCTCGAGCCAACAAGCTCATGCGAGAGGAGGAGGAGAAGCGCGAGACCATCAACCTGTTCATGGACGAGGAAGTGGACTACCACGGCGAGGTTCAGGTGGTTCATTTCCTCGACCTGCTCCGCGAGACGATCGGCTGGGACGCGCTCCGGGAACAGGTCAAGGTCCCCCTGGAGGGACTGAAGGTGGCGCCGTTCTACGGGTGCACCCTGCTGCGGCCTGCCGAAGTCGCAGTGGGAGGAGGAGACCGCGGCGCCCCCCATGTTCTCCAGGATTTCTTGTCCGCCCTGGGCGCCACCCCGGTGCGCTTTTCCGCGGCCGAGGAGTGTTGTGGCGCATACGAAGTGCTCATCAATCCCGTGGAAGGGATGAGGCGCGCAGGCAGCGTGCTGGCGGCCGCGGGGGAAAGTCACGCCGACGCGATCGTGCTGAGCTGCCCGTTGTGCGAGTACAATCTCGGCCGCAAGCAGGGGGACATCCGGGCGCAAGTTTCGGGCATTCCGGACATTCCGGTGTTCTATTTCACCCAGTTGTTGGCCATCGCACTCGGCCTGGACGCCAGCGCCGGGCGCTTCGAGTTGAACATGGCCTCCGCACGCAAGCTGCTTCAGGACAAGAAGTTCGTCGAGGCACCTGCGACTCAGGTCTAGGGGAACGGTTGCGGCCTCGTGCCGCTCGCCATGTCGAGGGGTTGATCATGCCGAACGTGCAAAAAGAGACAGAAGCGGATTTGATTCCCATATTCATCATGGGCAAGCGCTACCTGGTTCCCGAATCGCTCACGATCATGAAAGCGATCGAATATGCGGGGTACCAGTTCATTCGCGGCTGCGGCTGCCGGGGGGGCATCTGCGGTGCCTGCTCGACAGTGTACCGCAAGGCGGGGGACTACAAGATCTATTCGGGGCTGGCCTGCCAAACCGTGGTCGAGCCCAACATGTACCTGACACAGATCCCGTTCTTCCCCGCCCTTCGGAGAGAATACGACTACGAGACCATGGAGCCGGTGGCGGAATCTATCTACCAGCTCTACCCGGAACTCTTCCGCTGCGTGGCATGCAACGCCTGTACCAAGATCTGCCCCATGGACGTCCAGGTTCTGGACTACATTTCGGCGTTGAAACGAGGAGACCTCGAGGCCGCTACCCGCATCTCGTTCGACTGCATCCAATGCGGTTTGTGCGCCAGCCGGTGCATGGGGGAACTGCCCCAGTATCACATCGCCCAACTCGCCCGGCGTCTCCACGGCGGAAAGCTCGCCCCGAGGGCGGAACACCTGCGCCAGGTCGTGGAGAGCATCGCTGCCGGCAAGTTCGCAGACGTGATGGAGGAGTTGAAGGCGCTGCCGGTGGACGAGTTGCGCAAGCTCTACACGGAGCGCGAGTTGGAACCTGCCATGTCCGATGAACAATGGAGACCTTCGAACAACGCCGGCCTGTAGCCATTGCCATGGAAGCACTCTTGACTAGCCGCCACGCCTCGACCAGCTCGACACGCGGGCGAAGAGGCACGGCAGGTGTGAGGTGAACGATGCCCTATCCTCCGAAACTGAAAGAACTCATCAAGGTCGTCGAAAGCACTCGAGCAGAACGTGTGGACCGCAAGAAGCGCGGCGAGGAGGTGCCCTTCCTTTCGTTGGACGAGCGCAAGGAAATGCTCGATCATCACCCGGATTTCAAGGAGGAGGGCAGGCGGCCCCTGAAAATCGGCCCGAGCAAGGGGTACGCCATCGCGCACGAAATGGCCGACCTTCTCGAGGCACGCAGCCGGGTCGACCCGGACGACATCGATCTCTCGAATCCCGATATCGACACCGACGTGCTGGTCATCGGAGGCGGCGGCGCAGGGACGTCCGCGGCGATTCTGGCCGAGGAGAACGGCGCCAGGGTCACCATGGTCACCAAGCTCCGCCATGGCGATGCCAACACCATGATGGCCGAAGGAGGTATCCAGGCGGCGAGCAAGGGCGAAAAGGACTCTCCCTACTACCACTACCTGGATGTCATGGGCGGCGGCCATTTCACCAACATCCCCGAACTCGTCGAAGCCCTCGTGACCTATGCTCCGGACGCCATCCACTGGCTCGAAAAGCTGGGGTGCAACTTCTCCAAGCACCCGGACGGACGGTTGCACACCATCCACGGTGGTGGTACGAGCCGGAAACGCATGCACTATGCGGCCGATATCACCGGCGCCGAAATCATGCGCACCATTCGTGATGAGGCCCGCAACCACAGGAACATCGAGGTGATCGAATTCCTGCCGGCTGTCGAACTCATTCTTAACGAACACGGGCAATGCGCCGGCGCCGTGCTCTACAACCTGGAGACCCAGGAATACATGATTGCCAGAGCCAAGGCGGTCATCATGGCCACCGGCGGCTCAGGACGCCTGCACATCCAGGGCTTCATGACCACCAACCACTACGGCGCCACGTTCGACGGTATCGTGATGGGCTACCGCGCCGGGGTGGAAGTCTCGTTCCTCCACACTGTCCAGTACCATCCGACAGGCATCGTGTTCCCAGAGCAGGCCGAGGGTATCCTGATAACCGAAAAGTTCAGGGGCTCCGGGGCCAACCTCGTCAACATCGAGGGCAAGCAGTTCGTCAACGAGCGAGAACCCCGCGACGTCGAAGCCGCTTCCATCATCAAGGAATGCACGGTCAAGGGGCTCGGCGTACCCACCCCGACCGGCAAGGTCGGTATCTGGCTCGACTCCCCCATGATCGACATGTTGTCCGGAGAGGGAACGGTCCGCAAGGAGTTCCCCGGCAAGTACATCCTCTACAAGCGGTTCGGAATCGACATCTCCAAGGAGCCCATGCTCATCTACCCGACTCTCCACTACCAGAACGGCGGGCTCGCCTTCCGCGCTTCTTCCGCCACCTCCCTCCCCGGCCTGTTCCTTGCCGGCGAGGTGTCCGGCGGTGTACACGGCGCCAATCGCTTGATGGGCAACTCCCTGCTGGATATCGTCGTTTTTGGTCGCATCGCGGGCAAGGCCGCCACCGCGTACATCAACGACAGCGCCAAGGAAGGAGACCTGACCCTCGACCATGTACGCCGCTTCAACAAGGAAGCGGATGAAGCTGGGATACCGAGTGACCGCGTGTCTCCGATGTTGTTGCCGGACTACACGCCACCGAAGATCAAGGAACGGCAGCTCACCACCCACTATGTCGGGACCGTGCGTTAGGCGGATCGCTGCGCGAACGGGGACATGAGCGTCCGGGCCGGTCGGGCTCCCGGTCGATTGGGGTGGGCGACGGGGTGGACCATCCGCCCGGGCTCCCACACCTTCCAAGGAAGGTCCCTGTTGGCTGTTGATTCTCGACCTGGCCGAGCCGGGACCGCCTGTGCAGGCTTCTGATCATGGAACCGCCCTCGTGTCGAGCCTGGCCACCACACGCAGGCGCTGCCTTTCCGCCGAAAGCCTCGTTGACGCGGGAGGATTCTCCGCTAGTGTTCTTGGTGACACGATGGGAGACCGGTAGTCCGGCCTTCAACGAAGCTATTCCACAAGACGAAGGAACGAACATGGAGTCGATCAGCCTACGCAAGTGCTTGAACCTGGCCGTCGTCACCGAGCAGGTCGGGGCAAGGTTCTATGACCGGATGGCAAGACGGTTCGCTGACAATCCAGACGTGGGGCCGGTTTTCGCCCAATTGTCCAGGGACGAAGCGGCCCACGAAGCCCAGTTCAAGATACTTCTCGAGGAGGCGCCCGAAGAGGAGGTGCCAGGGGATTTCGAAACCCGGATGGTGCTTCGGGCCACGGCTATCTCGGAATTCTTCAGCCAGGACGCCTTCAGGGCGTTCGACAACATCGAATCGCCCCGCGACGCGCTCGCCAAGGCGCTCTCCCTGGAAAAATCGACGCTCTTCTACTACCTTTCCCTTCGGGAAGCCATCGGCGCGCAGCCACAACTCGATGAACTGATCCAGGCTGAGAGAGGGCACGTGGCCACACTGATGAAGGTCATTCTCACCGGAGCGGATTTCCGCGGGTTGGCCGATCAGTGGACCTGACACCCCGTCACCAAGACACCATCTCGCACGGGGTTTCCGCCATAACACGCCACACCAAGGAGGCATCGAAACGCAATGAACATGAAGGAACTCCAACAGAAGATCGCCGACGACATGAAGCAGTGGCAGAAGATCGAGGACGCAGCCATGTCTTCGACAGCAAGTGTCATCAAGAAGACCGAGAACCCCCTGATCAGAATCGTCATGGAAGTCATTCAGCGCGATTCGGGCATGCACCGTCGCGTTCAGCAACTGATCATCGACTCCTTCGAGAAACAGGCCATTGGCCTCTCCGTCGATGACCTGGCTTCGGTCTGGGACCTGATCGAGGAGCACATCCGGATTGAGAAGATGATGGTCGGGAACGTGGAACGTATGCTCGAGCTGCTCCAGGGCAAGAAGATGGTCGCCGTGGAATACCTGTTGAACTACCTGAAACACGATGAGCGCAAGCATGACGAACTGCTCGCAGCCCTCGAGAAGGTGAAGTCGGGCCTCTACCCCTACGGCTAGCCCCGGCCCGATCCCCGCGGAGGACCACCCCCACCCCCTTCCGTTTCCCCACTCTCACTGGTTTCCAGCCTGGCCCCCCGGCCGCAAGCGGGCCATGCGTCTCCCTACCCCCCCGCCTCACCCCGGCACCGGCCGATTCCGGCAGGCGGTCCTCATCTACGAGCAAAAAAAAGGGCCTCGAGGAGATGTCCTCGAGGCCTTCTTGAGATTGGGCGATGCAAGGTTCGAACTTGCGACTTCCACCGTGTGAAGATGGCACTCTACCGCTGAGTTAATCGCCCTGATACCGACGGGGAGTATATACCGCCACCGCCGGCAAATCGCAACCACTTTTTGGGCTCGAAAACGCCGTACCGCTCGAACGGCGCGCCTCAGAACTGCTCGATGGCACTGAAGAAGTAGTGGATCTCGATGACGGCGTTCTCCGGCGAGTCCGACCCATGAACCGCGTTGCGCTCGATACTCTCGGCGAACATCCTGCGCAGAGTCCCCTCCGCCGCCTCGGCCGGGTTCGTGGCCCCCATAATCTCCCGGTTCCGAGCCACAGCGCTCTCCCCTTCCAACACCATGACCACGACAGGACCGGATGTCATGAAGTCGACGAGGGAGTCGAAGAATGGCTTGTCCCGGTGGACCGCGTAGAAACCCTGCGCCTGGGCCCTGGACATGTGCAACATCTTGGCAGCACACACCCGGAGCCCCTCTTGCTCGAACCGTCGAATGATACTACCGATCAGGCCCTTGGAAACAGCGTCCGGCTTGATAATCGAAAGTGTTCGCTCCACGTCCATCCTCCACGTGTGGTACCCCTCGCCGCCAGCCGCGACGTCCAGGCCGGCAGCGGCCCCGCCCGAACGGCCGGCTCGCTCCCAGGATCAACCGCTTTTCTCGAGTGCGGCTTGCATCATGTCCCCGATCTCCGCCGGACTCTCGGCAACGTGCACGCCGACTGACCGAAGCGCGGCCATCTTCTCCGCGGCCGTTCCCTTGCCTCCGGAAATGATCGCGCCAGCGTGTCCCATGCGCTTTCCGGGAGGAGCGGTCCGGCCCGCGATGAACCCCACAACGGGCTTCGACATCTCGCTTTCGATGTACTCGGCCGCGACTTCTTCCGCGTTTCCACCGATTTCACCGATCATGACCACCGCGTCGGTTTCGGGATCCTCGTTGAACATCCGCAGCACATCCAGGTGGGTCGTGCCGATGATCGGGTCGCCGCCAATGCCGATGCAGGTGGACTGACCAAGCCCCAGGGCGGTGAGCTGCCCCACGGCTTCGTAGGTCAACGTGCCGCTGCGCGACAACACGCCGATACGCCCCGGCAAATGGATGTGCCCCGGCATGATACCGATCTTGCACTCTCCCGGCGTGATGACCCCGGGACAGTTCGGGCCGACGAGTCGTGTCGACCTGCCCTCCATGTAGCGCGCCACATCGACCATGTCGGCGACCGGGATACCCTCGGTAATGGCCACGACAAGCGGCAACTCCGCGTCGACGGCTTCCATGATGGCGTCCGCTGCGAAAGGCGGCGGCACATAGACAACCGAGGCATTGGCGCCCGTCGCATCCACGGCGTCGCGAAGGGTGTCGAACACCGGAATGCCCTCGAACTCGCCGCCGCCTCTCCCCGGAGTGACCCCGCCGACTATGCGGGTCCCGTATTCCGCCATCAACCGCGTGTGGAACGCACCGGTGGATCCGGTGATACCCTGAACGATGACTCGAGTGTCCTTGTTGATCAGAATGCTCATCGTACACCTCCGGCTCCACCGGCTGCGGCGACCACCTTCTCTGCTGCGTCCCGCATGCCGTCGGCAGCTATCAGGTCCAGGCCGGATTCGGCCAGGATCGTCTTGCCGATGTCCACGTTGGTCCCCTCGAGTCGGACGACGAGGGGCACGCTCAGGCCCACTTCCCTGACAGCGGCGACGATGCCCTCGGCAATCACGTCGCACCGCATGATGCCCCCGAAGATGTTGACGAGAATGGCCTTCACATTCGGGTCGTGGGTGATGATCTTGAACGCGGCCTTGACCTGGTCCTTGTTGGCACCACCGCCCACGTCCAGGAAGTTCGCCGGCTCGCCCCCGTGCAACTTGATGATGTCCATGGTGCTCATGGCCAGGCCGGCCCCGTTGACCATGCAACCGATGGTGCCGTCCAGCTTGATGTAGCTGAGCCCGTACCCAGACGCCTCGATCTCGGCACGATCCTCTTCGTCCATGTCACGCAGCTCGAGAATGTCCTTGTGGCGGAACAGAGCGTTGTCGTCGAAGTTGAGCTTTGCGTCCAGCAACACGATATCGTCGTCCTCGGTGGCGACGAGGGGATTGATCTCGAGCAGCGAGCAGTCCAGCTTCATGAAAGCGTTGTAGAGTTTTCCGAACACCTTGGCAGCCTTGTGTACCAACTTGCCGCGCATGCCCAAGCTGAACGCCAGCCGCCGACTCTGGAACGGGACGAGCCCCACCGCAGGGTCGACCTGCTCCTTGAGGATCTTCTCGGGCGAACGGGCGGCCACCTCTTCTATCTCCATCCCCCCTTCCGAGGAGGCCATCACAACCGGACGGCGGGTCTCCCTGTCGATGATGACCGCAAAGTAGTACTCCTTGGCAATACGACAGCCTTCTTCCACCAACAATCGCTTGACGAGCCGGCCTCCCGATCCCGTCTGGTGGGTGACAAGGGTCATGCCCAGAATCTTCGACGCCTGCTCGCGCACGTCGTCAACGGACCGGGCCAGCTTCACGCCCCCGCCCTTGCCACGTCCACCGGCATGAATCTGCGCCTTGACGACCCATACCGGCCCGGGCAACCGTCTTGCCACCTCCACGGCCTCTTCCACCGTGAAGGCCGAACCGCCGTCTGGAACCGGTACGTCGAACCGCCGAAGCAGGTCCTTTGCCTGGTACTCGTGAATCTTCATGAAATTCTCCGTCGGGCTCTTGGCTGATGTGATTGATCCGTGGTTCGGTGCCGTCTCGACGTGTCCACGTTTCGGCGGTACCAGCAACGCCGAGGCCGCTCGCCCGGCCTCGACTCCTCCAACACCTTCCCTTGCGAAAAGGTATCTACCATAGCGCCGAATGGCTGAGATCGTCAATCAGAACCCGCAGAAAACCGGGAAAAAGCAGGCGATGACGGCCAGGGACTCGATGCGCGCTTCAAAGCAACGCGGCAAGGGCATCCACCCGGCGCACGGACTCCCAGGTGAACGCATCCTCCCGGCGACCAAAATGGCCGCCAGCAGCCGTCTTCCGGTAGATGGGCCTCAACAGATCCAGGTATTCGATCATCTCGGCAGGCTTCAACGGAAAAAGATCTCGAACCGCGCTGGCGATACGCTCATCCTCCAGCTTGCCCGTCCCAAACGTGTTCACCATCACCGATACAGGCTCCGCCACCCCTATCGCGTAGGCGAACTGGACGAGACAGCGGCTGGCAAGACCTGCTGCGACGATGTTCTTGGCCACGTGCCTCCCCATGTAGGCCGCACTTCGATCCACCTTGCTGGGATCCTTCCCCGAAAACGCTCCCCCGCCGTGGCTGCCGTGCCCCCCATAGGTGTCCACAATGATCTTGCGCCCGGTCAATCCACAATCGCCATGGGGTCCGCCAATGACAAACCGGCCAGTGGGGTTTATGAACAGCTTCGTCTTGTCGTCCAGAAGCGGTGCCCCGATCTGAGGCTCGATGACCTTCTCGATCACGCCCTCCCGAATCTGCTCGTATGGGATGTCCGGGTCGTGTTGGGTCGACACCACGATCGCATCGACGCGCGCCGCCACGCCGTCGCGGTACTCGATGGTCACCTGCGCCTTGCCATCCGGACGGAGCCAGGCCAACTCCCCACTCTTTCTCACAGCGGCGAGCTGCCGGGTGAGCTTGTGGGCGAACGATATGCTCATGGGCATCAATTCGGGCGTCTCGTCGATGGCGTACCCGAACATCATGCCCTGGTCCCCAGCGCCCTGTTCCTTGTACAGGCCTTGCCCGGAATCCACGCCCTGCGCAATGTCAGGAGACTGCCTGTCGATGGTGAGCATGATGGCGCAGGAATTGGCGTCGAACCCGTAGGCGACGTCGGTGTAGCCGATCTCGGCCACGGTCCGGCGGACGACAGCGGGAATGTCCACGTGGGCTCGAGTGGTGATCTCGCCTGCGACCATGGCCACGCCCGTCGTGACCAGGGTCTCGCAGGCTACGCGGCTCGTGGGATCCTGCTCGATCATGGCGTCCAGGATCGCGTCGGAGATCTGGTCGGCGATCTTGTCGGGGTGCCCTTCTGTGACCGACTCGGACGTAAACAAGTAGTTGGAAATCGTCATATCGTCTGGTTCTCCAGGTGCTTGAAAAAGATAGGACGAAGAATTGTGGCTGCCGGATACGGGTCTGTCAACCAGAAACCTGGAACCCGCGTGTCAGGGAAACAGCCTTCGGTGGTGCTCAAGCAGCCATTCGTGCACCTCCGGTCCGGAGGTTCCTGCCAGGGCGACCTTGGCGACAGCCTCTGCGTCCGCCACGTTGATTCTCCGCACGACATACTTGATGCGGGGTATCGCCATCGGGCTCATGCTGAAGCTTCTCAGCCCCAACCCCAACAAGAGGGGTGTGTACAGGGGTTCTCCGGCGATCTCTCCGCACATGTTGACATCGATCCCCGCCTGCCTGGCTGCCTGGATGACTTCCGCGAACAGTCTGACGATGGCGGGGTGGACAGGCTGGTAGAGATAGGCGAGGCGATCATCGGTTCTGTCGGCGGCCATCGTGTAGTGAATGAGGTCGTTGGTTCCGATACTGAAGAAGTCGACTTCCCGTGCCAGAGTGGGACCGATCAGCGCGGCGGCCGGGGTCTCGATCATGATGCCGAGCGGGATTCTCGAGACGACCGGAAACTCATCAGCCTCCAACTCTATGCGGCAGCGGTTCAAGGTCTCCTTGACACTCCTGATCTCCTCGATACAGGACACCATGGGGATGAGGAGTTCGACCGGGCCACAGGCGGCTGCGCGCAGCACGGCCCGCAACTGTGGTTCGAACAACCGCGGGTGGCGCAGGGTGTATCGGATGCCCCTGAGACCGAGGGCCGGGTTGTTCGGCCTGCTGTGCCTTCCGGCGCCCTCCTCCAGCAAGGCCTTGTCCGCGCCGATGTCCAACGTGCGGATGATGACCGGGTGGGGGGCCATCCGTCGCAACAGTTCGCAATAGGTGTCGAGTTGTTCGTCCTCGCCCGGAATCCGTTTTCCGTCCAGGAAAAGGTACTCGCTGCGGTAGAGGCCGATCCCTTCGGCCCCGGATGCTTCCAAAGCGTCCAGGTCATCCAGCCTGTCCACGTTCGCCAGAAGGGACACGCGGGTACCATCCCGCGTGATGGCGGGGAGGTGGCGGTCTTCTTCCAGCACCTTCTGCTTCCGGCGCAACCGCCTGCGCCGGTTGCGGTGTTCCTTGAGCTGGACGTCGCTTGGGCGGAGAACGACACGGCCGGTCTCCCCATCCAGGATGAGGGTATCCCCCGTGGAGACGGCCCGCGTCAAGCCATCGACCCCCACGACGGCGGGAACCTGCATGGACCTGGCAATGATCGCAACGTGGGAAGTTCGCGTGCCGAGTTCGGTGGCGAAGCCCCCGATGTTGCCCTTGAGAAGGTGGATGGTATCTGACGGCAGAAGCTCCCTGGCGACAACGATACTCCTGTGCGGAACGTGGGCGATGGTCGATTCTCGATGTCCGAGCAGGTTCTGGAGAATGCGCTGCCCTACCTGATCGACGTCGTTGCCGCGTTCCTTCAGGTACTCGTCATCGATACGACTGAATGATTCCTTGAGTTCGCCAAGGAAGACCTTGAGAGCCCATTCGACATTGATGAGCCGGTCGCGGATGCGCCGTGACACGCCCTCCACGAGTTCCGGGTCCTCGATCATCATCAAGTGAACCTCGAGGATGCCGGTATGCTCTGCGCCGCCGCCCAGGGCTTCGATACGGCGCAACAAGGCCTGGACCTGGTTTCTCGACCTGTCCAGGGCACGTTCCAGTCGCCTGATTTCGCCGCCCACTTCGCCCGGTTCCAACACGAACTGGCGTCCCTCGAGGCGTGCCCGGTCCACGAGGAATGCCTTGCCTGACGTGATGCCCGGCGATGCGGCAATGCCTCTCAACTCCAGGGCAGGCTGTGTCGTTGCCGTGCTCACTCTTCTCCAAAACCGCTTTCGACCAGTTCAGTCAGCGTGCCGAGAGCCTCGTTGGCGTCGGGCCCGTCAGTGATGACGACAATTCGCGTACCTCGAGCCGCGGCCAGCATGGCCAGCCCCATGATGCTCTTGCCATTGATCACCGTGTCGCCTTTGCGAACGAAGATATCACAACTGTAGCGCTGGGCCGCGCGCACGAACTGCGCAGCAGCCCGCAGGTGGAGACCCAACTTGTTCACGATGACGAGTTCTTTTTCCAACGCTTCAACCCGATTTGCGACCTAGTGTTTCCGGTTCTCGAGGTACGTGCTCGCCAGTAGCGCGTTGCGCACGCCCGAGTCCCTGACTTTCCTTGCGAACGTCTGCAAGTCACATCGAGGGGTGTTCCCTGCCTTGAGAAGCATGGGCAGATTGACGCCGGTGACCACCTCCACCCGGCCGGGCCGCAGAAGGCGCAGACTCAGGTTGGACGGCGTGCCACCGAACATGTCGACCAGGATCAGGACGCCATCGCCCTCGTCGACGGCGCGCACCGCTACCCTGAGCTTGTCGAACATCTCCTCTTCCCGCTCGTCAGGTTGGAATCCGACAGCTTCCACCTGCTCCACCGTGCCCATGATCATGCGTGCGGTTCCTACGAGTTCCTCCGCAAGACCGCCATGCGTTACGACGACGACGCCCACCATTGCGACACCCATGAAATGACAAACACCACTACACTCTCAACTCACGATGATGAACTTCTATCCGAACCCCCGACCTCCCGAGGGTTTTTCCGACTTCCTCCACGACGGCGACCGATCGGTGCTGCCCGCCAGTACATCCGATTGCAATCGTCAGGTAGCTCTTCCCCTCGTGCTCGTACTGGGGCAACAGAAACTCGAGAAAGCCGATGAGGCGCGTCATGAACTCCTGGCTCACCTTGTGCCCGAACACGTAGTCGGCGACCTGCCGGTTTCGCCCATCGAACTCGGTCAGGCCCTCCACGAAGTGCGGATTCGGCAGAAAACGAACGTCAAACACCAAGTCCGCATCGTAGGGCAACCCGTGACGGAACGAAAACGAGTAGAGGGTCACCTTGACCCCCCCCGTGCCCGAGGGCTCGAACTGCCGAATCAACTGCCTCCTCAGGTCGTGGATACTCAATTCACTCGTGTCGATCACCCAATCCGAAGCATCACGCAGCGGGCCGAGCGCCGCACGCTCACGCCGTATCAAGTTCGGTACAGACCCGGTCGCCACCAGGGGATGTGGCCTGCGCGTCTCCCGGTAGCGTGCATGCAACGTCTTGTCGTCCGCCTCCAAGAAAAGGATCTCGATGGGATATCCCTGGGAACGCAAGCCGGAAAAGGCGTCCGGATACGACGTGGGGTCCTCGTGTCCACGTACATCCATGCCGACCGCCACGCGACGAAGACCCGAACCGGATTTCTGGCAAAACGCCAGAAAGTCACCCAGCAACGGCAGCGGCAAATTGTCGACACAGAAATAGCCTATGTCCTCCAGTACCTTCAACGCCTGGCTCTTCCCGGCGCCACTCAGGCCGCTGACTATCAGAATCCTCCTGCGCGCCTCGCCGGACCCCTCAGCCGTCCTGGTCGTCGTCGCCATAGGTCGTCTGGCCTCCAAGTGACTCCTCTGCGTTGATCGCCCAGCTCAGTTTTCTATGCAGCTCTTCAACAGAGTGGATCCCCTGCTGCCTCAGCAACTGGTTCCGCGCGGCAACCTCAACGATAGTCGTCAGGTTGCGCCCGGGACTGACCGGAATCTGGAGCAGGGAGACCGGGTGATCCAGTATCTTGTGATACTTGTCATCCAGGCCCAACCTGTCGTACTCCTTTCGCTGATCCCAGTCGACGAGTTCGACCACCAGGTCGACCTGCTGCCGCTCCTTGACAGCAGAGATCCCGAACAGGTCCCTCACGTTGATGATACCGAGGCCCCGCAACTCCATGTGGTGCTTGATGAGATGAGACCCACTGCCCACGATCCCGCTCTCCGTGGACACGGTCACGTCGATCACGTCATCGGCTACCAATCGGTGCCCCCTGGAAACGAGATCCAACGCCAGTTCACTCTTTCCAACACCGCTGGCGCCGATGATGAGAACGCCGAGTCCGAAGACTTCCACAAGCACACCGTGCACCGTGCCGACTCGAGTGAACGCCTCCTGGAAGTAGCGCCCCAACTCGGCCATGAATTCGTCGCTGTCGAGGCCGGTTCTGAACAAAGGTGCATTGTGTCTGTCCGCTAGTTGCAACATGCGCGGCGGAATCTCGTGATTCCGGGTCACAACCGTGAAAGGAACATCGGAATCGAACAGGCTCTCCAAGCGCCCGGAAAGGACGTCTTCGTCCAGACCGCCCAGGTACATCATCTCCTTCTCGCCGAGGACCTGAACGCGCTCGAGGTCGAACGGTGCCACGCCGGTGAGGGCGAGTCCGGCCTTCTGCACGCGAGCCGAACGGATGACCCGGCCCAAACCACGCCTGCCGGCAACGAGGCGAAGTCCCAGGCGCTTGCCCGAGACCTGGTAGAGCCTTTCCACCGTCAGGGTAGCCATTCGACCTTCCTCACAACCGCATGTCTTCGTCGATCACGGCCTGGTAGAGACTCGATGCGTCCGTTGCTCGCATGAGCGCCTCCCGGCACGCTGCCCGGCGCAGCAGCCTCGAGACTCTTGCCAGCGCCTGCAGCCCCACGTTGTTGTCAGGCGTGAGGAGGACGAAGAACAGGTGGGTCGGCTTGCCGTCGATGGCTGCGAAATCGATCCCGCCGGTGCTGCGTCCCAGCAAGGCCACAAGGTGCGCGATGGACGACATCCGGCCATGCGGGATGGCAACGCCATCCCCAATGCCGGTGCTTCCCAACCGCTCCCGGTCCTCCAGCACTTTCAGGACGGTGTTCCCGTCAAGGTGGTGGACTTGTGCAATTCTGCCGGCCAATTCCGCCAACACGTCGTCCCTGGTGTGGCTGGCCAGGTCCGCGATTACCGAATCCTGGTTCAAGAAATCAGCAATTTTCATAACTATCGACTCCAATCAAGAAGCCTCGCCAGAAATCGAAAGCGACCGCTGGCGGTTGTTTGCGCACGCAGCCCACCGCCCGGCAGGTGGGAGAGGCTCTCCCGCTGTGCCCGAACCCCGCCACCAACCGGCGACGCCCGGGACGCGCGATACGCCTGGACACGCTGCTGCCAGACGCTGGTAATCGCTCCTCCACCCTCGATCACGTCCTATCTCGCCTTGCACGCGGGTGGCAGCGAGCTTGCCGTGATTATATAGCAAGTGGTCATCGGCAACAATGCGAATCCAGGGGACGGAACGATTCGGCCAGGATCACCACGTGCCGCCCGCTGCAAAACGAAACCGGAAAGCGCGTGCTGAGGCTTCGAAGGTGGCAAGCACCGGCCCCATTCCACCACACCTTCGGCCTGTCAGTCACCGAAGGAATGCGGACCGAAATAGGCGTCCCTCGCGACGGCACTTCCCGCGATATCCTCGGGGCGCCCTCGAGCCAGAATCCGCCCATCGGCCATCAGATACGCCAGGTCACACAACTCGAGCCACTCGTGCACATTGTGGTCTGTCAGGAAGACGCCGATACGCCTCGATGCCATCTCCCGAATCCAGCGTTTCAACTCGTCGATTCCCTTCGGGTCCAGGCCCGTGAACGGCTCATCCAGGAGCACGATGCTCGGGCGAAGCGCCAGAACGCGCGCCACTTCCAACCTCCTCCGCTCGCCGCCAGACAACGAACGGGCCACAGCACTCCGGATGGATTGGAGACCCATGTCCCCGAGCAGCGCGTCCGCCCGGCGCTTCGCCTCCTCGCGCTCCACCCCCGCCACCTCGAGCACCAACGCGAGGTTGTCCTCCACCGACAGTCCCCGGAAGACTGACGGCTCCTGGGCCAGGTACCCAAGCCCGCGACGAGCCCGCCGGAAAAGGGGCTCCCGGGTGACATCGACGCCGTCGAGCACGACCGTGCCAGCGTCCGGTCTCAACAGGCCGGCCAGCATCCGAAAGCAGGTCGTCTTCCCAGCCCCGTTCGGACCGAATAGCCCGGCGACTTGACCTCGAGCCACGGCCAACGATACATCGATGACCACCTCACGGGCACGAAACCGCTTGCACAGGCCCCGGGCGCTCAAGTCGGCTATCTCCCGGCTCCCATCCCTCATGGCCCATCCAATGTCCATCGCACGCGGCAGCGCTCGCACTCCACACGGCCGGTTTCCATATCGAGAACGATACGACTTCCCGTCATGCTGTCCGTGCCATCCGTCAACGTGGGCTGCTCTTCCATGGTCAAGCGCCCGGCTGCGGGATCGTAGCTCACCTTGCCTGCCCGGCCCTTCCAGGGACCACGCTCGAACGTCACGTCCCCCGTGGCCACGAGCCGGGAAACGCCCCCCGAAGGCCCCGTTTCGTGGTCCATCGCCAGTCGCTCGCACGCCAGGGTCAACGGTCCCCAACGGAGCCGGACCAGACCCTCGAACCACCCCGATCGGCTCACGGTGTCGCCCACGAAGCGCATGGCCGAAATCTGGATACTACCGTCCCCGGCCGAGGAGGGACCGGCTGGCTCGTCGATGTCACTCGGCGATGGCTCGGTCTCGGCGTGGCGCGCAGCCTGCGCGACCTCGAATCCCAGGTCCCACGACGGTTGCCCGCGAACAGCCCCGGGCGCCGGCGACGGAGAAGACCGGGCGAAGGCGTAGGGCAACTCCGTCACCCCCTTCTCCGCCGGAGATCGCTTCCCGCCGCCCGACAGGCCCGGGAGGCCCATCTGTGCGGTGAGCAGAGTCCAGATGGCGGAAGGCCTCGAGTCGATACTTACCCGGATTGCGACCAGGCGATGTCCGCCACGCTCAAAGCGCACCCGACCCGCGCGCAACGTGCCGATCTGCTCGCCACCGTCCCACAACCTGCTCGTCAGGTCATCGATGATCGTGGCGGGGGGGGTACGCGGTGCCGGGCCGGTTCGCCCCCCCCCTCGAGGCAGCCGATGAGCAGCAACGCCGGCGCCACGAGGAGCAGTGCCAGGCGAGGCGCGGCAAGATTGGGAGAGACCGGGCGGCTGCTGCCCCCTTGTCTCTTCGACCCGATGTGGCCCTGTCCGCGCAGCTCACGCATGCCACGCCCTCTCCGTGGTCGAGGCTGCCCACCTCCGGTGGAACCAAGGCCAGGCAACCGGGTCCGCCAGGATCGCGGCCCCCAACAGTTCGTTCACCCGGGCCATGAGGGCGCAGGCTCGCTCGACGAGGCTGCCTCCGGCCGCGGGAGCCACGACAGGCGGCAAGATTCGAACGCGGTATCGCCGGACGGACTCGCGCTCCATGAAACCGGCGACCAGTGCGGCACCCGTCTCCAGCGCCAACATGGCGGGCACGATCGGGGTATGGGCCGGTTTTCCGAGAAACGGCAACATGGCTCCCCGGGTATGGCTGTGCTGGTCGACAAGAATCCCCACGATACGGCCTCGAGAAAGGTGGTGCTCGAGATGGGAGCGGCTGGTTTCGCGCCCCCTCACAAGAGACTGTACACCGTTTTGCGCCCGGAAGTCAGTCACCAGGCGATTCAAGCGCGGGTATCGCATCTCGTTGACGATGGCGTAGAGGGGATAGTGCCTGGCGAGCTTCATGGCCATGAGTTCCCAGTTGCCGACGTGCCCGGTCAAGAAGACGGCGCCGCGACCGGGAGCGAGAGCGGCATCGAGGTGCTGCCGGCCATCGATGACGACCCGCGTTTCCAGGGCAGGATCTTGGCCGGGCCACTGGAGCAGGGCAACGACCTCCTCGCCCATGCGCTCGAACACGGCCCTTGCCATCTTTCGTGCTTCTCGATCGGATTCCAGGTGGAGGATGGTCCGGAGCTGAGTGGCGGCGATCCGGGCGTCCCGGCGCCCGAGGCGATACCAGGTGGCGCCGAGTGTTCTGCCGATTCGAACGGCCAGGCCCGGGGGGAGACGAGCGAGGAGAGCGGCCAACGTTCTTGCGGTGGCGAACAGGAAGAGGTCCTCGTATCGCTGGGGTATGCGCATGGGTCCGTCCCGTTGCCCGTCAGGCGTCGCCCCGGCCGGAATCCATGGGACGTTTCGACACGCCGGCGGTGCGCGTGGCGCGGCGCGTCTTTCCGGGGGCGGTCCGGGGCCGGCGCCTGGTTTTCCGCGGCCGCAACGTTCCCTGCCGCTTTTCCATCGCGGCCTTCACGAACGAACTGAAGATGGGGTGCGGATAGGCAGGCTTCGACTTGAATTCGGGATGTAATTGGCAGCCCAGGAACCACGGGTGTCGCTTCAATTCGACGATTTCCACCAGGTCGTGCCCGGCCAAGGTCCCGCTGATGACCAGCCCCTTGCGCTCGAGCCGGCGGCGATAGGCACTGTTGAATTCATAGCGGTGCCGATGTCGCTCCGAGATGGTGGTCTGGCCATAGACTTCGGCAGCCAGGGTCCGCGGCGCGATCTCACAGGGATAGGCGCCCAACCGCATGGTGCCACCGACCTGGCTGACCCGCTTCTGCTCTTCCATGAGGTCGATGACAGGGTGTGCACAGTGGTCATGGAACTCCTTGCTTCCCGCGCCCGCGATGTCGGCGACGTTTCTCGCGAATTCAACGACGGCAAGTTGCATGCCGAGACAGATTCCGAGGAAGGGCAGCCCGTTTTCCCGGGCATAGGTGATCGCGGCGATCTTGCCCTCCACGCCCCGCTCGCCGAATCCGCCGGGAACCAGGACGGCATCGACATCGCCCAACGTGTCCGCGCACACCGCTCGTCCCTCTTCGCCTTCGAACCCCTCGGAGTCGATGTACTTCACTTCCACGTGGCAGCGGTGCGCAATGCCCCCATGAATCAGCGCCTCGTTGAGGCTCTTGTATGATTCGACCAGGTGTACGTACTTGCCCACAATGCCTATCGTGACCTTCGCGGTGGGGTTCTCGAACCTGTCCACGATGTCGGTCCAATGTCTCAGGTCCGGCATGCGGGTCCAGATGTTGAGCTTCTCGAGGATCTTGGCATCCAGGTCTTCCTCGTGAAGACTCAGGGGAACGGCATACACGGTGCGCACGTCGATGGCCGAAATCACGTCGTCCGGCTTCAGGTTGCAGTAGAGGGCGATCTTGGCCTTGATCTCGGGTGTCAGTTCGCGGTCGGAACGGCACAGGAGGATATCCGGCTGGATACCGATCTCCCTGAGTTCCCGCACCGAATGCTGCGTTGGCTTGGTCTTGAGTTCTCCGGCCGTCTCGACATAGGGTACCAGCGTCACATGGATGTAGAGGACGTTCTCGCGCCCGACATCGGCCCTGAACTGGCGAATCGCCTCCAGGAAGGGGTGGCTCTCGATGTCGCCGACAGTGCCCCCGACCTCGACGATGACGATGTCGACATCGGCAGCGACACGGCAAATGTTCAGCTTGATTTCATCCGTGATGTGCGGAATCACCTGGACGGTTCGCCCGAGGTAGCGGCCCTGTCGCTCCTTGGCGATCACGGATTCGTAGACCTGACCGGTGGTGAAGTTGTTGGCGTGGGTCATGGTGGCTCGAGTGAACCGCTCGTAGTGTCCCAGGTCCAGGTCGGTCTCCGTACCGTCGTCGGTCACGTAGACTTCCCCATGCTGATAGGGATTCATGGTTCCAGGATCCACGTTGATGTAGGGATCCATTTTCAGGAGGGTCACGCGCAGGGCGCGCGTCTCGAGCAGGGCACCTATGGACGACGCTGCGAGTCCTTTGCCGAGAGAAGAAAGCACGCCACCGGTCACAAAAATGAACTTGGTTTTCATCCGTTCGTCCCAGGTGCCCGGAAAAGCAAAAGGAAGGCCCCGCGACCTTCCTTCGTCATCACTCTCGATCCGACGGCATCAGCGCTTGGAATACTGGTACCGCTTTCGCGCACCGGGCCTGCCGTACTTCTTTCGCTCGACCATACGGGCGTCTCGAGTCAAGAAGCCTGCCTTTTTCAACACCGGCCGGAGGTTTTCATCGTACTCGACCAGGACGCGCGCGAGGCCGTGACGAATGGCTCCGGCCTGACCGGAAAGACCACCTCCCTTGACATTCACCAGCACGTCGAACTGGGTCTCGGTCCCGGTCAACGCCAGCGGCGCGCGCAGCACCATCTTCGACGTGGCACGCCCGAAGTACTCATCCAACGGGCGGCGATTGACCAGGATCTGGCCACTTCCCGGCTTCAAAAACACCCGAGCCACCGATGTTTTTCGCCGTCCAACCGCGTGATACACCTTTTCTGCCATGAAGGTTCCTCTCCACCCATGATGTCATGCCGCAACGGCACTTCATGCGTTCAAACCGGGAAGGGCTCCGGCTTCTGAGCCTGGTGCGGGTGATCGGCTCCCCGATAGACCTTGAGCTTCCCGATCAATCGTCTTCCCAATCGATTCTTGGGAAGCATGCCCCATACCGCGTGGCGGAAAACCTCCTCGGGCCTGTCCGCCAGCATCTCCCTCGCTGTCCGAGTCTTCAAGCCACCCGGGTAGCCACTGTGCCGGTAGTACTTCTTGTTGTCCAGTTTCGTGCCGGTCAGCTTCACCTTGTCAGCGTTGATCACCACGACGAAATCTCCCACATCCACGTGCGGCGTAAACATGGGCTTGTGCTTTCCTCGCAAGATGGATGCTATCCTCGTGGCCAATCTGCCCAGAACCTGGTCGGTCGCATCGACGACATACCAGCTCTGCTGAACTTCACCCGGCTTCGCGGAAATCGTGTTCATCTCTCGTGTCCCAGTTATGCGAACCAATGGCCTCTCCAAAGCCTCCCTATTTATCCGGCGTACCCCGGGCAAGTCAAGATCTTTTTTCCACCTCGCCCGTTCGTCGTACTACTCGATTGATTTTTGTTGCACAATAGGAAAGGGTTGGTAATCATGAGCCGGTTCTCCAGGTGAAGGTCCTGCCGTCATCTCGATCAGCAAGGCGGAACTATATGAAACTGGGACAAAAACACACATGCTTCGAATGCGGGATCAAATTCTACGATCTCGAGAAACCGGCACCGGTCTGCCCCAAGTGCGGTGTCGACCAACGACTGGCGCCCGGCTCGGGCTACTCCGACAGCAGGAGCGAAAAACGCCGCCGCCCCGGTCCACCTCGAGACGAGCTTCCCACACGCGAGGTGTCAGGAGAACTCGATGCGCCCGGCGAAGTGGATGATGAATTCATCGAAGACACCGGCACGGACTACGACGTGGATGAGATCGTCGTGCCCACGGAAGACGTCGAGGGAGCGGCAGAGGACGACGACGATAGCTTCGGATAGACAAGCCGCCAGGTGCTCGCGCTATTCTCCAATCGTTCGGCGCTCGCGCTCGATCCCGCGTCGCGGGGCGTAACCCACCTGTTCCAGAAAAAGTCCCTTCGCCGGTGCCGTTCTCCCGGCCGACTTCCTATCCCTGCCAGCGAGGATGTCCCGGAATTCCTCCGGCGACGTGCGGCCACGCCCGACGTCAACCAGTGTTCCCACCAGGATTCTCACCATGTGCCTCAAGAATCCGTCTCCCGTGACTACAATGCGCCGGATCCGATGCGACCCGGGCACGATATCGATCCGCTCGATACGGCGGACGCGATTCGTGATGTCGCAACCGGCAGCACAGAACGCGCTGAAGTCATGTGGCCCAAGCGCGGCCTCCGCCGCGTGCTGCATGGCGGCGATGTCAAGAGGCCTCACGATGTGCCAGGCGTACCGGTCCCAGAAGACGGAGCGCACGGGGCCATCGAGCAAGTGATAGGCGTACCGCTTCCACAGAGCGTCTTTCCGCGCATGAAAGCCGGGAAACACCTCCTCCAGTGCCAGGATCACGATGTCGCGAGGCAATGTGGCGTTGAGAGCACGCTGCAGCTCCGCCGGGGACATGGGATGCTCGGTCTCGAAATGAGCCACCTGGGCTCGAGCATGAACACCGGCGTCGGTGCGTCCCGCTCCTTGTACCCTGTGGGCGCCGCCCAGGATCGCGCGAATGCGCGTTTCCAGCTCACCCTGGATGGTCGGCCCCGTTGGTTGCACCTGCCAGCCGTGGTAGGCTGATCCATCGTACTCCAGGACCATCTTCAGCGTTCGCATCGCACTTCTCCGAGGGTCGCGCCGAGACGCCGTGCTGCAAGCCATTCTCGCGGATTGGTTCGTCCCGCCAACGCGCCATGCCCACCCTTCGATGGGGCACGACGTCGAGGCGGCAAGGCTGTTGGTCGACCGAAGGCCGGGAGTCAGAAATCGAACTTCAGGCCGGCTGTCACCTGCAACCCATTGTAGGGGATCTGGTCCTTGTCCTGCATGAGGGTGGCGTCCTGAAAATAGCGGTCCAACCAGTAGTAGCGAACGTCGAGCACGAGGTAGGAATCGTCCACGCCCGAGGCAAGTTCCAGGTCGGATGCGCGCTCTGGCTCGAAGACGTCGAGCAAGAACTCGATGCCGAACCCGAGGTAGGCCCCTAGACGCGTGCCGGCGGAGCCCGTCTGGATGGCCGTTGTGCTCGAGGATGAACCGTCCGCGCTCTCGGTGGTGCCGGTATCCGTGGTTTCTTCGGAACCCGTGTCCGTCGTATCCGACGTTGAGGTGAGCGCATCCTCGAAGTCTGTGAACGTGCCGACAACGCCGCTCAACCCGGCCCCGAAATAGGGAACTACGGCTTGCTCATCGAAGTAGTCGAAACGGTAGGAAAGGCTGATACTGCCTGGAAACGCCTTGGCCTCCAGGACATCGCCCGAGACGGAGCCGTCTTCCGCCAGGGCGAACCCTCGGTACCGGGCATAGCCCAGCTCCAACTGCACCTGGACCTGGCTCGCGAATTGCCGGCCGACCTGAAAACGGAAGCTGGGCGCGAAGGTGTAGTACTCCTGCACACCGTTGGACGTGGCCATGATTCCGTCCAGTTCGTCGAATCGCGTCAACCCGCCGGCGACGGAAAGCGTGTACTTCTTGGGACCTTCGAAGCGTTCCGGGATCTCCTCCAAGACGAGCTTGTCCCGACTTCCGTAGGAGACGATTGGACTCGAGTGGTCTGCCTGCACAGGCTGCGAGAATGGGGCCGGCTCCTGCCCACGACCGGCGCCGTCCGGGTCGTCGTTCCCAGGCGTTGCGGTGCCGGTGGCAGTGCCGGCGTCCGGCGCGACGCCATCGGGCTGCGGGGTACCCGCAAGGTCCGACAGGGTCATCTCGCCGCCGGCTTGCTGCGCCTCCTCAGCTTGCGCCGCTTGCTCGCCGTCCGGCTTGGCACCTTCGGCCTCTTGCCCCGAAGCCAGCAGGTCGCCCTGGAAGACGCACAGGATACCCAGCACTAGCCCCAACCTGCCAATGTTCATGAGATCGACCTCCTCGCCGGCTTCATCCAGGCGACCGCTCCCGGCGCCAAGCGGCGTACTCCCGAACACTCTTCAGCACAGGTGGCTCACCGGCGTTCCTGGTGACGCCGGCGTTGCAGGACCACCCATACGGCCGGTAGCAAAACCGCGCCCCAAGGGCCGCCCCGCTCTGCCGGCCTGGACTTTCCGGCCGTCGAGCAGGTGGACGGGCTGTAGAGACAAAACCCCGGAGCGCCAGCATAACTGGCAGCATCTTGCGTCGCCTGCACCTTCTCGCACGTGACCTCCGACCAGGCTTCTCCTTCGATGGTCCCCGCCATCGCTCGCAGGCTGACACAGTACCACCTGTCGTTGTTCAACGGATACAACGCATACTCCAAGTCGGTGGCTGACCACTCCGTCCAGCCGTCGTCGCCGTTGTCCACGTAGCCGATAGACATGGGCCAGCCGCCGCCACCAGGATACTCGTAAGGGGGATCGTCCACGACGATCACCGGGGATGTCGCGTCGAACCCTTCCGGGAGCATGGTTCCGTCTTCCGGAAGAACGAACGTGGCTTCCGACTCGGTGGCTCCTTCGCGCAGGAGAAGCTGGATGTCATCGATCGCGTCATTGTCCGGGCGCGGCATGTAGATGTGCAACGTCTGATCGCCGAATATGAGCGTGATGTCCAGCTCACCGGGCCGAACGACGTAGTACACACGGAACGACGTCCAGCCCAGGTTGCCGTCCGCATCCTCGCCATAGATGAAGACCTGGTTGATCCCCGGGGAGACGATGGCAGACAGGTCCACGTCGTCGAGACGTACCGCACCCTGGACCGAAGGCAAGGTCGACCCGAGGTTGTCCTCACAACTCCGGCCACTCAGCGGAATGTCGGTGGCCATGTCGAAGCAACTCGCCACATCCTCGTCGGTCGTCACGGTGAACGTGAGCGTGGTCTGGCCGTCCGTCATCACGACCGGCTGGTCCTCGGTCAACTCGACATCCAGCCAGGGACCAGCGGACAGCACGGCGAGCCCCTGGGCCGTGCCCAGGTACACCCGCGCAAGAGAGGACGCTGCCAGCACGTCAGCCGCCTCCGGAGCGCCATCAGTGGACAAGACCTGGGTCGCTGACTTGTCGCCCGGTGCCGCCGGCGTCGTGTAGATACCGATGTCCCCATCGCCGAAGGTCCCTCGCACGTAAAGATAGTCGATGTCCGTCCCATCTCCCCCGACCCTCAGACGCACCATCGACACCGGATCCTCCACACCCCAGTCGTAGGCTTCGCAAGCGACAGGGAGATCCGCATCGAGCGTCGCCAGGTACATGACCGATTCGCTCCCGATGACAGCCGCGATCGAGTCGTCCAGCAGCAGCAGTTGCTTGGGCGATGTCCCCTCGTAGCCGTTGCAACCGACGAGAGACGTGGACGCCGGATATCCCTCCTTGAGCACGAAAAGGTCCCCGGAACTGGAAATCGCGACGAGATCCGCGTAGCCTTCCCGAACGCCCAGCGCCTTGATCGATGTGGTGTTGGAGAAGCTCGTGTACGATCCGGCGGTTTCATCCCCGGTCGCATCCAGCGAAAGCGTGTAGACCTGTGTCGTGCTCACACCATATCCCTCGGTGCCGCTGTCGGTACCGACCAGGTACAACGTGCTCGAACTAGCGGCGGCAGCCGTGATGTCGGTCAGGTTCCCGACCTCGACGACAGCCGGTTCGCCCGTGCTGGCCATGGTGGCCTCGAGCGCGAACGGACTGCCGGCGTCTGTCGATTCGGTGACGGCGAACCGCTCGACCGTACCGTCCTCGCACGGTACCTGCACCGCATAGCTCCCGCTCGATCCACCGATGAAGACGCCTACCGGGCTGTCGCAGGAGATGCCGACCACGTTGCCGGCATCGTCCTGGGTGTAGGTCGCACTGGAAAATGCGTCGAGGAACCTGGCCTGTCCCGGCTACAGCACGACGACGAGCCTGCCGTCGTCCGAGACGCCGACTGCACGAACGGCGGCACCGGAGGTCAGGTCAGCCCGGACGGCATCCGGAACGACCCCCTCTCCACGCGCCGCTCCGAGAGGATGCAGTACCAGGATCGACGCCAGGCACACCGGTCGCCAACGGGTGTGCGCGCGCTTCGAACGGTTGTCGCAGGCCATTGTCTAGAGACTCCACGGCAGGTTCACGTCATTGCTCCACGGCGTGAATTGCAATTTTCATACCAGACGAGCGGGGCGCAAAACCGCACAAATCCCACTTCTGGCGCCCAAACAGTCGTGCCTCGCACGCCGGTTCTTGACAGAATGTCAATCCAGCGCAATCGATGGCCGCCCACGCCGACAAAGTGTCCCACAGCCATCCTCGATCCGCTCGCCTCTCCAACCCCTGTCATGCGCTCGTCGGCGTCGACAGATACGGCGCCAGTGCCTCGACGATTTGCACCGCGTTCAGCGCGGCTCCCTTCCGAAGATTGTCGGCCACGATCCATACGACCAGACCGTTGGGAACTGTCGGGTCGGCCCGTAG
Organism: Myxococcota bacterium; assembly: GCA_024278455.1. Taxonomy (GTDB): domain Bacteria; phylum Myxococcota_A; class UBA796; order JAJRTE01; family JAJRTE01; genus JAJRTE01. The sequence goes on from JAJRTE010000258.1 coordinate 40,335, forward strand.
ACGTCCTACATAAACCGGGTCGCTGCCGGCATGCATGAACGGCATGGGGTAGACCTGGTTCTCGGGTTCGTCCTCGAGGACCACGCCGGGAGCGTTCGCAAGCACACGCCGGGCCTCATCGACGGAAATGGGGCGTTCCGTTTCGATCGCCACGGAAAGCCCGTGACAGGCGAACCAAGGTACCCGCACGCATGTCACACAGACACGCAAATCCGGTGCACACAGGATTTTCCGGCTTTCATCCACCATCTTCCATTCTTCGGTCGTGAAACCGTCCGGGAGGAAATCCCCGATGTGCGGCAAGGCATTGAAGGCGATCTGGTGCGGATAGGGGCTCTCCTCCTCCTCGGGGAGGGGCGCTGGCGTCCCGGCGCCGCTTCCCGTCCGGTACAACTCGAGCACCTCGCGGGAGAGCGTGTCCATCCCCTGCTGACCCGAACCGGAGGTGGACTGGTAGGTCGATACCACGATCCTCGACACGCCGGCCGCCACATGTATGGGGTGAAGAGCCACGACAAGCTGTATCGTCGAGCAGTTCGGGTTGGCGATGATCCCACGGCGGCGAAACGCTGCAACGGCGTCCCTGTTGATCTCGGGCACAACGAGGGGAACATCCTCCTCCATGCGAAACGCGGAAGAGTTGTCGACGACCACAGCCCCCTCGCCGACGGCCTGCGGCACCCACGAACGGGCCACTTCGGCGGACGTCGTACCAATGGCCACATCCACCCCTCGAAAACAGCCCGGCGCCACCACTTCGACCCTGACCACCTCGCCCCGAAAAGAAAGCTCGGTCCCACGGGAGAATTGCGACGCGAACAGCTTCACACGGGAAACCGGTAGTTCGCTGCTCTCGAGGATGGAAAGCGCTTCTCGGCCCACGGCGCCGGTTGCGCCCACGATTGCGACATCAAGGCTGCCTACGCCCATCGGTTTTCCTCCCCTTCTTCATGAACCAGGGTCTCCGGCCGGAGGCCGTGCCGGCTTGCGTAACCCGAGATCGGTGGTGGTCTCCCTGACATAATTCGGTCGTAGCGGCGGCAGCGGTCCCCCGGAATCGCGCGCCAGCGTTTTCGCTGCCCATACGCCCACGATGCTGGCCCGGAGAAGGGCCGAACTGCCCCGGGAAAGAACGGCTCGAGCCGCGCCACCGGCCACGTCGATCGCGCCGGCGAGCAGTTCCGCCCCGTCTCCGACAATCAGCACGTCTCCCTCCAAGAGCCTGGCGATACGATCGGGGGGCGCCGCGCATTCCGGAATACGCTCCACCAGCCGATCCCCGTGCCAGGCGAAGAGGGCGGCGTAGATCTCGCCACGACGTGCATTCAACACTGGACATACGGGCAACGACCCGTCCGGCACGCCCAGGGCAAGCGCCCTCAACGAAGACAGTGCCACCGCGGGACGTCCCGTCGCGAACGCCAGACCCTCGACCGTGGCCAGCCCGACTCGAATCCCCGTGAAGGATCCCGGACCGTTGACCACTCCAAACCCATCGATATCGGCGATGGTCCAGCCGACATCTTCCAACGACCGGCGAATCAACGGCACCAGGTGTTCACTCTGGTTCACGATACCCCGAACGGTCAGCTCCAGGATCACTTGGTCTTCGTCGCACAGGGCGATGCTTCCATATCGACTCGAGGTGTCGAGGGCAAGGATCTTCATCGGAAATAGTTGATTCTCACGTCGTTGGCCAGGGCGAATGCCATGAGAATGAAAAGTATTATCATGCCGATTTGCTGCGACACCTCCCGGAATCGCATGCTCACGGGCCGGCCGCGGACGAACTCGAGGAACAGGAACGCGATGTGCCCACCGTCGAGGAGGGGGATGGGAAGCAGGTTGATCAATCCCAGGCTCACACTGATGAGCGCCATCACCCTGAGATAGGAAAAGATGGACACCGCGGCCGATTTCGCTGCCACGGTGACGATCGAGATGGGTCCGCCCAACGATTCGCTCAGGGGAACGTCGCCCAGGATGATGTGGCCGAGGATGCGAACGCTTTCGACACAGATCCTGAACGTCTCGACCGCCCCCCTGGTGACAGCGGCGACCGGCCCGAGTCTGAGGGTCTCTCGCGTTGCTTCGTAGCGCCCGGCGGAGACGATACCGATCTGGTGCCGGGTCATGGGCTGGCCGCCCGGACCTTGCAACGTCACCACCTCTGGCGTCACGACGACAGGGACGAGTCGCCCCCGCCTCAACAGGACCATCTTCCTGGGCTGATCTCCCCCGGATTCGACCCTGTCCTGGATGTCCGTCCATTGCCGCACGACCCGTCCATCGATCTCCAGCACCATGTCCCCGGCTTCGATACCCGCTCGACTCGCCGGCCTGCCGTCGATGACCTGATCCACGAAGATCTCTGCGGGAAACAAGCCATAGGGTGCGCCGGGATACGTGTCGCCGAGTTCGGCGACCGGGAGAGGCTCGGTCGATCCAGGAGAGGATCCGCCGGGAACGAGGACGTAGTCGCGCGGCGACAGGGTGAATCGCTGTTTCGTGCCGTCTCGCTCCACATCCAGGACGACAGGCCGGCCCCGGACCTTCCTGAGACGGGCGTCCACCTCGAACCACCAGGAGACCGGGGAACCATCAATGGCCACGATCCTGTCGCCGGAGCGCAGTCCGGCCTCGTAGGCGGGAGAGTCGGGAGATTCCTGGATTCCCACCGTGGATACTGTCGCATAGGGGAGGATGCCAAGTGCGTTGGGCGGGTGGGCTTCGTCCGTTTCGCCGCCCCTGGAGACACGGTGCAAGGGAACCGTCACCTGGACACGGGTCCCGTCGCGCTCCACCTCGAGCACCGGGGCAGCATCACGCGGCAGGGCCACGACGGCGTTCTGCAGGTCTTCGAAAAAGCGGACGCGGGTCCCGTCCACGGCGACGATGCGATCGCCGAGCTGGAGTCCTGCCTCACGCGCGGGAGACTCGACGTCGAAGCGGCCCACCCAGGCGACGGGTTCCGGTGGGCCGGCCATGTAAACACCGGCGAACAGCAGCACGGGAAGGAGCAGGTTGAAGACCGGCCCGGCGGTGAAGATGAGAAACCGTTGCCAGGCCGGCTTCTGCTGCAAGGCGTTTTCCACGGGAACAGTTCCAGGCTCCTCGAAAGGGTCGTCCCCGGCCATCTTGACGTACCCGCCCAGGGGGATCCAGGAGAGCCGGTATTCGGTCCCCCGCCATTGCACGCCGACTATGCGGGGACCGAAGCCGAAGGAAAACTTCTCCACCCCCACTCCGAACAGCTTCGCGAACAAGAAGTGGCCGAATTCATGGACAAAAATGAGTATGCCCAACAACACAATGGGGGCGACTATCCGCACCACCGTCTTGTTCTCGGCGACGGCAGTCAAGAAATCCAGCATCAGGCCTCCGGGGGAAGGCTTCCCTGTTTGCGCACGACCGGCAGCCACGGTGCCTCGATCAAGCCGGCCGGCGCAAGGGGTCTCGCATCGCTACCACGCCTCCCGCAACGCGTGGAAGACTACTTCCATAGTATATAACCGTACAACACGGGGGCGGAAAACAGGAGACTGTCGATCCGATCCAGCACACCACCATGGCCGGGGAATATCTTGCCCGAATCCTTGACACCCGCACTGCGTTTCATCAACGACTCCGCCAGATCACCAACGACCCCGGCGATATCGACGATGGGAGCCAACACAAGACATTCGACGACGGTCAGTTCGTCGAAAAAGGTGGCCCTGGCAAGGAAGGAAACACCCACCGCTGCAACGACGCCCCCAAGGGCGCCTTCGATGGTCTTCTTCGGGCTCACGGCAGCGTACAGCTTGTGTCTTCCGATAGCGCGCCCGGCCAGGTAGGCCCCCGTGTCCCCCGCCCAGGTCACCAGCATCAGGAAGAAGATCCAATCCAGTCCCCCGTTCTCCAGCCTGATAAGGGGAAGGAACGCCAACAGCAATGGGGCATAGAGAAGGGAGGCGAGGCTTCCCGCCAAGGCCTGCCCGGCCGTGCCCATGTCACGGTACCCGACCAGGTGGACGACAAAAAGCGCCATCACGACGGCCGCCATCACGACGGGAAGGGAATCGACCGCGAAAAAGACGGCGCCATACATGAGCAACGCGGCGCCCATGTCGGCAACGATCAAGGTGCTCGAGCGCGGAACGGGAATGAACTGCGAAAACTCGTGGACAGCCAGGAGCATCAGAAGTGCCACCAGCCCCGCAAGCCCCCAGAATTCGCCCCAGATGATGACCGGAAGCACGACGGCCAACGCGACCACCGCTGTCAACACACGTGTTACCATGGTGCAGGTCTACCTCCGGTACGGCAGCCGGACCACGGCCGGCCGCATGGGGATGAGCCAGTACGCGGCAGGCGCGAAACGAGGGACGCTCGAGGCGCCAGTCTCGTGCCGGGAGCCGCGACGGCGTGCGGGGCGCAGGTCACCGGTGACGGCACCCGCGACTATATCTCTTCGACTTCCTTCCGCTTCGCGTCCACCACCCCTTCCAGCTTCTTGATGTACTCGTCGGTGATATCCTGGATCTTGGCCTGGAGACGGCGGGACTCGTCCTCGGAGATCTCCTTCTCCTTTTCCATCAACCTGATGGTGTCGTTGTAGTCGCGCCGCGTGTTGCGAATGGCGACTTTCCCAGCTTCCCCCTCCTTGTTGACGACCCTCGCCAACTCCTTTCGCCGTTCCCCCGTCAGCTCCGGAATCGGGATCCTGATGATCTTCCCGTCGTTCTGCGGCGTCAATCCCAGGTCGCTCTTGAGGATCTCCCTTTCTATGGGCGCAAGCATGCCCTTTTCCCAGGGGCTGATGGTGATCAGGCGCGCTTCGGGAGCGGCGATGGACGCCACCTGGTTGAGAGGCGTGGGCGTCCCGTAGTAGTCGACACGGATGCCGTCCAACAACGACACGGATGCCCTCCCAGTACGAATGTGGCTCAGGCGCTTCCGAAACGCCTCCACTACCTTCTCCATGTCGGTTCTGGCTTCATCCAGTATTTCCTGTGCCACGCTGACCTCCTGCTGCTCGGACGATTGTTCCTATCTGTTCTCCAGCCAGTACTTTACGAATATTCCCCTGACGCGACAGGTTGAAAACCACGATCGGAAGTTCGTTGTCCATGCAAAGCCCGATTGCCGTGGTATCCATGACGCCCAACCCTCGACGAAGGACTTCAAGGTACGATATCTCCCGGAACATGACGGCGCCCGAATGGTGAACCGGGTCCGCGTCGTAGACACCATCGACCTTGGTGGCCTTGAGGATGAGTTCGGCATGGACCTCCATCGCGCGAAGGGCGGCCGCCGTGTCGGTCGAGAAATAGGGATTGCCCGTGCCACCGGCAAAAATGACCACCCGCCCCTTCTCGAGATGACGGACCGCCCGGCGTCGAATGTACGGTTCGGCTATCTGCCTCATGCCAATACTCGACATGACTCGAGTCTGGCATCCGAGCTTCTCCAGGGCGTCCTGGAGCGCGAGCGCGTTGATGACAGTGGCCAACATCCCCATGTAGTCCGCCTGGGCCCGGTCCATTCCCTTCGCCGAAGCGGCAACGCCCCGAAAGATATTCCCGCCCCCAATCACAAGGGCCAACTCGACGCCCAGGCTGTGAACGTCGCTCAACTCGAGCGCGATCTGGTCGATTACATCCGTGTTGATCCCGAACGACTCGTCGCCGACCAGCGCTTCTCCACTGAGCTTGAGCAGCACACGACGAAAACACAGGGCAGGAGATTGTCCGTCTCCGGGCACAAGGCACCTCGAGCATCGGACACGGATAGCAGGTCAGGTCTCGAGTCCGGCTTGAGCCGCGACCTCGGCAGCGAAATCGTCGGATCGCCTGGCCAAACCTTCTCCCAACTGGTAGCGAACGAAGCGTCGAACAGAGATGTTCTCCCCGGTCTTGGCTATGGTTTCCTTCACGTAGTCCAGTACTGACTTGTCCGTGTCCTTGACGAAGGGTTGTTCCAACAAGCAGTTCTCTTTGTGGTACTTCTCGATTCGGCCCGAGACGATACGTTCGATCACTTTCTCCGGTTTACCGGTTTCTCGAGCCTGGGCCGCGTAGATCTCCCTCTCCTTGGCCAGGACAGCCTCGGGAACATCCTCACGCCGGACATAGGCCGGATTGCTCGCGGCGATATGCATGGCGATGTCCTTCACCAGGGTCTGGAAGTCGTCGGTGCGCGCCACGAAATCGGTTTCACAATTGACTTCGACGAGGACGCCGATACGTCCGCCACCATGGATGTAAGCGTGGACCACGCCTTCCGATGCGGTTCGCCCCATGCGCTTCCCTGCATCGGCCAGCCCCTTCTTCCGCAGAAACTCGATCGCCTTGTCGATGTCGCCATCGCACGCGACGAGCGCCTTCTTGCAGTCCATGAACCCCGACCCGGTTTTCTCTCGCAAGGCCTTCACCTGGGCCGCTGTGATATCAGCCATGACACGATCTCCATCTGCGTTGCCCCCCGCCGGTCCGACGATGGGCACGAACGCGGTTTCGCCTTTTGACCGGCCGTGCGCCGCCACGCGCGGAAGACACGGCCGCTCATGACATGCCAGTGTATCGCGAGAGGCGTCTTCCTCACGCTTCCGCCGGTGCCCCCGCGGGACTGTCCGCCACGTCGCCGCCATTCGGGAGGGCCGGGGCATCGCTTGCGGGTTCGACGCCGGTCTGCCCGGCATCGTCTTGCCCGGCGTCAGCATCCGAAGCCTTTCGGACGACGACTTCTATCTTGTCGGTGTCAGGGAGGGTGATCACCTCGGAGATGGCCTCGTCCCTGGCCTCCTTGCTCAGATGCTTCCCCTCGAGCACGGCGTCGGCGATCTTGCTGGCGAACAACTGTATCGCCTTCAGGGCGTCGTCGGTGCCGGGGACGATGTAGTCGATGCCGTCCGGGTCGCAGTTCGTGTCCACGATGGCGACGATGGGAATGTTCAGGCGCATGGCCTCGGCCACGGCGATCCGTTCCTTTCGAACATCGATCACGAACACGATACTCGGGAGGCCGGGCATCTCCTTGATGCCCCCCAGGGCGCGATTCAACTTCGCGATTTCACGCTCGAGCGTAAGTACCTCTTTCTTGGTGAGATAGCTGAACTTGCCCTCCTCCTTCATGGCCTCGAGCTTGTTCAGCCGGTCGATGGATGCCTTGATCGTCCTGAAATTGGTCAACGTGCCGCCGAGCCACCGGTTGTTGACGTAGAACATGCCACACCGCTCGGTCTCCTGGCGCACGATTTCCTGGGCCTGCTTCTTGGTCCCCACGAACAGGACACTGCCCCCCTGCGCGACGGTGCGCACGACAAACCGATAGGCGACATCGAACATGCGCGCTGTCTGCTGCAAGTCGACGATGTAGATGCCGTTTCGCGCCCCAAAGATATAGGGCTTCATTTTGGGATTCCACCGCCGGGTCTGATGACCGAAGTGGACACCCGCCTCGAGCAACGAACGAATCGATACAACTCCCATCTGCCTTCCTTCTCCTTTGGTTGTTCCTCCGCGCGACCTGTGCGGCGCCACACCCCGTTCCGGGGACCAAAGGCGCCAGCCCACGCGTGCGTATTCGCCGGGATGGCCCGGACTTGAAGCGCGACAGACATAGCACAGCGCAAGGAGCTTTGCAAGATCTTTGTGCCGGTAGGCAGATAGCAGAGGGGGAAATGACTCCGCACTCCAGCATTCCGGAGCCAGGCTACTCCGGGACGAGCCAGACGGCCGTCCCTCGTATTCTAATCGCCGGGGCGTCTTCGTCGCCCACGGAATCGACCTGGACGCCAACGACGCCGTTGGCGCCGACCTGGCGAGCGCGTTCCCGGAGACCGTTCTGGGCTCGAGCCACCGCGCTCATGAAGGTGTCCTCGCGTTCGTCGGCGCTCGAGGAGAGAGGACTGATGCCTGCGATTGGCCCGAACACGGCCTCGATCCGGAAGCCGCTCACCTCTGGTGTCTCTGCGAGACGGATCTCGTCGGCCTGGGAGAAATCGTCCGAAACGATGACAAGCTGATCATCGCTCGGCCCCACCAGTTGCCCCTGCTCGTTCCTGACCTTCAGAGAAGGCCTGTTCAGTCTCAATGTGAACCGGTGATGGCAAGCGCCACATTCCAGCGGAAGGACATCATGCTCCCTCACATAGGACGGAATCTCGAGCACGGTCTTGCACTTGGGACATGTCACTTGCATCTTGTTCGGTCCATCCTCGTCCCCCCACATCGCTGTTCGGTAACCACGCAACACCCATGACGGCGCGACGGGTCACCCCCCGACCCCGTCGATCCGGGCCAGCACGACGGGTCACCCCCCGACCCTGTCGATCCGGGTCAGCACGACGGTGATGTTGTCGTCCCCGCCCCGGTCATTGGCCATCTCCACCAAGCGCCACGGCGCTTCGGAGAAATGACAGCGGGTCAGTATCTCGAGCATTTCGTCCTCTTCGACCATGTTGGACAGGCCGTCGGAGCAGAGCAGGAAGATGTCCCCCTCCTGGACCATCTCGACTCGAGTATCCACCTCCACTTCTTCCTGGTAGCCCAAAGATCTGGTGATGATGTTCTTCAACCGGTGCGTCTTCGCATGCTCCGGGGTTATCAGCCCCGCCTTGATCTGCTCGTTGACGAGCGAATGGTCCTCGGTCAACTGCTCCATGGCGTCGCCACGCTTCCGGTATCCCCTCGAGTCTCCCACGTGGGAAATGAACACCCTGTCCATCTGGGCGTACAGGGCGAGCGCGGTGGTACCCATGCCCCGGTATTCGGGTTCATCCAGGGCCTTCTCGTAGATGCGACGCCCGGCAAGCCTGATGGCATACTCGATGCGCTCCCGGGTCAGGTCGTCGGGGGTGATCTCGTCGACAAGCGTGGGAGGTATCGTGGCCGCGCCGAGATTGGCAAAGACCTCCTCCACCGTATTGACCGCGATCTGACTCGCAAATTCACCGCCGGCATGCCCCCCCATGCCGTCCGCGACGACATACAGGCCGATTTCGTCGTTGATGAGGTAGTTGTCCTCGTTGTTCGTACGCTTTCGGCCGAGATCCGTGATGTCGCACGACGTAATCCTCAGCTTTCCCATCTCGTCTCCTCACGCTCGGCCAGAGTAGGCGGCACACCGATCCATCAACTCACGGGCATGCGCCAGCGTCCGCTCGGTAAGTTCGATTCCACCCATCATCCGGGCGATTTCTTCCACCCGTTCCTCGGTATCCAACGAGACCACGACGCTCGAGGTTCTCCCGCCGGCGACCCGCTTGCGAACGGCGAAATGGCGGTCCGCGAAGGCCGCGACCTGTGCCAGGTGGGTTATGCATATCAATTGCCTGTGCCTGGCGATGTCGCGAAGCTTGCGCCCAACGACCTCCGCGACGGCGCCGCCGATGCCGGCATCCACCTCGTCGAACAGGAAGGTCCCGACGTCGCCCACCCCTGCGAGCACACGCTTCAGGGCCAAGGATACCCTGCTCAACTCACCTCCCGACGCCACCCTGGCCAGGGGGCGAGGCGCTTCGCCGACGTTGGCCGAGAAGTAGAAGGCCACCCGGTCGTTGCCCCCACGGCCAGGGGCGGACTCCGCTGTCGGCCCGCCTCCCAGATCCGCACGCTCCTCGATACGGACCCCGAACCTGGCTCGAGGCATCCCCAACGATTGTAACTCGGTTTCGACCGCCTTCTCCAGCTTTCTCGCTGCATCGCGCCGGGACGCGGACAGCACACCGGCAGCGTGCGCGGCATCTTTCCATCTCTGCTGGATTTGCTGAAGCGCCCGCTCCCGATGGGCTTCAACGTCTTCGAAAGCCTCGAGTTCGACGCGCAATGCCTCCCGCTTCCGAAGGAGCCCCTCGAGGCCCACGCGGTACTTGCGTTTCAAGCGGTTCAGGTCGGCGATCCGGGCGGTGACTTCGTCGAGACGTTCGGAATCGAACCGTATGTCCCTGGCATAGGCGCCGGCAAGCCGCGCGACGTCCTCCACGGAGTAGAGGACCCCCTCCAGGATAGCCACCTGTGCCTCGAACTCCGGATCGATCCTGGCCATCTCCTTGAGGCGGGCGACGGCGTCGCTCACCACGTCGACCACGGCACCACGGCCGGCGTACAAGCCCTCCTCGATGGCCCTGGCATGTTCGTGGAGCTTCTCGGCATGCACCAGGCGCTTTCGCTCGAGTTCGAGCGCTTCGTCCTCGCCTTCTCGAGGTGCGACACGTTCGAGTTCGGCAAGCTGGAACCGGAGGAATTCCTCCCGCTCCGCCCGGTCTTTCAGTTGGGCCTCGAGCCTGGCAAGTGCCTCGAATGCCTGGGCGAGAGCGCCGGCGGCGTCCCTCATGGCATCGAGGAGCGACGAATGGCCGGCGAACCCGTCGAGCATGTCGAGGTGCGTGTCCGGGTTGAGCAGGACCTGGTGCTCGTTCTGGCTGGACACGTCCGCCAGTGCCCGTGCGAGCGTTCGCAAGGTCGCCAGCGGGATGGGTCCACCGTTCAGGTAGGCTCTCCCGCGGCCGGCTCGAGGCACCATGCGACGAATCCACAACTCGGGCGTCGGCTCAAGGCCCAGGCCGGTAAGAACGTCTGCCACCCAGGGTTCTTCCTCCACCCAGAACAGGCCCTCGACAAGCGCTTCCGACGCCCCCTTCCGAACGAGATCCGTGGAGCCACGGCTGCCCATCAGGAGATTGAGTGCATCTAGGACTATCGACTTCCCCGCCCCCGTTTCCCCCGATAGGACGTTGAGACCTGGACCCAACGACAGGGACAGGTGTTCGATCAGGACGAAATTCTGAACGCGAAGCTCGGCGAGCATCCTGGATGGTACTTTCTGATGGCGAGGCTGTCCACAGGGGCCCATGAGCAGCTCGGCCGCCAATCCGGGCGGCTCGAGGCCAACGACCAACCGGCACAACGGGCCAACGTATCATGGGGTTGATAGCCGTGTCCACTCGAAACGACGGCTGAGGGGCATGGCGCGATGGGCCAGCCGTCTCGAGCCCGCGTTCTGGTCAGCGGCACTGAACGAAGGCACGGTTCAGCCTGCAGAACTCGTCAATCGTCAGCGTCTCCCCACGCCGCCTGCCGTCGATTCCCGCCCGGGCCAGGATCGCGTCGACGAGGTCGAGTTCGAGCGAGGCGGCGGCGAGGGCGTTGCGCAACATCTTGCGGCGCTTGCCGAAGGCCGCCTTGACGAGCCGGTCGAAGGTATCCCTGGGTCCGGTGTCGTACTCCTGCGCCGCGCCAGGCGTGACTTTCACCACCATCGACCTCACCTTCGGGGAAGGATAGAATGCGTCAGGAGCCACTTCGAGCACCGACTCCACACGCGCCGCCAGGGCCAGGCGGATGCTGAGAACGCCATAGGTCGGGTCCCCCGCTCGAGCGGCCATGCGTTCGGCGACTTCCCGCTGCAGCATGACGTACAAGGCACGGAACGCCACGGGTGCCTCGAGGAGCCGGAACAGGATGGGCACCGCGACGTTGTACGGCAGGTTGGCGATGGCCATCCAATCGCCGCCCTCCGCGCCGAGGGACTCGAGATCCCAGCGCAGGATGTCCGATTCCACCACGCGGACACCCGGGTCCGCCTGGTACTGGTTGGCGAGGAACGCTGCTAGCCCACGGTCCTTCTCCACGGCCACGACCCTTGCGCCGGCCTCTCGCAGAGCCCACGTCAATGCGCCCAGTCCCGGACCGACCTCGAGCACATTCTGGCCCGAAGGCACCCCGGCGGCGGCCACGATCTGCCTGGCCACCTCCTGCTGCACGAGGAAGTTCTGCCCCATGGACTGGCGAGGGCTCAACCCCAGGTGGGCCATGATGTCTCGAGGATGTATCGTGCCGGAGGCACGGGTCCGGTGATGGCCGCCCCGGGTACGGCCCCGGGAAGACCGCCGTGTCGTAGAGACGTTGCGCGTCTTCATGACAGATATTCCCTGTGTCCTGTCGCCGCGGCGCCTGCCGCTGCCCCTGGCCGCACCTGCTCCGGACTCACAGAGCCAGGCGAGGGCGCACGCACAGGCCGGTGGACCCCAGGCCATGCTTGATGCGCTGCCATCCTACCCACCCGATCATGGCACCATTGTCGGTACAGAATCGGGCAGCCGGTACCGCGAGTCGATACCCGGCCCGGCGGCACGCGCCCTCGAATCTCTGGCGCAACACGGTGTTGGCTGCCACGCCGCCGGAAACGAGGATGCGTGCCACGCGGTATTCGTTCGCGGCCTTGAGTGTTTTCGCCACCAGGACATCGACCACGGCCTCCTGGAAAGACGCAGCGACGTCGGCGTGTGCCACGGTCGCCCCTGCGCGCTCCAGGTGATAGCGCACGGCGGTCTTCAGTCCGCTGAACGAGAAATCGTAGCCGCCCTTGGCGAGCATCGCCCGCGGAAAGGCAACGGCCCCCGGGTTCCCGTCTCGAGCCAACCGGTCGACATGCGCGCCACCAGGATAGCCGAGCCCCAACAACTTGGCGACCTTGTCGAACGCCTCTCCGGCCGCGTCGTCCCTCGTGGCACCCAACACGCGGTATCGCCCAAGGGCCTCGACCACGTACAGGCTCGTGTGACCGCCGGATACGACCAGGGCGACGAAAGGGAACTCGGGTTCTGGGCTGCCCACGAACGGCGCGAACATGTGCCCTTCGAGGTGATTCACGCCAATGACCGGCTTGCTCGATGCGAATCCGAGCGCCCTGGCGAAGGAGACCCCGACAAGCAACGACCCGATCAGACCCGGGCCGACGGTGACGGCAATGCCATCCAGCTTCGAGAGCGGCACGCCGGCCTGCGCCATTGCCTGCTCGACGACCTGGCGGACATGGGCAAGGTGCTCCCGAGAGGCCAACTCAGGGACGACGCCCCCATAATCGGCATGGAGGGCATCTTGCCCCGAGATGACATCGCCCTGGATACGGCCGTCAGGGTCCACCACGGCGGCTGCGGTGTCATCGCAAGAACTTTCGATCCCCAGCACCCACGGACCAGCCATTACTCAGGGCCTCCAGGCAACGACGGTCCGCCGGTCTCCTCCGGGCCTCGGGGCTTTCCGCCCGCGGCCTTTCCCGACCGGAGCACAGAAGTATGGTCCACGCGCGGGAGGTAGGTTGCAAAATCGAACCTGTCCCCGGCCTGCTCCCGGGAATGGCACCCGCGGCACAACGCCTCGTCGATGGAAGACCCAGGCGGCGCGGCGTCCGGACCGGCGACGTGGGCACGCCGCGGTCCATGGCACGCTTCGCACTGCACGTTCTCGAGGTACCCCACGTCGAGGGGCTCGGTCGGGCCTCCTGGCTGCCCGTGCCCGGTGACATGGCAACCAAAACACTGGTAGTCGAACTGCCGATGGGCACTGGCCAGCGTGCGGTATGCCACGGCATGCCGTGTACCCCTCCACTGCTCGTACTCTCTCTCGTGGCAGGTGACACATGCCTGCGCGCCCACGAAATCCCCGAACGAACGTCTCGAGTCCCCCGCCTGGCGAGACGTGGCCAGGCCCGCGACGGCCGCCGCGTGCATCCGCTCGAGAGCCTGGCTGACCAGGCGCGCGACGCCGGGATCGTCGGGGATCTCCCTGCCGAGGGGTATCACCCGGTTGACGAACCCATGGGACGACCCGTCCACCGTCTCCGCTGTCTCGGCTTCTCGAATGGCCTTCTCGAACACCTCGAGCTGGCGGCGCAGCCGCCGCTGCTCCCGGGGCCTGGTCGAAGTCTTGAGACGCGCCTGGACCTGGACAACACGGTGCCGGAATCTCTCGGCCCGCTCCTCCAGCCGCCGCGCTGCCCCCAGGTCCGAAAACCCTCGACCACCCAGGTGCAGGTACAGCTCGAGCAGGCCGAAGTACTTGCCCTTGCTGCCAGGCTCGACTATCAACGTGTCCCGGTCGCCGGCAGGGGGATCCAGCTTGCGATGGGAGGAACCCGCCACGATGATGTCGATGCCATCGACTTTTCTGGCAAGCCTGTCGTTCTCGGGTGCAGTCTGGTTGGCGAGCGCCACGATGAGGGTCGCTCCCCGTGCGCGCAGGTCCGCGACAGTCACCCGGGCAGCCTCCAGGGGATCGGTGACCTCGAGGCCACTGGCCACGTACCCCTTGCCGATGAGACCGAACACGCCAACGCCGACTTCTCCCGCCTGGACGATCCGTCCGGGCGGAAAGATGAGCGCCTTCGTCTCACTGTCGGCCAGATTGGCACAGACGTATGGAAGGCCCCACGCCGCGGCGTTCCTGACCAGGAAGTCCTTCCCGAAAGCAAAGTCTGGCCGGCCCACGGTCATCGCATCGATCCCCGTCTTGGCCATGACCTCGAGCAACAATTCAGCTTTGACTCTCCGCTGGCCCTTCTCCGACATGACCAGGTCGACGTATGGGGCGAGAAGATCACCGGCATCCACCACGATCAGGGGCGCTGCATGTTCGCTGGAGCGGTACTGCTCGATGGCCGAGGTGCGCTTGGCAAGACCGCCAAGTGGCCTGCTAGGTCACCCGCACGGTTCGATCTCCCCCATGATATTGGCGGAGTAGGCAATGGCCAGCGCCGAACCCGCCCGGTGCGGCTCTGTCTCGACCCGGCGGCACCCCTGGATGGCGAAAAGCAGGCACGCCACGCCTACCGCGGCTCTCAGATTGGAACTATACATATTTCCCTCGCAACCCGTTATTCACGAACACACGGCGACTGGGACCGCGTCCGGTGCACGAGCCTACCGCGAGGCGCCGTCGAGACGAGACGGACGCGGGCGCCCCGGGCGGCCGGAGCCTGGCGGGGCTCATCCCGGGCCCAGTACCTCGAGGTGGGCCTTTGCGGCATTGGCGGCTTCCGAATCGGGATATGCCCGAATCAGTTCGGAAAAGAACAGGCGCGCGTCCTCCTTCTGCCCCATGGCCTGCAGCGCCTCGCCCTGCCGGAGCATGACGTTCGGAATACGGTCGCTCGTGGGGAAGTTTTCTATCAGCGCCTGGAACGCCTGGATGGCCTCGACGGGCTGTCCATCCCTGAAGTAGCTCTCGCCGAGCAGGAAGAGTGCCTCCTCCAGGTGAGGGTCCTCGGGAAAGCGGTGCTTGAACTCCTTCAGGAACGCCAGCGTGACACGGTAGTCACCGGCGTCGAAGTACTTGCGGGCACGTTCCAGGGTCTCTCCCGCACCGATGGCGTCGCTCGTGCCGCGCTTGGACGTATCCTTGACGCCCGTCTCCTCAGCACGCTCGCTCTCGGGAGACGGAAGGGGCAGATCGAGGTAGGCGACCGCGGACTCCACGGCGGCGAGGCGCTTGTCGAATTCCCCGAGACGGAAATCGATGTCCGCCTGGAACCTCTCGAGCCGTTCATCTCCTGCTTGCACCTGGTGGGAGAACTCCTCGAACGTGCCGCGCAAGGACTGTAGTTCGGCTACCATGGTCGTCAACAGGGCACCCGAATCGGCGAGATTGCGACGGCTCAATTGCGCGGTCTCCTCGGCCTCGACCAGCCGTGCACTCGTCCGCGACAGTTCATCGTCCATCCTGCGCTGTAGGGCCTGGACCTGGGTGTGCGTCAACGCGAGATCTTGCTGTAGGGTGCCCGATGCGCTTTGTCCGGTCCGATCGACGACACACCCAGTGACCGGCGAGATGCCCAGGAGCAGGACCGCCAGTCGAGCAGGGAGAATGTGTGCGCCGCGACACAAGCGCCCTCCAAGCACGTGGAACACTGCCCGGATGGAGGAAACCATGCCCGTCTTCCGCTACTCGAGGATGTTGATCTCAGCCCGCCGGTTCCTGCTCCAGGCATACTCGTTGCTGGCGGGATCGAGCGGCTTCTCCTCGCCGTAGCTGATGGTGGTGATGTTGGCAATCCCGAGTTGGTAAAGGTAGTTGCGCACTTCGTCCGCCCTGCGCTGTCCCAGCGCGAGGTTGTAGTCGGTGCTTCCTCGTTCGTCGGCGTGTCCCTCGACTTCGATCTTGCGGACGTTTTTCTTCTTCAAGCACTCCGCGTCCCGCTGGAGCGTGAGACGGGCTTCGTCGGACAGGGTGGCCACGTCGAAGTCGAAGTAGACACGCTCCACGTCACACTCTTCCACCGGCGCCTGGGGCACGGCCTCCAGCACCAGGAAGCCGCCCTTGAGCAACCCGGACCGGCCCTCGGGAATGCTGACCCTCACATCATGAGCGCCCACCGGAAGCCCGGCGGGAAACGTCGCCCGAACCTGCGTGGCCGACTCGTATTGCACACCAGTGGCCGCCACGCCCCCCACGGTGACGGTCGCCCCCTGCTTGAACCCGCGACCAGTGATGACGACTTCCGTGCTCTCGTCGCTGTGGGCCTGGTTCGGTTCGACCCCGGAAATCGAAATCGGTTCGGGAGGCGGTGTTGCAACAGGGGTTTCCTCGACCCGCTTCTTGCACCCCACTGCCACAACAGTCCCCAATAGGACCACCGACAAGAATAACTTTCGGAAAACCCTGTTCCTGCTCATCCTGCCTACCCCATGCTTCGGTTGCCTGGACCGGACACGGCTGCCCTCTACATGAGCGCAGCAGCCACTCTGTACGTCACATGAATGCGTGACTTCGCTTGCTACTCATATAATGAACCGGCATGAGGTGTCAACTTCAATTTCCACTGTCTCTCCCGACGGCGCCATTCTGCCCACAGGGCCTGTGGACAAGGTTGTGGACAACTATCCCAATCGCCGAGCATGCTTGACCTTTCTGAGTTCGCCTCTCCATGTGGAAAACAACGCCGCACAGGAATTGCGGTGCAATTTCAACGAGTTACACACAGATCAGCGAAAATATGCCGTGGTTGCAGCAAGTTCTCGAGTTATCCACAGGTGTGGACAGCTTTTCCCGTACCTGCAGCGGGCAGGAGGCCCGACCGATAACGACCCTTCACACCATGCTCCCCCATATCGATCCGGGCTGCGCCGATACCGGGACCGGGTGGACGCCACCGTGTCGGGGCACGGCCTTCAAAAAAAGGTCGACGATGTCGTTGTGCACTCTCGCAGCCCGAGCGGCGAGGAACCGGGGCTCAATTCGCTTGCGAGATCCAGGAATAGGCTGTATGCTTGATACGACCCTCTTCGCACGGGTGCAAGTGACCGGAGTACCACTGACTCCTTTGATAACTCCCCCGGGATTCGTCCCTTGCCATGGAGCGCACGCCCTTCATTGAAGGGAAGCCAGAAGTGGTAAAATGAAGCCCACCTGTTTTTCGGGGGTTAGCTTGGCTCCATGTTGAATCCATCCGCGCGGAGAGGGCACATTTCTTTTCGAAGCCCAGGTTGCCGGATCGCGCGCCCCGTGTATCCAGATTGATCTCGGGCGTCTGGACCGAGAATCATCTCCCGCAAGACTAGCCGAGGCGATAACTGATCAAGATCGTGGCGTCGCGCGGAGGGATCCCGTCTCCAAAGAAATCGATGGCGTTGCTGACCTCGTCGTAGGCCCAGCCCTCGGACGCTGGCATGTCCCGCCCGTTGACCTGGACCTGGATAGTATCTGGGTCAGGGACTCGAGAAAGGACGAAGTGGGTTCGAATGCCTGCTGCACTGAGCCCCATCTCGTTGAGAATGCCCGAGAAGTTGGTGTCGCAGATGTTCCCGACGACCCCGTCGAACGCGCCGACCGCGTTGATGTACCGGGTGCCCGCTGAGGTATTCTTTCCGCAGTCCGTATCGTTTCCCTGGTTCTGGGGACCAACGATCGCCGACAGGATGATATCGTCGTCACGGAGCTTCAGTGCCTGGTAGTCTGCCACGTACTCGAAAACAGGTCTCAACTGGTCCGTGTGGGTGTAGCATTCGGCCTGCTCCTCACCCGGGAGAGGGTTTCCCTCATCCGAACAGTCGTCCTCGTCGCTGATGAAAATGATGGCGAGCTTGGCATCGGACCGCATGAAGCCGTGGTTCCAGCCGTCGGCGTTTCCTCCCTCGCTTTGTGGATACAGGGCGAGCTTGGCGGCCCACAGCCCTTTCTCCCAGCCGCTTCCTTCGCCGAGGTGATACACGAGTTGCTGGAAAACGGCCTGATACACCGAAGCAGACATATCGGAGGTGATGTAACGAGAGCCGACATAGGGGGCCAGTTCTTGCAAGCAGGATTCCTGGGACGCCCCGTCCGACAGACCTGTGCAGGCTTCCTGCTGCTGTTCGGCGGTGAACTCCTTGAGTCGCCCCTTGGTGCCGCCGGCATCGAGTTCCTGGTCGAGGTCTGTTGTGGTGATGCCGATGTGGAACTCCGATTTGTTCTCTTCCAGACCCGCCACGAAATCCTCGAACGCCGCCACGACGCGCTCGTGCTCCTGCCCGGGACCCTGCATGCTGAGAGAATTGTCCACCACGAACAACACGTCGACCGAAAGGGACGCCGACTGGAGAAACGAGTCCGTCCATTCGGCATGGCCAAGGCTGACATCACCGGAACAGCCTGCCACACCAAGGACGAGCAGCGAGCACCAGGCCACGAACCACATTCTCACCCGTTTCTGCCTCTTCATGGTTGCTCCGAATCCAGGCACGCGGCACGCACGCGCACACCACGTCTCCACGGCAACTCGGCAGCCCCGAGGCCAGCGTTGCCCATTGCGCCCCGACACCGCCATGGTCCATTGTCCACTCCGGTTGTCATGGTAGCACACATCTTTCGCCCATGCCTATCACTCTGAACAGAGGGGGGACAAAAGCGGAGGAGAACGGCTGCGACGTGCGTTGCGCCGGCCTTCACACAGGAACATTGGGGCTGACAAGAGACGCTGGAGCCGGTATTGTCCCTCGAGAAGAACACAGCTCCAGGGGGCGGGCCGATTCAGGCACGGGCCGAGGCCCGCCTCGAGCACCGGGAGGACACGACCGATGTCTCCAGGCACCTTGTGTCGACGCCTCGCTTTCCTCGCCGTGATGGGTCTCACCTGTGCGTCGTGCGCGGCCGGCCAGCACGCGCGCATGGAGAGCCGTGTCGAGAAGCTGGAGCAGGAACTGGCCGGCGTCCAGGCACGGATGGACGTCTTTTCCCTCCAGTCGGAGTCGATCGCCGTCGGCCTGGAGAAGCAACGCGCGCGGCTGGAACAGGTGTTTCCGCCCACCGCACAATGGCTGGAATTGGCTCCGGGCGCGACCATCAGGTGGTACCTGGGCGACGAGGCGGGCAACCTCCACGTCCAGTGCATCGCGCCGCCATCAGGCGACGCCGCGGGACGGGTGGAGATCATGACGGACGAGAACAGCCTGGACTGGTCGCCCCGGGAAGGGCAGTCCCTCGAGTTCACCTGGGAAGCGGGGGAGAAACAGGAGGCGGTCGTGATCACATACCACCGGTCGCTGGAACGAGCCGGTGGGGAGCTGTACGGACTGTTCTCCATCGCACCGGTCGGCGCGCTGGACCTTCCGTAGTCGCCCTTGGGCACGCTACTTGGCCCGGCGTATGCGGACTTCCGAGATACAGGTGTCGTCGAACTTCGTACCCCTGACCACGCCGGTGACGGTGAGCGTGAGAGACGAGCCGGTGGCCCTATTCATGGGTATCGCCTGATAGGCGCCGAAGCGGTCTTCCACGTCGACTTCCTTGGGCGGGTTGTCGCCCAGTTGAACTTTGAGGCGCGAAACGCGGTTGTTCTTCAGGTATGTCTCCTCGCTGTATGCGACCCCGTTGAGGATGGCGATCTCCTCGATGGCGACCGGTTGCGACCACGACAGGGTGACGGTCTCACCGATACCCGGGCCTTTTTTCCTGCCCTCGCACCAGACGAGGTCCTCGATGCCGTCAACGAGCCGGTCGGCCCCGTAGGAACCGGCGCTGTCCGGCGGGAGAGCCGACGTGGCGCTGGCCTTGACATCGTCGAGTTCCTGCCCTGGCAGGTCGTTCTGGAAACGGACCTCGGCGATGCAGGTCACGTTGAACGTCGTTCCAGGGTAGACCTCCTTCAAGACCAACCTCACCATCCGGGTCTTCACGGGTTTCTCCAACGCGATGACCTGCCGCTCCATCTTGTCGGCAATCTCGATGTGCTGGCTGGACCGATCCGAGAACTTGAGTTGGACGCGCTTGGGCCGATTGTGCCGGCGGAAGAATTCGTGGCTGTCCCAGTTCCCGCCGTAGAACACGATGCGGGAGATCGTGACCTCCTTGCCGAAATTGAACTCGATCCAATCGCCGAGCCCGGCACTATCCTCTCCCTCCGCCCAGTAGGTGCTGACCCGGCTGTCCACGGCCTTCTCTGGCGCGTACGAAATACCAGCGTCCTCGGGGGCGGTGGACGACGCACGCACGCTCTTGACCTTCAGCACTTCGGCCGAGGCGAGAGGGGTGACGAACAACGCCAGACCCAGAAGCAACAATGAACAGCGACCTCGGCTCATGGCTCGTTCTCCTGTTTGTCGATGGCACGTTTCGGGGATTGTCCGGACTTGGCCGATACCTTGCGAGCCGCGTTCGCGGCCTCCCTCAGCAGCTCCACGACCTCCTGCTCCACCCTCGCTTCGTCGCCGGGATTGTAGCCCGGGTGCACGTGCCGGACGCGACCTTGCTGATCGATGACGACCGTGAATGGGATGATCCCTTGGGGATCATAGTGCATCACGACCTTGTTGTCCGTGTCGAGCAACACCGGGAAGCTCAGCCGCATCTGCTCCGCAAACGCGGGAACCAACGCGACGGTCGCCGCGTTGTCCACGCTGATGGCGAACATCTCGACCGGCTCGCGCTTGTGCCGCTTGTACACGTCGTGCAGGCGCGGGAGTTCCAACCGGCAAGGTCCACACCAGGTGGCCCAGAAGCTCAACACGACAACCTTGCCTTTCTGCTCGGCAAGGGTCCACGTGCGACCGGTCACGTCGCTCAGGGTGAAATCCCTGGCAACGACCATGGTCTCCGGCCCGCCGGCCCATCCGGCCGGAGCCCCGGCAAGCGCCAGGGCCACCAGGCCGATCATCAGCGCGCGCTTTAGGGTGTCGAACATGCGCTCTCCCTGTCAGTGCTGACTTTTCTCCAACGCCTGCAAAAGCGCGCCGTCCGCCACGAGTCGTTGGAACGACGGATTGAGCACGATCTGGAGGTAGTCTCGCTCCCGGTAGGCCTCGAGGAACGCCTCGTCGGCGAGCAGCGCCTTGAAGCTCGCCCTCTGCGCGACCGCGGCAGGAGGAACGACCGGCTCACTGGCGCTTCCGGTCGCGCTCCGGGGAAGATACGGCTTGACGCGCGCCAACAGGAACAGGTTCAAGGGGTTGTACCGTTCGACCAGACCCGCGGCTACTGATTGCTCGACCTGTTGGCGCCACGGAGCCTGCCTCGAAGGCGTCAGGTGCGCCACGAAGGTCACCACCCAGAGCACGATGACAACGCCGAGAGAACCCTTGAGGAATCCCAGGATGGCCCCGAACACCCTGTTGCCGGCCGACACGAGCTTGAACCGCTCGATCAGGCGCTTCTCGAGGACATAGCCGACGACCAGCAGCAGGATGTACAGTACGATCCCGATGACAAGCTTGATCACGCCATCACCGACCAGCGACTCGCCCGCCCCCCACCCGAACCGCGCATGGAGAAGCTCGAACAAAGGCTGTGCGCCCAGGAAGGCTGCCACGAGCGAGCCCAGGGACCAGGCCTGGGAGAACAGGCCTCGAGCATACCCCAACAGGGTGAACACTATCAGCAGGACCCCTACACTGATGTCCAACCACATCTTGCCACCCGAGTCGTCGTTGCCGAAATCCCTTACTCCCGGCGTCTGTTTTGAGTATAATCCGTCTTACTTGGAATCGCCGGCATCGTCAAGCCTGTTGGACGGGCTGGGCATGCCTCGAGCACGGGTCACACTCCATGCCACGCCGAAGCCCACTTCCCTCGCGACCGCGCCTGATCCTGCTTGCTGAAGACGAGGCGAACGTGAGAAAGGTCATCGCCGCGCACCTTCGCCGGAGAGGATACGCCATCGTCGAGGCGGCAGATGCGGTGTCGGCGAAGCGCCAGTTCCAGTCCCACGATGTCGATCTGGTCCTGACCGATCTGAAGATGCCCGATTCGGAAGAAGACGGGCTCGAGGTGCTCCGGTACGTCGTGGGGAGGGCGCCTCGAGGCCTGCCAAGCATTCCGGTACTGGTTCTCACCGCGCACGGGACGGCCGACAAGGCGATAGAAGCCCTGTCCCAGGGCGCGTACAATCTCATCTCCAAGCCCTGCAACATGGAGGAACTCCTCACCCAGGTGGACAATGCCATCCGGCAGCGGGAAGAGGCCATGGAGACGTTCGTGAACCCGAACGCCACCACGGGCAGGTTCGGCATCATCGGTATGACGGACCGGATGAAGACCCTATTCGATACGATCGAACGTGTCGCCGATTCACCGTCCACGGTATTGATTACTGGCGAGTCCGGCACCGGCAAGGAGCTGGTTGCTCGAGCCATCCACGGGCTGTCCGGTCGCTCCCATCGCGCGCTCGTGGACATCAATTGCGCGGCCATCCCGGAGCAGCTCCTGGAGAGCGAGCTGTTCGGCCACGCGAAGGGGGCGTTCACCGGCGCAGTGAAGGCCAAGCCGGGCAAGCTGGAACTCGCCGACGGGGGCACTCTCTTCCTGGACGAGGTGGGCGAACTGAAGCCTGCCTTGCAGGTCAAACTCCTCCGGTGCCTCCAGGAGCAGCAATTCGTCCGTGTGGGAGGCACGAGCACCATTCACGTGGACACCAGGGTGATCGCGTGCACCAACCGCAACCTCCTCGACGACGTGAGGGCGGGCCGGTTTCGGGAGGACCTCTATTACCGCTTGAACGTCGTGCCGATCCGGCTCCCCCCCCTGCGCGACCGCGCCCAGGACATACCTTTGCTGGTGGATTTCTTCATCAGTAAGTACAATCGCAAACTGAACAAGGCTGTGGCAGGTGTGGATCCCACGTTGCTGGAGGCGCTGGAGCGGTATCCCTGGCCGGGCAACATCCGGGAACTCGAGAACGTGATGGAACGGATGATCCTGTTCTCCGAGTCCACGATTCTCGGTGTCCGGCACCTTCCCACGGAACTGCTGGCGGGACTCAAGGATGTGGAATCGGTGCGCGCGAAGGGCGCGGATGTGGGTGCGGTCGAATGGACGCGCGAGGCAGTCGAATCGGGGTCGTCTCCGTCGCTTCCCCACCACATTCCGCTCAAGCGACTCGTGCGAGAAAAAACCGCGAAGCTCGAGCGGGACCTGATCGTGAGGACGCTGAACGAGACCGGGTGGAATGTCACCCGAACGGCGGAACGGCTCGGTCTATCCCGCAAGGGCCTCCAGTTGAAGATGAAGGAACTCGACATACGCAAGTCCGGGGGATAGGCCAACCATGAGAAGAACGACACGAAAGCTCGACCTGATCCTCTTCGCCACTCTCGTACTCGCCGCCCGGGGTGAGCCTGCTCGAGCCGCCCGTGACACGGATGTGGCAGGTTTCCTCCACGGAGAGGCCGGGGTAGGCTTTGCCGGGACGGCAGAACGAAGCAGGATGTTCGAGTACGCCGTCCAGGTGGGGAAGCTCCGCCAGGGGGAAGCCGGGCCGCGGTTCCAGCTCAGGTTCGGATTCGTGCCGGGCGCCGAATTGTTCGGTGAGATTCCCATCGTCTCGTCAGGCTACCGCTCCTACGCCGACGTGGCTGCCGTGACTCCTTGTTCCTACGGTGCCGGGGACGACGTGCTCCAGAGCGGCCCCAACTGCAACGTGGGCTCCTCCATCCACCTGGACCCGGACGGCAACAGGTACGTGGCCAATCCGCAGGTCGCCTCCACGCCCAGCTTCTCCTGGAGCGGGACCGACGACATCATCGTCGGCGTCCGGTTCGCCCCGTTCCACGAAACCGATCTTGGATCCTTCGAAACGTTGCGACAACCGGCCCATCCCTCCTTCCCCCCGCTCGCCACCTGGCGCATGGAGGTGGGCGCCATCGTCAACACCGGGAGCAACTTCTACCAGGGGGGACCGGGAGCAGGGGCGACGGGGCTCTTGCTGGGCACCTCCTTCAGCAAGAATCTCGGAATCTCAGACCCCTACATCTCCATCCGCACCCTCCGGTACGGGGATTTCGAGACGAGTTACACCGATGCGACCGGCCAAACCAACACCTACCTGCTCACGCCGCCGGATGAGACGACCGCCCTGTTCGGCGTGGAGCTGCTTCCTTTCGTCGACCCGGGAAGCGGGGCGAAATTCGTCGTGGACTTCGCCTTCGGCGGCCACTACTGGTCCCGGTCGACCGTCATCTCCGGCACGCTGCTGCCCAGTGTGATCACCGAGTCCTACCTGTACGGGAGCGAGGAAGTGGCACCCACCTCGGGATCGGTCGTCAGCGAGGAGTCCCGGTTGGGGTACGAGTTCCGCCTTCGCCTCCAGTACCAGATCTTTCGCTACCTGCGGATCGATGCCCTCGGAGACCTCAGGTACGTCCTCCCTCACCGGCTCGAGTCGCCGTACCGCATCCTGCAGGGGCACACGGTGCAAGCCCGCTACAGCGTATCCCTGACATCGACGTTCTGAACGGGGCGGGTCAGTCGTCATCCCCGTGCGGCTCGAGGTCCACGCCGGATCCTTTCGCCATGCCCTCGTGTACCCGCTTGACTTCGACCAGGGCGGCATAGACCTCCCGTGCAGGCAGATCCAACAGGGCCGCTACCTGCCGGGCCACCCGCTTCATGCCCGGGGGCTGCTCGACCATGCCCCGTCCCGGCTGTCTTCGCTTCCCGCGGCGACCCGCTCCCGCCACCAACAGGGTCATCTCTCCCCTGAGCTTCGCCCCCGCGGACAACTCCGCCGCGACCCCACCGGGGGCGCCCCTCAAAACCTCCTCGTGCACCTTGGTCAACTCCCGGGCGACCGCGACCTCCCGGCCTTCCAGTATCTCGGCCACGTCCGCCAGTGTGTCCAGGATACGGAGAGGGCTCTCATGCGCCACCAGGGTCCCCGGCTCGTCCTTCACGCCCTGCAGGAGCGCCCTGCGGCGCCCGCGCCGTGAGGGCAGGAAGCCGAGAAACAAGAAACGGTCGGTGGGAAACCCGGCGATGCTGAGCGCGGTGACGGCGGCACAAGGCCCCGGGATACCGATGACGCGCACGCCCGCCCGGTGGGCTTCCAGGACCAGGCGGTACCCCGGGTCGGAGATGGCCGGTGTCCCCGCCTCGGAAATCAGCGCGATGTCCTCTCCGTGCACGAGGCGCTCCACCAAACGCACCGCGCTCCTCGCCTCGTTGTGTTCGTGATGGCTCGACAGGGGCGTATGGATCCCGTGGTGATCGAGCAGGATTCGGGCCGTTCGCGTATCCTCGGCGGCGATGAGAGACACGCCGCGCAGGATCCTGACGGCTCGAGCACCCAGGTCCTCCAGGTTGCCAATAGGGGTCGCCACGACATACAGGATGGCAGGCGACGTGGACTGTCGATCCGGGCGCACGATAGCCTCCTGCACGACCGGGCCAGGCCGGCCAGATGGACCGCCCGGCCACAGGACGGCCGATCAAAACGTACCCTCGAACGCCTGTTCGATCCACTCTACCCGCGGGGGTCGAGCATCGAAAGACACGGCGGCGACGACGAACTGCACCGAGTCGAACGGTTCCTCGTAGCGCTGCAAGAAGTGGTAGGCCATGCGCGTCAACCGATGCTGCTGTTTCCAGGACACCGACGGCACCGAGACCATCGCGGTGGACCGGGACTTGACTTCTACGAACCAGATCGCCCCGCCACGCCTGGCAACGATATCGATTTCTCCCCAACGAGACTGGAAGTTGGTGGCCAAGATCTGAAAGCCCCGAGCCTCGAGCCGTTCCGCCACGAGCCGTTCTCCGCGCCTGCCGAGCGCCTTGCGATGGTCGGTCCCGTGTTCACTCATGTTGCGGCTTCCGTGAGCGCGGCGACTTTCCGGGTGCCATCCCGGCGTCCTGCGTGACCCGGGAGGCACGATGTTCACCGCACGCCACGGGCAGGACCCCCCGAAACGTGCGCCGGTGGAGGGGACACGGCCCGTGGCGCCGGAGAGCGGCGAGGTGTTCCCGGGTCCCATAGCCCTTGTGGCGCTCGAATCCATACTCGGGGTAGGCGACGGCGGCCTCTTTCAGCCACCGATCCCTGGTCACCTTGGCGACTATGGATGCGGCGGCGATCGAAAGGCACCGGGCATCGCCCTTGACGATGGACCGTTGCGGCAGAAGCACCGGGATGGAGAAGTTGCCGTCGATCAGCACGAAGTCCGGACCCGGCTGCAACCGTTCGACAGCTCGAGCCATGGCCAACCTTGTGGCGTTGAGGATGTTCCGGGCGTCGATCTCTTCTGGAGACGCGCTTCCGACCTCCATGGCGACCGCGATGCGTTGGATCTCCTGGTAGGCAGCCTCCCGCAGGCGCGCCGTCAGCTTCTTGGAGTCCTGGACTCCGGGCAGGTCGGTGCCCGGGGGTAGGACCACGGCGGCGGCAACCACCGGTCCGGCGAGGCACCCACGCCCGGCTTCGTCCAGGCCGGCCACGCGCCCAAACCCCCGGCTGTCCAAGGCCTGTTCCACAGGGAGCCAACGCGACCCGGCGACATCGACCGGAAACGGAAACAAGGTGGACATCACAGCCTATCGGAACCGGATGTCCTTGAGCTTCGCCGCGCGCCCGAACCGCTTGCGCAGGTAATAGAGCTTGGCACGCCGCACTCGAGCACGACTCTTCACCGTGATCGACTCGATGTTGGGGGAATAAAGAGGAAAAATCCGCTCCACCCCCACGCCGTAGGAGACCTTGCGCACCGTGAAGGTGGTCCGGTTCAGGCCTCGACGAATTCGAATGACGACACCCTCGAAATTCTGGATCCGGACCTTCTCCCCTTCCCTCACCTTGACCGCGACCCTGACCGTATCGCCGATACGGAAGGTCAATCCCGACTCCTCAGGGAGACTCTCCCGCTCGAGCTGCTGTATGATTGCGTTCATGCCGTCCTCCTGCCCCCGTTTCGACGATGGGGGTCACGCTTTTCCGGCACGCCCATGTCGAACGCACCGCGTTTCCAATGCCTCGAACCGGCGGTCACGATTCATGTTCATCGCTCGAACCCGCCTCGAACCCGCTATCGCGCCGCACGTCGAGTGCACCGAGAAACCGCCTGTCCTCTTCGGACAACGGTGCGTTCTCCAGCAGGTCCGGCCGATCACGCCACGTTCGGCGCAGGGCTTCCTGTCTCCTCCAGCGGGCGATGCGCCCGTGATCACCGGACAGCAACACCTCGGGGACAGCCAGTCCGTCAAAGACTCGAGGTCGCGTGTACTGCGGATGGTCCAAGAGACCATTCTCGAACGACTCGTTGTCCACCGACGCTCGGCTTCCGACCACACCGGGCAACAACCGTGCAACCACATCGATGATCACGCAGGCTGCCAGCTCGCCGCCGGTCAATACGTAGTCTCCTATCGATACCTCGCCGTCCACGATATGCTGCCTGACCCGTTCGTCGACGCCTTCATAGTGCCCGCAAACGATGAGCACCTGGTCGAGCTGCGCGAGTTCCCGGGCGAACGCCTGATCCAGACGCCGACCGCCGGGAGATGTCAACAGCACCTGCTTGCGAACCCCACGTTGCGCGGCGGCGGCAATCGCCCGGGCGATCGGGTCCACCTTGAGAACCATGCCCTCGCCACCACCGAAGGGATAATCGTCACATACACGGTGGCGATCCGCGGCGAACTGGCGTAGGTCGTGCACCTGTAGCCCGAACAAGCCGGCATCGATCGCTCGGGCCATCAAGCTGTAGCGGAATGGTGCCCGCACCATGTCCGGAAACAACGTGATGACATCAAACCGCATTGCCGGAATCCTTCGACCCCGCCAGATCGTCGAGGTTGTCGACGATGATGATGCCGGCCGGGACGTCCACACGGGCAACAAAGCGCTCCACGGCCGGGACCAACCATTGCTGTCCCCGGCCGCCGTCGATCACGAACACGTCGTGGGCGCCCGTAGGGTAGACGGCCTGCACGACGCCAATCGAACGCCCGGTCTTGTCCCGCACCTCGAGCCCGGCGAGATCGACATGGTAGTACTCATCCTCCTCCAGTTCGGGAAGCCTTTCCCGCGGTACCAGGACTCTTGCTCCTACCAGGTCCTCGGCCCTGGACCGATCCGAAATGCCTTCGAGCAACAGTGCCGTCTGCCTGCCGATCGGTCTGCTCGACACGATAGCCAGGGCCTGTCCAGGCATGCTATCCCGCTCGAGCCAGACCGTGCCGACATCACAGAGGATGTTGGAATCCGGGTTGTGCAACTGGACTCTGACTTCACCCCGAAGTCCATGGGGCCTGACCACCCGGCCGACCTCCACCCGGCGTTCGTCGGACATGGTTCAGTCCACGACTTCCAACACAACGTTGGGTTTCTGTTGTTTCTGCGCAGCGATGGCCACGAGGGTCCGAAAGGCGTTGATGGTCCGTCCCTTACGCCCAATCACAACGCCCATATCGGACGGATGCACACGCAGTTCGACCGTTGTGCCACCCTCACCGGGCACCTCGCGCACTTGCACCGCTTCCGGATGACTCACGACCGCCTTGGCCAGGAACGTCACGAGGTCTTTCACACATCCCCCACTGTCCCGATTGTCATTCCTCGACGGTCACGGGAGGTGCATGCCTCCTGGCTCGCTTGATGAGCGATGCGACACTGTCGGACACCTGTGCGCCCACCGATTTCCAGTACTCGAGCCTGTCGTGCTTGATGTGCAGGATCTCGGGCTGCTTCGCCGGGTCGTAGTACCCCAGGATCTCGATGAAGCGCCCGTCGCGTCGATTACGGGAGTCGGTTGCGACGACCCGATAGAAGGGGGCTTTCTTCGCTCCCATTCTTGTCAACCTGACCTTGACCATGATGCTTGTGTCCTCAGAACAAAAGGCCTTTCCCGACACGGGCTCCAAACGAGGCCGCGCCCCCGACGCATTCCCGGGCACACGCATACCCTTTGCGCCGTGGAATGTGGAACGACCCAATATGAGGGTGTGCGCTGGCTGTGTCAAGAGGTTTCTACCTGGACGGGTTCAACAGGTGCCTTGCCGAGGCTCGGCCATCCGGACCCCCTGACCGCCAACCTTTTTGTTCTCGCCTGGTCCGCGGACATCCTCAATGGCCAAGTGGGGGCAGGACCTGTGACCTTCCTAGCCCCTGACCCGGCACCTTCGCCACCTCCATCACCGGTCGTCTCGACTCGCCGCCCACATCGCCGTCTCGACACGGCCGCAGTCGCGCCTCATCCCGGCTGGGCTGCATCCCGGGATTGCCCCGGCGCCGGGATCTTCCGCTCCACCCACCACCGCAGATCCCTCGAGCCGACAAGCAACACCGTCGCGGCATGAAGGGCCCGATTTCCCATCAGCGGCTGGAGCACCCCCACATCCTCCAAGTAGGTGTCGATCTGGGCCCGCGCTTTCCGCCGCGCCCCCTCCACCGCCTCCTCGCTCGCGTCCGACTTGAGATGCTTCAGCTCGAACAGCCACGACACCCGCGCGTCCGGGTACCGGTGGTCCAGGGCGAGAAACAGGTCGGCGTAGCCGTGGTTGAACTCCAGTTCGGACAGCGGACGGTAGATCGGGCTGAAGGTCAGGTAGGTCAGCAGGATCATCTTCAGGTGCGCTTCGTCGAAGCGAATCAGGTCCCGGTTCGAGAGCTTCTCA
>JAJRTE010000259.1 GCA_024278455.1 Myxococcota bacterium
CAACGACACCAGCGCAAGCCGCAACGACACCCGCGCAAGCCGCAACGACACCCGCGCAAGCCGCAACGACACCCGCGCAAGCCGCAACGACACCCGCGCAAGCCGCAACGACACCCGCGCTGCATGCCGCGCCATCGCCACCGCCGACCCCTGAGCCCGTCATGCTCCCCACGCGACAGCCTGACTTGCCGGTGAATGATGATTGAACTCAGAGCGTACACAAACGCCGACATTCAGCGACTTGTTCACCTGGCCGACAATGAACGGGTATCGAGATACCTCGCACCAACGTTTCCATTCCCATACACGCTGAATGACGCACAGTGGTGGATAGAGACCGGGTGCAAGCAAAACGGGGCAGTTACCAAGGTCATCGTGTATCGAGGCGAATTCGTGGGGAGTGTCGGAATCGCGCCCCAGACCGGATGGAGAAGCCACGTGGCCGAAATCGGCTACTGGGTGGGAGAGGACTACTGGGGACGGGGAATCGCATCCGAAGCACTGGGGGCAATGACTCACCTGGCGTTTTCGACCGGAAAGTACAGGAAGCTGTTCGCCCCCGTGCTTGGCCCGAACCGCGCGTCAATGCGCGTCCTCGAAAAGAACGGCTACAGCTTGGAGGCCGTATTGAAACAGGAAGTGTTCAAAGGTGGCCGGTATCATGACGTGTACCACTACGCGAAACTGCGCTCGTGATGGGGGCGCTTCACCGAGAGCGTGCTTCCCGGCAAAACGGTCGCTCGATCGGTGACGCACCGAAGCACCCTCGGCCTGAACACGAACGCACTCGTCATCGGCCCGATTCCCCGCTTGCTGGACGTATCTCGATCAGCAGAAAGTCCTTGACCCCGTCGACGACCCGGAATCGATTGTCGTACAGGTCGATGTCGTTGATGGCGAAGGAGAGCGTTCCGTCCGCCGTAGCGACGAATTTCGTCCCGAGACCTACAGGAAACACGGTGGCACGGCCAGCGCGATCGACGAATCTCGCCAGCAACTGTCCCGCGAAGCAGCCATCCGACGGACATGGATAGTCGGTGCCGGCGGTCGGATGGGAGCGGTCCCCCTCCGCCGTTATCCAGACGGTCTCCTCATCATTCCCCTGGTATTCGACGGTGTAGTAGCCCGCCGAGGGATCGAGCCGAATACGGTCTCCCTGGCACAAGGGCAGTTCGAACTGCCACCGCCTGTCGACCTCGAGATACTGCGTCACCATCTCGTAGGAGGCATGGGAGCAGGTGTTCCTTTCGATCTCCTCGAGCAACGCGGCCAACGCTTCGGCGTACCCGACCTGCGTCAACCCTCCAGACGCCCAGCGACTGCACAGGAGGAAGTCGGCAGCCACCAACCGCTCTATCTGCTCGGGCTGCTGCAACAGCACCGTCTCGAGGCGCCCCACGAGGTCTTCCGGCAACCGGAACGAATCGTCCACCTTGCCACGCCAGCGCCTGGTGACCTCGTAGAGCACGTCCCCACGCTGCCGCCGGCGTTCCGCGCTCGAGAGCCGCTCGAACTCCGGAGCCCGGTAGCACACACGGTCGCCCACAGGCTGCCATCCCGGCTCGGACGCGGCAACATCGGCGCGGACTCCTTCATCCTCCCTGACACCAGGGCGCATGCAGTCGATGGAAATGAGCAGGATGAACAGACCGAAAAGCACGAGGAGCGTCGGTTTCATGGCCGTGGTTCTCCAGTCGTATCACCCATGATCTCAGAATACACGAAGGTGCCCGGAGGAACAACTGCGCCCATCCACCTGGCGGACGTGGGGTCCGGTTTTCCGCAATGGGATTTGCCTGCCGTCGCCGGCAATTGGCAACTGCCAGGTACCGGTCCCGACCACGAGTCGTCCCCCGGCGGCAAAGAGGGCGCGGGCCGGCCATTTCATTGACATTGTAGGAGGAGTGACCCTATACTGGAATGGGGTTCGGTTGATGCTGGCTGGCGCTTGGCTCCGGTTGCCGGTGGATCCGGCGGGGCGGAAGGCGCGGTTGCGTTGTGTTGCGCGAAGTCTGCCGATTCTGTCGAGCGCGTGGGGCGCCTTGGACTCGTGCTGACGGTTTCGCGGGGCAGGTTGCGTGGGCGTACAGGCGATGACACAGGTGCCGGTTGAGCAGGAACGGGAAGGACGTGTGGGGACTATTACGGTTTCTGCTCTTGCAGACGAGAAGTCGGTTGAGCCCGTCGAGGCTCTTGTCGTCTTCTTCAAGGACTTTTTCCAGTTCCGCAATCTGCTGTATGCATTCGTCGCGAACGACCTGAGGTTTCGCTATGTCGGTTCGTCCATCGGGTTCTTCTGGACCGTCATCGATCCAATCGTGGAACTTGCCATCTATACGTTCGTATTCTCCGTGCTTCTCAAGGTGCGGTTCGCCCCGGAGGGGGATACGACGAACTACGCGCTCTTCCTGTTCTGCGGCATGATCACATGGTTCAACATCCAGGAGACCTTGTCCCGCTGCACGACAGTGCTGAACGAGAGTGCGCACCTGATCAAGAAGATGCGGTTTCCGTCGGTCATTCTGCCCTCGCAAGTCGTCCTTTCGGGCATGGTGAACCAGGCGATAAGGATTCTCATCCTCGTGGTGGGCGTGCTGGTCACGGGCTATGGCGTTTCCTACCACGTCTTGTTCGTTCCGTTTCTCATGTTCGCACAGATCCTGTTCACTCTCGGGCTGGGCATGATCGTGGCCACACTGGGCATGTTCTTCAAGGACATATCCCACGTGATGAAGGCCGTTCTGATGGTCTGGATGTTCATGACGCCCATTTTCTATCCACCGGCGGCGTTTCCCCGCAAGTTCTACGCCCTGCTGGTCATGAACCCCCTCGCCCACCTGGTCGGCATGTACCAGGAACTCCTGCTGAATCTTCGTTTCCCACACCAGGGCAGCGTGATCATCTTCGGGGCGAGCGCTCTGTTCCTGTT
This sequence comes from Myxococcota bacterium, assembly GCA_024278455.1. Classification (GTDB taxonomy): domain Bacteria; phylum Myxococcota_A; class UBA796; order JAJRTE01; family JAJRTE01; genus JAJRTE01. The sequence goes on from JAJRTE010000259.1 coordinate 2,930, forward strand.
TTTCGTGGGGAGCTACGTGTTTGCGCGCTACCAGGGCCAATTCGCGGACCTGGTGTGATTGCCCGAGACTCTATGACGGCCCGTGAGACCATGAAGCGACGTCGAGTCGACCACCCCAGGGATAGCACGCCGTCCGTCGACATCCGCGCCGAAAACCTCGGCAAGAGATTCGGGATCTATGTCAACGACCGCGACCGTGTATTCGAGCTGTTTTCGAAGAAGCCACGTCACCAGGATTTCTGGGCACTGCGGGATGTGAGTTTCGAGGTGCCTCGAGGCAGCGCTTTCGGGATCATCGGTTCCAACGGGGCGGGCAAGTCAACGCTGCTCAGGCTGATCGCGGGCGTATCGCAGCCCACCGAGGGACGACTGGAAGTCAACTCGAGCATATCGTCATTGCTGGACCTGGGGCTCGGTTTCCACACGGACTTCTCCGGCCGGGACAATATCTACTTGAACTGTACGGTCCTCGGCCTGGCCAGGCGGGAAATCGACAAGCTCGTGCCCAGCATCGTCGCATTTGCAGAACTGGAGAGTTTCATCGACTACCCGGTGAAAACCTACTCAGCGGGCATGGGACTGCGGCTCGGCTTCGCGATTGCCGCCCACCTGACCCACCAGGTGTTTCTTATCGATGAAGTCTTGACCGTCGGCGACCAGTACTTCCAGCGCAAGTGCGTGCGAAAAATCGAAGAATTCATCGACCAAGGTCGCACGATCGTGCTGGTCTCGCACGATTTGCACGCGATTCGTAGCCTCTGCGACCAGGTGCTGTGGCTTCGCGAGGGACGTGTCGTCACCATCGGAGCAGCAGCGAACGTGGTCGATGCCTACATGGATGCCATTCGGGCTCGAGAGGCCCGGGCCCCTGTCCAGTCCCAGGATGTCGGCCGGGAAGCACCCCGACCGCCTCCGGCCGAGTCGTTTCCTGCCACAGCACGAAACGGGGGGGACGGCAACCATGACCGGGCGGTTACGGACGACCGAGGCGCCGGCGCGCCGGCATACCAGGCGACGACCAAGGATTCCGCCCTGGAGAAGAGGGTCGTCGCGGCGATTCGCCTGGACGATCCCGAACAATACTGGAAGGACACGGACAAGGTCGAAGCGTTCATGGAATACCACGGAGATCTCCCGCTCGTCACCGGAAGCGGCGAAGTCAAGATCCTCGAGGTCAAGGTGCTCGGCCCGCAGGGAACGCCCCAGACCGAATTCACCACCGGCGATTCCGTGACAATCGCCGTCCTGGCCAAGGTCATCGAGCCGGTCGAAGACCCGATATTCGGTGTGGCCATCCATCGCAACGACGATGTCTACGTCTATGGTCCAAACACGCGCTTCGACAACTGCCTGACAGGCGTCTACCATGGTCTGTACACGTTTTTCCTCCACTACCCCTCCCTGCCCCTCCTCACCGGGACCTACCTGGTCAGCGTCGCCGTGTTCGACAAGCACCACCTGAAGCCCTACGTATGGCACAATCGGTTGTACCCGATCACCTTCAAGGCCGACCGCGAAGACCATGGAATGGTCGTCATTCCCCATCACTGGGGTGTCGTGACCCATGCCTCCGGGCCGCGGGAGGAGGTCGAAGAACCGTTCGTACGTGCCGGGGAGAAGAGCCGGTGACTCGAGTCCTTCTCCTGGGCACGGGACCGTTGCCTGCTTCCAACCCGAAGCTCGTGGATTTCCCCAGGCTGCGCACCTGGCAATTCCTCCGTGGTCTACTCGACGCGGGCCGGGACGTGTGGCTCGTGCAGGCGGTGCGGCGCGCACGCCCCCGCTGGCGCGAACAGGCTTTCGACGGTCACCGATTGCGGATCCTGTCGGTTTCCGCGACGACGTTCGACCGCGCGGACCTTCCGACTCGTTGGATCGACGAGAGTGGTGCCGACGCCGTCGTCTCCGCCGGCCCGTTCGGTCCGGCGAAGGCAGCCGCACGGATCCCTCGAGGCGTACCGGTGCTCATCGACCTGCCCGGTGACCCGATGGCCGAGGCCCAACTCCGGGCCACCTCGAGCGGTGATGGCAGCCACGTGCTCCATGCGCGCCGGCTCATGGACGCCGTGTTGCACCGCGGTGATGCCTGGTCGGTGGTCAGCGTCGCCCAGAGATACGCCCTCCTGGGACAACTTGGGCTGAGCGGACGCCTGGGAAACCAGGTCCCCGTCTTCGTCGTGCCGGTTGCTGTCGAGCCGATGTGGCGGACCTGGGCCGGCAAGACCGGGGCCTCGAGCCCGCGGCAGAAGGGGAAGGTCATCTGGCCCGGTTCTTTCAACACCTGGGCGGCCACCGACCTGTTCCTGCAAGCATCTGAGATCGCCATGTCGCGAAATCCAGACATCCACGTCGTGGCGACAGGGGGTCCCATACGACACCACGCAGAACAGGTCCACGCCAGCGTCGTCCAGAGGATCCAAGGCTCCAGGTGGCGTCACCGGTGGCGGTTGACGGGCTGGCTGGATGCCGTGGCTGCGGCTCGAGAGCTGTGTTCGGCATCCGTCGGTGTCATGTTGGATCGACCGTGCGCGGAAGCGGAACTCGGCAGTCGGACACGGCTGCTGTACGGGGCCGTGCTCGGCCTGCCGTGGATAGTGACGCCCCGATGCGAGCTGGCCCGCCAGCTTGTGGCCCTGGGCGCCGCGCGAGGCGTGCACGAACTGGATGCCACCTCCGTCGCCAACCTGATCCTGGACGCCGCGGCAAGCGTGCCGCCCCCCCTTCACGACCTCGAGATCTCGCACATGCTGGATGACACCTACTCCTTCCGCAGGACCGTGGCCCCCATTGCACAGTGGACCGGAAACCCAGCGCCGGCCCCACCGCCGGCACAGGACGTGACACACGCCGCCGCCGAGCAGGTCGCAACCCTCGAACGCGCCCTTGCCGAGGTGCACAACAGCGCCACCTGGCGCACTTTGGCACCTTTTCACCGCATGCTCACCCGCGTGGCAGGCAAGAGAAGGTAGCACACGCGGGTGCGAGCGCGGTCGCGGCGTTTGCACCGTTGGAGTTGTCAGTCCTTTGGTTGACGATACGAAAAAAGATGTTTGACGCACGACCCGGTTCATGTTATTGTGTGAATGGAATCCGGTGGTAGTAGCACTGTAACTCCGCCAGCGCAGTGGGGCGGATGACAGGTCGTGGCGCGCAACTCGCACCGAGGTCGCTCGCCGACCGGCAGTACCTTGCCTGCCCGGTGCTTCCCCGGTGTGCGTGCCGCGCAACGTGACAACTGGTCGGACCACGCCGTCTTGCAGCGAGCAGCTTCCACGGGAGTCAAAACTAAGATCTGGTACGGGCGAGCCGAAGGAAAGGGTGGAGTCTTGAACAAGGGGAAGTGCCATGCGACACTGCCGCAATTGCTTTGTCCTGAACCGACAGGACGCGGTGCACTGTGCCAAATGCGGATCGCTCGTTGGCGATCCTGGAGCGCAGTCGGGCACTATCCAGCCCAGTTCGGAACCATTTCCCACCCGGCCATCTCACGAGCCATCTCTCGTGCCCTTCGAGCCGCCGGATGCCTCGAGGGGGCTGGTGTCCAGAACGCTGATGTATGCCATTGGCCTGGTCCTCCTGTTCCCCGTGCCGTTGCTTCTCAGCGTGGAATGGGATGGGGCTAATGCTCGACCCGAACGCGCCGAGGAACGACGCCCCAACGCCCCCCTGCAACGGCGGCACCAGCGCATTCTCGAAGCCGCGGCCAGGCTCCAGCAGCAACTGGCGAGGCTCGAGGGCCTGCTTGCCGGCGGTCGATTCACGGAACGTCGCGATCGAGACGCAGCCCTTTCCGAGTGGCAAGACGAGATGGAACGCATCAAGGCCGAGTATCGAATCTGGGGTGTCGTTGATGTACAACACCCGGATGCGACAGCAGAAGACGCGCTTCGGAACGCCCTCCTCTACCTTCACTCGCTCAAGCATTTGGCCATGAACGACCCCAACTGGCAGACCAGCGCAGAGTTCTCCCGCCTCCGGGGCGACTTCGAATCCAGTCTCGCGACTGCCGTCCGGTAGCCCGGCCGCCGCGTTTCGCGCTCGTGCCAGGCGACCCCGCCCGCCCGACGGGGATCCTCCCGGCGCCCGCCGGACGTCACTGTTCCTGACTTCTGCCCCTGGCACGAAACACCAAGATGATGTCGCTCGAGTTCGTCCCATGGTCCGCTGTGACTCTTTTGAGGGTATCCATTTCGATACCGTAGACCAGTTCCCACGAGAGAGGGAGGGAGAGCAGCGGATCGACGCCGATAGTTCCCGGACCTCTGAATTCGTTCGAGTCGCTGGCGATGACATACACCATCCGTTCGACAGCCGCCGGGGGCGATTGAACCAGGCTGCGGCACCGGCTGTCGCGTTCCGTCCCGCCCTGGAACGCGTTGGCCCAACGCCTGTCCTCCGGGCGAAGCAGGTAGACCCCCAGCGCCGTGCAGTCATGCACCCGGGCATCGAGAGGGACCTCCGCCGCAATCCATTCGGCGACGCGCTGCACGGCAACGGAACGGCTGACGTGGCTCTCGAGGTTGGCGACACCCAGGTAGCCGCGAAGAGAAGCGAAGTCCAAGCTGGGCTTGAGCCACAGGGTCGGCACCCCGGTGAACAGCGACACGCACAGACAACCGCAGAACCAGGCCACGAGGATGTTCTCGATGGCTCGCATCACCGGCTCTCGTCCCCTCAGCCATTGCCGAACCAGGACGTTCACACCGTGTACCACGGCGATGGATACCGGCGGGATGACGGGGACCAGGTAGCGCGTGTGGAGATTGAGACTCAAGGGACCCCAGAGCGGGACGATGGCTGCCAAGACCACCCATCCTGCAGCGCGGCGGGCCCTCGAGCGCGGGTTCAGCGGGATCACCCAGCCCACGACGCCCAGCCCGGCCAGGAACGCCAGCACGACGTTCACTCCCGGGAACCTGTCTCCGAGCACCCGCAGGTTGCCCCGTACCCGGACGCCAACGGGCGGGATGGTCGTGTCCGGGACGACCTCCGCGTCAAGGACCCACCGATCCCCCTCGCGATGCCGCCCCAGGCGCACGATGTCCTGGTCCGGGGGCGCCAGGGCCACAGCGGCAAAACTTTCGATTTCTCCACCTCGCATGAAGTGGGGAAGAAACCGGGAAAGGGGCGATGGATTCTCAAGATCCGGCTCCCGCACCACCGGCCATCGGTAGGGCATGTCCCGGTGAACCTCCTGCCGGTTGATAGCGACCATGGAACCCAGGGACGGGTACGACACCGGATAGACCAGCGTCAGCGCCGACGACGCGACGAAGGGTGCGACCACGGCGGCGCCTCGCAGCAGCCGGCCCCTCCATCCCCGGGCGACAGCCAGGGCTACCACGACGATGACCACGACGGTGACGACGCCCTTGGTCTGGATCTGGACACAGAACGCGCCAGCGAGCCCCAGGAGAAAGAAGTGGCCAGGGCGATCGCTGCTGGCGGCCCAGGTCCCGGCTGCAAGGGTCAGCGCCACGGACAGGGCGAACAGACCATAGCTCCCCGTGTAGATCGCGAAAGGATGAAGCAGTGGGATCGACAATACCAGGAGCGAGGCCAGGACCCCCGAGAAGCGACCGGCGACAGGAACGGCAGCAAGATAGGTCGCGCCGGGTATCAGCGCAACCGAGACGAAGGAGACGAACTGCCCTGCCTCGAGGAACGACGTGTGTGCCAGTCCTGCCCAGGTCGCCGCCAGCCACGGGTAGGGAAGCCGCTTGGCGCCATTGTAGATGTCCCAGCGTTCCATGCCGGCGGAAACGATGTTCGCCAGGAACGTGACATAATCCGAGCCCACGCAGGCCGATGTGGGGTTGGCCTCTTGACGAAAGGCCGCCAACAACGCGGCGGCAACACCGAACAGCGCCAGGACGAGGATACCGTCCACCCACACCAGGCGAGCAGGGAGCAGCGCCGCTGCAGCACGCTCGAGCACCGTCGCCACAAGGCCTTTCCCGTGCTCAAGGGCGCTTCGGCTCTCTGCAAGACGGTTCGCCACGCCACGCCGCTCGCCAGCAGACCGCTGCCCGCGGGACTCGAGGCGAGCCCGTCCCCACCGGAAGGCTTGCCGGCCCCGCACCAGGATAGCCAGCAAGCACAACACCAGCCCCAGGTTCAACAGCGGGTAGTAGAGCGGCGCATGCCAGGAAAGGAAGATGGAATGAATGGGCTGGCGCTGGTTCTGCCAGTGGACGGTCAGAAGCAAGACGGCGCCCACGACCGACAGCCCGAACTGGACGAACGGCCAGGCCCTCGCGCACGAAACCCCTCCGCCCGCGGCCCCTCGCGCGCCAGCGGAACTCCGCAGCCGTCGTGTCCATCGAGCCCAGAGTCTCCGTGTCCCGCGATTCTGTTGCAGCATGTCACACCGGTGGCTACAGCTTCGGGATCCGGAGCGTTTTGCTGACCATCAGCGTCCCGGAAACGGCGCACGCGCCAAGATGTCAGCCTATCACCCGCGCCTGCCGCGCTCAAGGGGTTTCAGGCTCCTACGGTGGAAACCAGGGGGGCACCACGGACTCTCCGGCACACAATTCGCTGGGGTGGAGACCTCGATCGAGTATGATACGGAAAAGGGGGGTCCCAAGCGAATGGTGTGCGTGTCTCATGCCGTCTTCCAACTCGAAGCTCCCGCTGTCGCGCAAGATCCTGTTCTCCGGAATGGCGACACTGCTCTCGCTGCTCCTGGTAGAGGGTGTCTGCCGGCTGCTCGAGCCCCACTTCTTCCCCTGGCACAGGACGGTCCCCTTGCCTGCTCCGGCAGCACCGGGGTCCGACGAACTGCGCCGGGAACTCGCCCGGATTCGCAATGAAGCGCCGCCCGAACTCTCGAATCACATCCCCATCCCGCTGGCGGAAGACCCTGATCGCGGATGGGCGCTCGAGCCCAACACCCGTTTCGAGATGGACGGGATCGGCTTCCGGGTCAATTCCGAGGGCCTGCGAGGGGGGGAGATTCCCCCGCTCGAGTCCGGGGAAGTACGCCTGTTCACCCTGGGAGACTCGAGCATCTACGGCTCTTCCGTGCGGGAAAACGAGGTCTTCTCCAGCGTGACGGCGGCCATCCTGTCCCGCGCGTGGCGGCGAAAGGTGGTCGGCATCATCGGCGCCGTTCCGGGACACGACTCGCGACAGTCCCTGGAGACGTTGCGGTTGCTGGGCAGAAAGGTCCAGCCCGCGTGGGTGGTGATAGGCAACCTCTGGAGCGACGTGTACCGCGGCGACGGCGCACACGACATCGTGGACGACCTGGCCTATCTACCGCCCATGAAACAGCGTCTCCGGGGGTACGCTACCTACCGGCTCCTGTGGCAACTGCTTTCCCCGTGGCTCAGCACACGGGAAGTACGCTGGATCCAGTCCAGGGAGGACGTGGGCAGCCTGGAAGCAGGGCCATCGACTCGAGTCCCTCTCGAGGAGTACGTCGCCAACCTGCGGGCCATTGTGACGGAATCCGAGGCGCTGGGGGCTCGAGTCGCGTTCCTCGTACTGCCTGCGCCCATGGATTTCGACCAGGTTCCTCCCCCGTTGGCCGTACAGGCGTATCGATATGCCATGCGCAGCCTGGCCGAGCGCGAAGATGCGCCGATCGTGGACGGGCCGGCATTGTTCAAGGAAGCGCGCGTTCCCATGACCTATTTCCTGGACAACGTGCACCCCGCTTCCGAAGGCCATCGCCTGCTCGGCGAAGCCCTCGCCCGCGAACTCCTGGCCGTCGGCCCTCCTCCCCCCAGACACTCGCTCTACCAATAAGGTTGACCGCAAGTGCTCGGGCTCGGGCTTTGGACCACCACGCGGCTGGAACCCGCGTCCACGCTGCTCTGTCCTCCTGGGTCGGTCGCGACCGATCGGTACTCGGCCTCGTGCTCGTACTCGTGCTCGCGCTTTGGACCACCACGCGGCTTCATCCGGTCTCCCAAGCTGTGGAAGGGGCAGGCCGAAGGGGCGGACGCCACCTGCTCGTGTCTCAACATACCACGCCAGGTGACCTGCACGGCGAGCCGGTGGGCTTCGACACCAAGGTGCCTGCCTGGGCCGGCTCGATGGCGCAGATCCGGACGGGATGAAGACGAACGACGTGTCGACGTTGTCGATTGCGCGGTAGAAACGAGGCGGGGGAAGAAGCGCCGGAGCGCCCGGCAGGCGTCCTACTTGACGACGAGGAGAGAGGCGTCCGCGCTCACATTGATACCGATGGAGAAGCCCGGGTCACCGTTCACCGTGACGTCGGAGTAGTCCTCCATCGCGGTCGAGATTTCCGAGACGAGGGCGTCGACATCCAGATCGACCCCCTCGGGGAGTGTATTCGCGACCTGATTGAGCACGTCCGAGATGAGCTGGACAATGTCGTCGATCATGATGGCGCCACCGAACATCATGTTCCTGAGAGAGACGTCGTTGTACTGCTCGACCGTACTCTTCGCCCCCGCGAGGACGATAACGAGTTCGTAGGCGTTTTCAGCGGGAACAGCGGACTGAGACGGAACCGATGCCGTCTCGAAAACGAATGTCAGGCCGATGTCGCCCGCGAATTCACCCGTCTTGGTGGTCATGTCCAGCGTTCCTGTCTGCTCCCCGAGCACGGATCCGGTCTTCGATGTGTCTACCTCGAAGCTGCCACCGGGCTGCATTTCCGCGTTGTACCAAGTGAGGAGGACACTGCCATCCACTTGTTGCGCAAACTCGAGCATGTAGTTGGTCTGGAAGCTGTCGATGGGCACGTTGAGGGCGGCGCTCATTGCATCGACTGTGAACACGCTCGACAAGGCCTCGGTCATGATCGTCGAGACGATATCGATGGTCTGCGAGTTGACGCCTGCGTCTTCCAGTGTGGTCGCGACAGTACTCACCGTGGAGTCGATGATACCTTCCAAAGTGGTCTCGATCGCGTTGTCGATCTGTCCGTCGCCGTCGATATCGACACCTTCGTTCGCTGAGCCAATCTCCATTTCGATTACCCGGAAGGTATCCTCGAAGGGTTCCGGCGTGGGGGATGGCGCCGGGGTTGCCGAGCTGTCATCGTCATCTCCTCCCCCGGAACACCCAACCAGCCCCGATCCGACGAACAACGCCAGCACAAATAGGAAACTCCTCAAAGAAATACGTCGATCCATTTGCTCGCTCCTTTGCACTTTGGTCGCGTGCCCCTTTCGCCAGTGGGCCCATCCGGTCGCGAACGCACTCACGAGCCCCCTGAAAGCACCACCGCAATTTGTTCAGACACCAACTCGAGCCGGTGCATGGTCTGAGACCCCGGCCCATTCTGTCTTCCAGCAACCGCTTTCCGCTCCAACGTTGCTTTCAGTCCATACCCTGCTTATACCACACCTGACCGTGGGACGGAAAAGGAATACCCGCACGCTGAAAATCTAGGTACCAGACCCGGGCTATGAAGTCAACCGCGTTCTCGACAGGAACCATCAAAACTACAACCTAGCTAGAGTTCCCGGCGATTGTCAAGCGCCTTTTGTATCGTCGCATGGTCCACGTACTCCAGCTCCGACCCGACCGGAATGCCGTGTGCCAACCGGGTGACCTTGATCCCGAGAGGTCGTATCAACCTGGCCAGGTAGAGCGCGGTGGCGTCTCCCTCGACGTCCGGGTCCGTCGCCATGATGACCTCCTTGACGGCATCGTCCGCCAGCCTTCGCAACAGCTCCGGTATCTTCAGATCGTTCGGACCTATGCCATCCAGCGGCGACAGTGCTCCGTGCAACACATGGTAACGGCCACGGAAATCCCGCCCGCGCTCGATGGCAACGATGTCGCTCGGTCGTTCGACCACGCACAACAGGTCGTTACGGCGTCTCGTATCGGAACACAACACGCAAGGGTCCACCGCCGTGAGATTGCAGCACCTCGAGCAATGACGGACCTGGGTCTTGACGTCCAGAAGGGCCTGCGCCAGGTCGCGGACATAAGCTTCAGGCATCTTGATGATGTGAAACGCGAGCCTCGACGCCGTCTTCTCCCCTATCCCCGGCAGCCGGGACAACTGGTGCGCCAACCGCTGGATGGGGTTTCGTCTCTCGTCCATGACCCTCCTCAGCCCGGCAAGCCCCCCCCCAACAACCCGGCCGACATCTCACGGGCCATGCCGGCACGCATGCCGTCCAGTGCCCGATTGACCGCCGCCGCGACAAGATCCTCGAGCATCTCCGGGTCCCCGGGATCCAACACTTTCGGGTCCAGCTTTACAGAAAGCACCCGGAGGTTGCCGCTCACGACGACTTTCACCGCTCCATTGCCGGCCTCAGCCTCGAATTGCCGTCCGGCCATGGTCTCTTCCATGCGCTGAAGCGTCGATTGCATCTCCTGGATCTGCCCGAGCAGATTCTCGAAACCGGTCCCGGATGAGTTGTCTTCCATGATGCCTCCTGGGGTGCCCACACGACACGGCACCGGCTTCCAGCGCGACACCTGCCGTTCCACCTTGGGCAAGCCCCTCGCCCCGGTCCTCCCCCCCTGCGCCTCGCGCCCGGGCCAATTCTCCAACCTGCCCTCCCGGCCAGAGCGGACAAGAAAGACTATCTCTCAAGGCAGGCCGATCTTCACATCCATGGCCTTCGGGTCGATCCCGAAGATCTTCATCGCAGCCTGCACGGATGCGTCCTCGAGCAACCCTGCCAGCAATCGCTCCTTGCGGGCGTTCGCCCGTTCATCTTCTCGCTCCTGGTAGCTCGCGCCGGCTGCATCGCCTTCTTCCAACAACCTGCACGTCACGGTCACATCGCAACCATAATAGCGCCGGAGCAAGTCTTGCACTTCACGCAGCTTCAGCTCGCGCCGGACTTTCGGCAGCGCGAACCGTTCCCTGACGCCCAGCACGACGCGGGCAGGCTCCTCGGAGATCACGCATGCGCCCCTCAGGTAGATTGTCCTGACGGGCGGATCGGTGAGACCGGCCCAGTAGTCCAGGAAACCATACCAGGACTTCTCTCCTCCGGCCGCTCCACCACCTTCTCCTTCGCTCGACACGGCGGAAGGGGCAACAGGAACCTCGCGGAGATCCGCCGGACCAGTCGACTCCGATGGCGCGTCCGTCCGGTCCTGGCGGCTTCGCGACGAATCATCCCGCCGGTCGTGTCCGCTTCCTTCACCACGGGTACGCGGCCCGCTCGAGGCCCCAGCCTCGCCACGTTCAGGCGCCTGGGTCGCGTCTTCCGATCGGCTTCCACGGAAGCGGCCGGATGGAGGCTGCGTGGGGGAGACGGCAGCCTCCTCGCTGGCAGCGCGGGCGACCTGCTCCCCGTGGGGCCCTACGGCATCATCGTGCGAAGCCGGTACCACGGTTTCCACGGGACGATGCGCCGGGACGGCTTCGCGCGAGGCAGGCTCGTCGATACCGACAGTGGTCGCTGCCGGGGGGATCCGCTCCGGAGTCCCTGGCACAGATCGAGGCCGCTGCGGAACGGTGACGACGCCCGCTCGCCTCACGGCTCGCTCCAGATCCTTGAGGCGCGAGAGGAGGGCATCGAGAGGCTGTGCTGGGCGGGCACGTGCCATCCTCAGAAGGGTCATTTCCAGGGCGAGCCGCGGCGAAGGGGAACGGCTCACCTCATCGTAGCCCTTCAGGAGCAGATCGAACTGTCTCGAGAGAACCTCGGGCGAGCACCGCTCCGCCATCCGGGAGAGCCTGGAGAACTCCTCCGAAGAAACATCCATGAGTCGCTCCGGATTGGCCGCCACCTCGATGACGTTGAGATGGCGGATCATCTCGAGGAGATCTCGAGCGAACGGCCGGATGTCGAACCCGAACGTGTGTACCTTGTGGACGACCTGGATGCTCCTGTCCGCGTCGCCGGTGAGTACGCCGTCGACGCAATCGAACAGAAGGCTTCTGTCGAAGAGCCCGAGGACTTCGGCGACCACCTGTTCGTCGATGCGATCGGCGGTGGCGGAGAGCACCTGGTCGAGCAGGCTTTCCGCGTCCCGCATGCTGCCTTCTGCCTCGCGGCATATCGTCAGCAACGCGGATTCGGTGATCTCGATACCTTCGTTTCCGGCGATTTCTGACAACTTCTCGGCAAGCAGCTTGATGGGGATCCGTTTGAAATCGAACCGCTGGCACCGGGAGAGAATGGTGTCCGGCAGCTTCTGCGGATCAGTGGTTGCGAAGATGAACACGACGTGGGGGGGCGGCTCCTCGAGGGTCTTCAAGAGGGCGTTGAACGCCGACGTGGACAGCATGTGGATTTCGTCGATGATGTAGATCCTGCGCCGTCCACTGGATGGAAGGTACCTGAGTTTCCCTCGCAATTCGCGGATGTCGTCAACGCCCGTGTGGGAAGCGGCGTCGATCTCCTGCACGTCGCTGGCGATGCCGGCGGTGATTTCCTTGCACGAGTGGCATTCGTTGCACGGCTCCGGCGTGGGTCCCTGCTCGCAGTTCAGGGCCTTGGCGAGAATCCGCGCGGCCGTTGTCTTTCCGACGCCCCGGGACCCGGTGAAAAGGAAGGCGTGATGCACGCGATCGAGCTTGATGGCGTTCTGCAGGGTTCGCGTGACGTGGGTCTGCCCCACGATCTCCTCGAATCGTTGAGGGCGCCACTTGCGAGCGATCGCGAGGTATGCCATGGTGCGTGCGGTGCCATGCTCTGTGGTCGGCGACCGCAGGCCCCCTTGCGAGCACTACAGATGACCGGGACACCCGCGCATACTCGAGCCGACTACCGTTGCTTCCTTCCGGACCTGGCGGGGTTCATCGTTCAAGCATCACGGGGCCCGGCCATCAAGACTACTCGCAAGGGATTCGGTCAACAACCCTTGAGCCAGATGGACAGGTTGTATGGCGGAGAGAGAGGGATTCGAACCCTCGGTACGCTTTTGGCGTACACACGATTTCCAGTCGTGCTCCTTCGACCAACTCGGACATCTCTCCACGTACCTGGCACCGACAAGCCTCTCGATTCGCCCCGCCTGTACCAGCCAGGCAATTATAGCGACCGGGGGACGTTTCTCAAGCAAAAAGCGTCCGCGCCAAGAACTACAGTGGCGGAGAGAGAGGGATTCGAACCCCCGGTAGAGTCACCCCTACACCTGATTTCGAATCAGGCGCCTTCGACCACTCGGCCATCTCTCCACATAACGTGTCGCCGGCACGACATGCACGCCGGTCAACTCGAGCAACGTCCGGCCGTGTCCGCCCTCCATCGCTACCAAATCTACCAGAATCCTCCTCCTTTTCAACCGAATTGCGTGTTCGGCTTCGAGGTGTCGCGACGTCCTTCGTCACGAAGCGCGGGTTTCCGGCGCAGTTGCGAAAAGAACGACGACAGAACGCCCGCGCACGCGGGCTCGAGGATCCCTCCTACGAGTTCGATGCGGTGGTTGATACCCGGCAGATTCGACAGGTCCAGGACGCTGCCGGCGGCGCCGCCCTTGGGGTCCCACGCGCCAAAGACTATCTGCTCCACGCGGGCGAGCAGTGCTGCGCCCATGCACATGATGCAGGGCTCGAGCGTCACGTACAGCGTACTACCGGGAAGCCTCCAACTGTGCATGATACTGGAGGCGCGGCGCAGTGCGAGAACTTCGGCATGAGCACTCGGGTCCTGCTGCGCCTCCCTCATGTTGTGCGCTCGAGCGATCACTCGCGCACCCGCCACGACGATGGCTCCAACAGGCACTTCGCCTTCCTCACCAGCCTCCATGGCCTCGCGTAGCGCCATTTCCATGTAGGTTTCATGCTCGGTGGCCCGCGTCATGGCAGCCTACTATGAGAACGCGGGGCGCATGTGTCAAGGGGTTTTCTCCTGCGCCACGGGTTGACAACCTGCTCCGGGCGTGGCAGGGTGTGCATATGCGATCGCTGTTCGGCAGTAGGTGCTGCGAGACTGGCCTGGCGTGGAGAAGTCGAGCATGGGCAGGCGTTGTCGTTGGGATGTGTACGCTGTTCTGTGCGGGCTCCTGACTACTCTGTCCTGTGGCACGCCTCCCCGGCCCGGAGATTCGCCGCCTTCTTCGGGATACCAGGTCATCGACGACGATGACTACGAACACCTGCCCACGTTGCCGGTAGCCACCCCAACACCGGTGCCGGACACGGGACCGACTCCGGGGCATGAGGACACGGAAACACCATCCATCGAGGAGACACCTCTTCCCCCTCCCCCTCAGCCGAATGTCTCCGGGACCCTCTACGCTGGCCAAACCTCCCCTTCGACCGACGTGGCGATACGCATAGCCTTCTACAACACCATGCAACGCTCTGCCGCCGGAACACCGCTCGATGTGGACGATTTCATATTCGAGCTGACTCTCTTCCCGCCGGTCAGCCTCCCCGCCACGTTTTTCGTAAACCTGCCTCGAGGAGACGAGTACCTGGCAGAGGCATGGCAGGATGCCGACCAAAACGGCATCGTGAACGGCGGAGACCTGGTCGGGGACAGCGACCTCTTTTTCACGTCCGACGAAATGGCCACGATAGAGATAACGCTGGCGGTCCTGTCGTCAGGGGAGTGAGTCGATCCATTCCCTGCCGAGGACCTTGACGTGCTGCCACCCGGCCGGGAGGACCCGGAACTTGCTGGGACCGACCAGCCTGGGTCCCTCGAACGTCGGAACTTCCGCCACCCGCAGCCTGTGCTTCATCGCCCGGATGGTCATCTGGTAGGCGAGTTCGAACCCTGGAGCGTCCAGGCCCAACTTCAGGAACGCCTCGCGGGTGAAGGCGCGAAACCCGTTCGTCGCGTCTGCGATCCGGTATGCGCCTCCAAATAGACGGTTGGCTGCACGCGTGAATGCCCGGCAGCCTCGTGCCCGGGGCCTCAGACACTGCCCGTCTTCGGCGTGTACCGACTCCGGCATGAACCGGGATGCAATCACAAGGTCGTTGCCAGCGTGAAGCTTTTCGACCAGGAGAGGGATGTCTTCGGGATCCTGGTTTCCATCGGGGGCGAAAAACACTATGCTGCGCGCGGTAGTGGCTCGAACGCCCACCCTGACGGCTTCTCCCCACCCCGGCCGCTCCTGCTCGATGACACGTATGCCCCTTTCCCGAAAGAACTCTTGCGTGCCGTCGGTCGAACCGCCGTCGACCGCAACACACTCCCGCACGGTATCTGCGGGAACCCTGCCCCAGGAGGCTCTCAATCCCGGTAGTTCGTCGAGCGTCGTCAGGATTAACGCCGTACTTTGCACGGATTCCTCAACAGTTCGTTGCCCCGCCCAGTCTCCCCCTCACCAGTCCAGGTTCCCCTTGCCTTCGCCACTCCTTTCCGGGGCTCGCCACCCCTCCGCGCCGGGTCTCGTTCGGGAATGGCGGCGGCCGTCTCACCGTTCGCCACCGCCCAACCGGTCGGCGATGGGCCCCTCCAACAACCGTTCCTGCTCGAGATAGTCGGCGAGCAAGCGTGCGATCAGGGCACACCCCTTGGCATTGGGGTGCCCCTTGTCCTGCGGGAAATACAGGGTCTCTCTCCGGGCGGCTTCATGGATCCGGTTCGAAGGGTCGAAGTGGGGAAGCCCTTCCCTCTTGGCGACGCTGGCGAGCAACTCCCGGTGATACTTGGTATAGCCGATGACCTCGAGCGGAAAGCCGAACAGCACCAGTTGCGCCCCCTGGGCTTTGCACAACCTGGCGAACGTGAGTATGTTCTCCTCGTAGTCCGCGAGCGGCACCCTGGTTTGAGCCGTTGGATCGCCCTCGGCCCGTTCGCTCAGCCCCTGGTTCCTCCACGAAAGATATTTCACGTACTTCCAGTGGAGGTACCGTACCATTCTGAGACGGTAGAGCGGGTTGATTCTGCGACGCTGCACCTCGATATCGATGAGCCGTTGTTGCTTGTCGGTGATTGCTGTCTTGCGGGCGTCCTGCACGATGTATCCGAACAGCACGATGTCGGGCTCGTAGGGGGCCGCGTTCTTCTTGAAATGGTGCAGTCCCTGGAACGATGTGTATCCGGGAATTCCCCCGTTCAGAACCTGGATGACCACCTCCGGGTGCTTTTCCTGCAGGATGTGCTCGAGCCTGGCTGGATAGGTCTGGTCCTGCTCGAGCCCCCAGCCGAAGGTCGTGGAGTCTCCGAGCGCCAGGATACGGACGGTTCGGGGTTGCCGTCCAACGGGAATCTCCGCGTAACGCAGACTTCTCGAGTTCGTCGAGACCTTGAAGCGCCGGCCCAACTCCTTGTGCAAGAAGGGCTCGGCGGACAGGTTGGGCTCGACCCCCCAGAAGATGCCCCGTTCGTAGAGGTCCTCGGGGAGTCCCAACGCTCTCAAGACCAATTCCGGCACGCCAAAGAACAACAGAAGCACGAAGAGCGTGAAGAGCACCTTTTTCCACAAGGACAGGCGGCTGCGTTCGGCTGCTGTGGGGCTCTCTCCTTCAGGGTCAGCGGGTCTTGCCACGTCAGGTCCACAGTGCGATTACGTCAGAATGGGAGGCAACTCTCGTTGACAATCTTAGACAGCGGGGCGTGGCCAGTCAAGCGCAAAGGGGCAAGATAGGATGAATCGGCATCTCCCAGGGGACCAACGTTCCCGTTCCCAGACGAAGCGATTCACGTCGGCGTAGCAACGCCCGCCCGAAGGTGTGGGTGGGGCGCGTCTCGATGCGCCTCGGAGTGGGCGAGAACGTGTGCGCGCGTGCCTACGCGCTGGCGGCCATGGGCGCGGGGACGATGACCAGCCTGTCCCCGTCGCGCTCGACACGAATGGTGTCCCCGGGGCCGAAAGCACCGGCCACCAGTTCCTTGGCGAGAGGATTCTGCAGGTATCGCTGAATCGCACGCTTCAGCGGCCGCGCACCATACACCGGGTCATACCCGACCGTGCTCAAGAAGTCGATCGCCTCCCGGGACAGGTCAAGCTCCAAGTTGCGTTCGGCCAGCCGCTGCCTGAGCTGGTCGAGCTGGATGAGCACGATCTGCTCGAGGTGCTCCCTGGTCAACGCGGGGAACAGTACCACCTCGTCGACGCGATTCAGAAACTCCGGACGGAATACACGCCGGAGTTCCTCGAGTACCCGCTGTTCGATCACCTCGTCGGACTCCCGTCCCCGCAGTTCCTGGATGAGGTGGCTGCCGATGTTCGACGTCATGATGATGACGGTGTTCCGGAAGTTCACGGTCCGGCCCTTGCCGTCGGTGAGGCGGCCATCCTCGAGAATCTGGAGCAGCGTGTTGAACACGTCGGGGTGCGCCTTCTCGATCTCGTCGAACAGCACCACGGAGTAGGGGCGCCGCCGGACGTGCTCGGTCAGGTATCCGCCCTCGTCGTACCCGACATACCCCGGAGGGGCACCGATCAGCCGGGCGACGGAGTGCTTCTCCATGAACTCCGACATGTCGAGGCGCACCATGTTGTTCTCGTCGTCGAACAGGAATTCGGCCAGGGCCCGCGCGACCTCGGTCTTGCCGACACCCGTGGGGCCGAGGAAGATGAAGCTCCCGATGGGCCGCCTGGGGTCCTGGAGCCCGGACCGCGAACGTCTCACCGCGTCGGCTACCGCGGTGACCGCCTTCTCCTGGCCCACCACCCGCCGGTGGATCCGCTCCTCCATGCTGAGCAACTTCTCGGCCTCGCTCTCGAGCATCTTGGAGACCGGAATCCCCGTCCACCGGGAGATGATCGCGGCAATGTCCTCGTCGGTCACTTCCTCCCGGAGGAAGGTCTGCTCCTTCTGGATGTCGGCCAGCGTGGCCTCGGCCTCGCCAAGCTCCCGCTCCAGCGCCGGAATGCGGCCATAGCGAATCTCGGCCGCCTTGTCGTACTCCTGGCTCCGCTCGGCCTTCTCCGCCTCGAACCGGAGCTGCTCGAGCTGCTCCTTGACGTTGCGAATGGTCTGGATGATCTCCTTCTCCCGCTGCCACTGCGCCTTCATGGTGGCGCTCCGCTCGCGCAGTTCCGATATCTCCTGCTCGATCCGCTCGCGCCTCGCGGCCGCCTCGTCGCTCCGCTCCTTGGTCAGCGACTGCTTCTCGATCTCGAGGTTGATGATCTTCCGCTCCAGCTCGTCGATGGGCTGCGGGAGACTCTCGATCTCCATCTTCAGCTTGCTCGCCGCCTCGTCGATCAGGTCGATGGCCTTGTCGGGCAGGAACCGGTCCGCCACGTACCGGGCGGAGAGGGTCGCCGCCGCCACCGTGGCGTCGTCCGAGATCCGGATGCCGTGGTGGACTTCGTAGCGCTCCTTCAATCCCCGCAAGATCGCGATGGTGTCCGCAACGGTCGGCTCCCCGACCACCACCGGCTGGAACCGCCGCTCCAGCGCCGGATCCTTCTCGATGTGCTTCCGGTACTCGTTGAGCGTCGTGGCACCGATACACCGCAGCTCCCCTCGAGCGAGCGCCGGCTTGAGCATGTTGGAGGCATCCATGGCCCCCTCGGCCGCCCCCGCTCCCACGAGCGTATGCAGCTCATCGATGAACAGAATGATGTCCCCCTCAGCGGCGGTGATCTCCTTCAGCACCGCCTTGAGCCGGTCCTCGAACTCTCCCCGGTACTTGGTCCCCGCGATGAGCGAACCCAGGTCCAGCGCCACGACCCGCTTGTTCCTCAGGCTTTCCGGAACGTCGCCGGATGCAATCCGCTGGGCGATCCCCTCCACGATGGCGGTCTTGCCCACACCAGGCTCCCCGATCAATACCGGGTTGTTCTTGGTCCGCCTCGAGATCACCTGGAGCGCCCGCCGAATCTCTTCGTCCCGCCCGATCACCGGGTCCAGCTTCCCCTTCTGCGCCTCCGCCGTCAGGTCCCGGCAGTACTTCTTGAGCGCCTGGTACTTCGAATCCGGATCCTCGTCGGTTATCCGCTGGTTGCCACGTACCTCGGTCAGGGCCTTCAGAATCGCGTCGTGGTCGATCCCGTGGCTCTTGAGCATGTCGGCCACGGGACCTTTCCAGTTCGCCACCGCGATGAGCAGGTGCTCGGTGGACAGGTACTCGTCCTTGAACTGCGCCGCAATCTTGAACCCCGCGTCGAACAACGCAACCGTGTCTCGAGACAGCCCCACGTCGCTCTGACCCGCCCCGTACACCTTGGGCTGCCGCTCGAGGTAGGCCTGGATGTCGGCCTCGAGACCCTCGGGGCTGCCTCCTATCTTCTTGATGATCGCCGGTACGAGACCGTCCTCCTGCCGCAGCATGGCGAGCACCAGGTGCTCGAGCCGCAGCTCGGGATGCCCGTTGGTCCGGGCGATGTCCTGGGCGTCCGCAACGGCCTCCCTGGCCTTTACCGTGAACTTGTCGAAACGCATCTCAATCCCTCGTGAACGCGCACGAATGACACAAGGTGTCGTGCTGTCTGTCTTGATGTATCCATGGATCAAGGTAGGCACCAATGGCAGCAGGTCAAGCGGCGAGCGGCGAGTGGCGAGCGGCGAGCGGCGAGTGGCGAGTGGCGAGCGGCGAGCGGCGAGCGGCGAGCGGCGAGCGGCGAGCGGCGAGCGGCGAGCGGCGAGCGGCGAGCGGCGAGCGGCGAGTGGCGAGTGGCGAGTGGCGAGTGGCGAGTGGCGAGCGGCGAGCGGCGAGCGGTGGGTCACACGGCCCTTTCGAGCCTCGTGGAACCGCCTCTCGGAAAACACTCGGGGCGAACTCCGCTGGAAGCAACAGCGTAAGCGCTCAACAGGCCCCACTCTTGCCTTTTCGTGTGTCTTGGTAGTGGGGGAGTGTGTCGGGTGGCAGGGTCCTGGCAGGGGGCGGGGCCGGACTGGCCCGGTCATGCATGAGACACGTGCTTCGATTCACGGTCGAAAAAGTCATATCCACCATACCCGTCGGTCCGCACATGGCCTCGGAACCCTTCCAGAAACTGCTGCTCTTGACGGTACAACGGCACGTGGTCCACATACTTCGCCGTCAGGATGTACGCCAATAACCCTGCCGTCGCCAACGACTCCGGCACCAACCGCGCCGGCACCGGCGCTATCTTCACCGCTGAACCGTCCGACTCCTCCCCCTCACATTTCGGACACGCATGTTTCGGACGTACATGACGAATCACCCGGGTCTGCACCAGTGTCACATCGAGCCGCTCGCTCACTTCCTCCCCGATGCGGGCCAACGCGCAACCGCACCCGCAAGACCTCCACAGTGCGGATCGCTCACCCGGAAGACGATTGACATGGGAAACAAGGTATGTTACTTTTTGCTCGTGAGTTAGCCGAAGCTCCAGCACGGAATCGACGGAATGGGAGCCGATTTTCGTAGCTACGCCCGGCTCGTGCTCAGGACCCAGGGGGCGCGGGCCATCGCATACCTGGGAGACTTCACCCAGGGGATCGAACAGTTGCGTCGCGCCACGGTGGCCTTCCTGAAGCAGTTGCCAGGAACCGACCGGACGGCGATCGCCAGGGTCCTCGGCATCTCGGTTCGAACGGTCGACCAGTGGGCCAGGCAGGAGGCCGACGGCAACGAACTGGAACTCCCCACGCAGGAACTCCGCATCTACGTGGCCACGTCGAGCCTGCTCGAGAAGTCAGGGGAGAAATACGTTCCCCTGACCAGCATCGTCGAGCACGTGAAGGCCACCGTGGACAGGCACCTGCCCACGGTCGAAATCTGGAAACGCCTCGAGGCCTACGTGACCCTTCGCATCCTCGAGCAAGATCCGGAAGATCCCGAGGCCTACCGGCTCGTCGTCAGGCCGCCATCCAGGACCTCCCGGGATCTCCGGTTCTTGCGCTCGCTGCTCGGCTACATATTCCCGACGGTGTTCGACATCGGTTACCAGGTTTTCGCCGGTGTCCAACACGCTCACGCGCGGCTTCAGATCTTCGACATCCCGGACGAGGGGCTGGACCGGTTCGTCGAGACCATGACGGAGAAGCTGTTGGCGGTAATCGCCGAGCTAAACAAGATGGAAGGGGCGCTGTGGGCGGAGTTTCCCGACAGACCCCGCAAGAGATATCGTCTGGTCGTCCTCGCCGGGCCGAATGACCTGGATACGAATCCGTTCGGACTGGAAAAGATCCTGAATGCGATTCAGAACGCCAACAAGGAGGAGACCGAATGAATATCGGACGTCGGGCGGGTCTGTTGGCCGCCCTGATCTTCGTGCTGCCGGTGTCGCCGGCACAGGCGGGCGTGGGGCTGGGCAGCTTCAGGGACGCGATTTCCCAGACCATCCAGCAGGTCATCGACAAGGTGAAGGAGCGCTCGGATCGTGTGTCAACGAACCGCGAGGAGGCGCCGCCGCCGCGCGGAGCCCGCACCCGGACCTCCTCATCCGTGCGCGGGTCCACATCCTCCCGGTGACGCTCCTCTCCTCGTCTTCCCCCCGCGCCGCTTCCCACTGGAATCCAAACCGCGTGCCGCGCGCACGGACGCCCGGCTGTCCGGCGTGAGCCGGCGTGGAGCGGCGGGCGATCATCCCACGGCCTTGCCCACGACTGCATTCCCACGCCGGCAATCGATTTCCTCGATCTTGGCGAGAACGAACCGCGCCGCCGCCGCTCTTGCCGCGGATAGACGTCCACCTGCTCCCGGCAAGCAGTTGGATCCTTCTCTTGTTCGTTCCATGGTCCCGGTGGATGATCGAGTGACCAGAAATCCAATGGCTGGACACACTAGACAAAAGGAGAAGACCATGGCCGACAAAAGACCGGGCGATGAGACGACGGGGCGTGAACGCGGCTCGGCACCGACGGACGAAGGCGGCGATGCCGGCGAAGGCGCGGAGGCGACCGGGAAGGAAGCGGCAGGGGTCGAAGTCCTCGAGTGCGCACCGGTGATCGAGACGTGGGACGACCTGCTCGATCTGGAGCCTGGGCAGCAGGCCTACGTACCCCTGCCGTCCCCGACAGCGGAGGCGGTCTGGACATGGCACCAGTTTCTCGGGGGCGAGGCCCCCCCGGACCGCCTGGCCCAGGCCGTGCGGCACATCTTGATGGGTCTGTACGTAAACGACGCAGGTGCCATTCTTCTCGGTCTCGTCGATGCCTTGAATGCGTTTTCGCGCCTGCTGGAGGCCTACGAGAAGCCTCCGGGCGGTGCGGGGGACGCCGAGGGGCCTGCCGGGAGAGGTCCTTGGCCGGCTCAGACGCGTTGAACGAGGTACTGCTGCGCCCGCTCGTGGAATGGGAGAATCCTCGTTGGGGCTCCTCCGGCACGTAGCCGTGTCGTATCCCGTCGATCGTGCATTTGCCCATCCCCCCCACACGGGTCCGCGCCTGGGGATCCCCATGGGGCCGCCACCCGGGTTGGCCGGATGTTTTCCAGGCATCCGGGGCACGGTTCGCGCCGCGGTGGTCCTCGTTCGGGTGGGTCGAGTTTCGTCGGCGCCTGGCCTGCCGTAGCCGCCGATGTCGGACAGCGGGCAGGGCCGAGGAGGTACCGTGTCCCGCCGTGCCCGGGCGTGGTCAGAACTGGAGGGTCACCTCGTCGCCGAGCGCGTCGAGCAGAAAGGCGCGTGCACGGTTCTTGAGCCGCTCCTCGAGCTGCCGGATTCGCTCCTTGCTGACCCCGAACTCCTGTCCCAGCTCGGCCAGGCTGACAGGGTCCTGGCTCAGGAGGCGTTTCGTCCAGATGGTCTTGTCACGCTTGTCGGTGAGAGTGTCTCCGAATGCCTCGAGGGCCAATCTGAGCTTCTCCGCCGCTTCCTTCGTGCCGACCTCTGCTTCCGGGTCCGTCACTTCGTCACCAGTGATGATCTCCGAGACGGAACGGCCGTCGGAGTCGCTGCCTACCGGTGCGTCCAGCGAGATGTCGCGGTTGGACATGCGCGCGCTCACCCATTCCACCTCTTCCTCTGGCACGTCGAGCCGCTCGGCGAGCAGCTTGGGAGCAGGATTGATGCCCTGGGCGAGCAGCTTCTTGCGTTCTTTCTGGAGTTGGTAGAACAACTTCCGTCCCGAACGGGTGCTCCCTATCCGGACGAGGCTGATGTTGTTCATGATGTACTGAAGGATGTAGGCGCGAATCCAGTACTGCGCGTAGCTAGTGAAACGGATGCCCCGGAGCGGGTCGAACTTCTCCAGGGCCTGGGCGAGTCCGATATTGCCTTCCTGGATCAGGTCGAGGACGTTGGTCCACGACCGCCTGTACTCGAACGCGATCTTGACGACCAGTCTCAGGTTCGCGGTGACGAGACGGTATCCGATCTCGGGATCTTTCGTCTCCTTGTAGGCTCGAGTCAGTTTCTGCTCTTCTTCCGCATCGAGCAGCGGGTACTTTCGGATCTCCGCCATGTAGCGGGACAGGAGGTCCTGCGTGGCGATGGCACGCGGCGGTGCAGCAGCGGGCACCAGCATGGTCGCATCGCTCGATGGCCTGTCGCGTTTTCTTTTCTCTTTGGGCAAGGGTGACAACTCCCGATTATCCAGCCAGGCGGGATGAGAAACCGTAGAATCTCATACCCATGCCGACGTGGATTGTCAAGAACAGTGCCACCAGAAAGGGGCGACAGGCCGCATACGCCTGTCATCTTTGGTGGGCAACGAGAAAGACGGGGGCGCCGAATCGGGACGAGAGCAGGTGGTGCGACCGGCGGATCTATTCGAGGATCTCCAGGAGGTATCGGCGATTGCGCTTTCCCCCGTACCCCGTAAGCAGTTCACGGACAGCGTTCGCCGTCCTGCCTCGCCGCCCCACGAGCTTGCCATGGTCGGACTTTGCGACTCGAACCTCCAACACGGTCGCCTGCGAGCCTTCGATTTCGTTGACGGCCACGTCTTCCGGCCGATCAACCAATGCACGGACCAGCGTGAGCACAAGGGCCCCAATGTCGCTCAACTCGTTCGATCCCATCGTCGTTCTCCTCAATCAAAGTGGAGCTGTGATGTTCAGCACTCCCCAGCGTGGCAGACCACGACATCCTACAGACCTCGACACGTTTGCACCAGACCAGCGTTGCTGCATTTGTCACACATACCTCGAGGACCTTTGGAGAGACACCAATATAACCCAAGAAACACGAATTGTCCATTCTGTCAACCTTGAAACAACGTTGTTACGAGATGCTCAGTCATACCCAGCGCATCATGCCCCGGCCACCCCACTCGTCGCACGCCAGGCCGAACGCCCCGCTGGAACGACATCGAGGATGCTGAAGCGCGCCGGTTTCCCTGGCACCGTTCGCCGTGCCAGGTTCGTGAAGCGGGCGATGAGACAACGTGAGGCAGGACGAGGAGTAGAAGACACGATGGAGGCGTTTGGCCCGGATGTCCGGCCGGCCGGGATCCAAGGGACACGCCCTGCCAGAAGGGGGAGCCATGCCGGGCCGGTTTGTGGTACCTTGTTGGGCAACCATCCCTGCGGCGTCCCGCTCACGGAACGCACTCCGGGTGCCGGCAGGTCGCCCCGAATGTGGAGTGACAGTTGACGACCACGGCCCACGAACTGGCATCGCTGCTGGACAGGTACACCGGGGTCTACCTCCAACAGCTTCGAGCACTGGATTCCCTGGAGGATCCCGGCGTGATCCACGATTTCCGCGTGGCCACCCGCCGTTTGACAGAACTCTCGAGGTTGCTCGAACGGCTCGATCCGCACGACAAGGCCATCGCGTGCCTCGTCGAGACGCTCGTGCCCGCGGCGCGATCCCTGTCCCGTCTTCGCGAGCGCGACGTTTGTCTCGAGCTGCTCGCGGAGGTCGAGCGCTCTTTGCCGCCCCACGAGTACCTGGTGCGTTGGGGCGTGGCGGCCTTCCGCCCGCGGCTGCAGGATCTGAGGGAACGGTCCGCCCGGAAGGCACGGCTCCGCCTGAATGCCTGCCGTGTCGAGGCCCTTGAGAAGGCCGTGGCCCGCCTCCGGGCCGCATCGTTCGACGTTTCGAATGACACGTTCGTCCTCGAGCGCGACGCCCTGATTGCCTGCAACGAGGAACGGGTGGTTGCGCTGTTTCCGGCCCTTTCCCTGCCGGTCCCGCCCGTTCGACCGCTTCACGAACTCCGCATCGCGTTCAAGGCACTCCGATACGCCGTGGAGTTGTCGCCTCCCGGTCCCGAGGTGCGCAAGCGACTGAAACGCCTAAAGCAATTCCAGAACGGACTGGGCGGCCACCGCGACTGGCTCGAGCTGCGCAACATGGTCCGGGCATTCCGCGGGAAATCTGTTGACAAGGGGCGGTCCCGCGACCTGCTTGCGGGCCTCGAGGCACTGACCCTCGAGGCGTCGAGGCGCGCTGAAGCGGCACTCGCCCTCACCAGGACGCTCGTCCCCTTCCCTGGCCGAGATTCGCTTTGACGTTTGCGCCTGCACGGGATAAGCTGCCTGAAAACAAAGGAGGTTTGGCCATGTCCGTTGGCGAATCCGTTGCACGAAAGGATGGACCGGACAAGGTTCGTGGGCTGACGAGATACATCGACGACCACAATCCGGCAGGCTGCTGGTTCGGGGCCACCGTCCGCTCGGCCATTCCCCACGGGCGGATCAAGAACATAAGCTTCCCCAAGGGCACCCGCTGGGACAGGTTCGTCATGGCCACGGCAAAGGCGATTCCCGGGCGCAATTGCGTTCCGTTCCTCACCGAGGATCTCGTGCTGCTCGCCGACGGCTACGTCAGGTACGTCAACGAACCCATCTTGCTGATAGCCGGCCCGAACCACGACGAGGTGGAACGCGCGGCTCGAGCCGTCGAGATCGACTACGAGCCGCTGCCCGCCATCCTGACGCTGGACGAGGCGATTGCTGCCGGAACGACCGATGGGTGCCAGGTGCCCCGCCCCCTCCATATCCGCCGGGGAGACATCGAAGAGGGCTTCGCCCGGGCGGACACGATCGTGGAAGGCACGTACCGGGTCGGCCACCAGGAACACGTGTACCTGGAGACCAACGGGTTCATCGCCTGGTGGGAGCCAGACGGCCGGGTCGTGGTGAAGGGCTCCATGCAGTGCCCCTACTACGTCCAGCGCGCCCTGAAGATGCTGTTCGCCTTGCCCGGCGAAAAGGTGGAGGTCATTGCGACCCCGACAGGGGGCGCGTTCGGAGGCAAGGAGGACTTCCCTTCCGTTCTCGCAGGTCACGCTGCCCTGCTCTCTCGAGAGGTCGGACGGCCGGTCAAGATGGTCTACAATCGTACCGAGGACTTCACGAGCACCACCAAGCGCCACCCGGCCAGGGTACACTATCGCACAGGGGTCGACAAAGAAGGCACGTTCACCGCCTGCTCCGTGGATTTCGTCCTCGACGGCGGTGCCTTCATCACCATGAGCCCCGTGGTCTTGTCTCGAGGCGTCATTCACGCGAGCGGCCCGTACCATTATCCTGCCATCGAGATTCATGGACGCTGCTACGCGACACATACGCCCCCAAACGGTGCTTTCCGGGGGTTCGGCGTGCCCCAGGTGTTCTTTGGCATCGAGCGGCACGTGGACAGGATAGCGGCACGGCTCGGCATGGACCCTGTCGAGATCCGCCGGCGTAACTTGCTCAAACCTGGCATGCGCACCGCGACCGGGCAGCTTCTCCGTGACGGCGTGAGCGCGGCCGAGGTCCTTGCCGACGCTGTCGATCGCAGTGGATACCGCGAGCGGAGCAAGCGACCGGCGCCCGGACCGGGCGAACCCCGGAGGGGCGTGGGCCTGGCGTTGTACATGCACGGAGCAGGTTTCACCGGGAGTGGGGAGGCACGCATGAAGTCCCTCGTCGGCATGCGGCTCACCCGTTCCGGCCGGGTGGAAATCCTCACCGCATCGACGGACATGGGGCAGGGGACCAGGACCGTGTTTCCCCAGATCGCGGCTCGAGCCATGAATATCGATGTCGACCAGGTGTTCGTGGCCGAGCCGGACACGGCTCGAGTCCCGGACAGTGGTCCGACCGTGGCCTCTCGCACGGTGACCATCGTCGGCCGCGTCGTCCAGCAGCTCGCAGAGACCCTCGCCCGCCGCATCCTCCGGTTCGTAGCTGAGGAACAAGGTGGCGGACCGGATGGATATGCACTCCAGGGCACCCACGTCCTGTCGCGGGAGCACGGCACCCCCGTAGGCACGCTCGCCGACATCGCCGCTCGCATGACCGAGGCATCCGGCGACGTCTACCTCGAGCAGGGATACACGCTGAATCCCGATATCCGGTGGAACGAGGAGACCCACGAGGGGGACGCCTATCCGGTCTACGCCTGGGGTTGCACAGTCGTGGAAGTAGCCCTGGATCCAGACACCCTCGAGGTGCAGACCACGCAGGTGACGGCGAGCCATGACATCGGCACCGTCGTCAACCCGGTGCTGGCAGAAGGACAGGTGGAAGGCGGCGTGGCCCAGTCGATCGGCTATGGACTCTACGAGGAGGTCCACTGGCACGAGGGCAGAATGCTGAACCCCGGGTTCACCAACTACGTCATCCCGACATCGGTCGATTTGCCGGACATCGACGCCGGGTTCGTGGAGAACCCGTTCCCGGACGGCCCGTTCGGTGCCAAGGGCCTGGGAGAACTCCCGATACACGGCGCCGCGCCGGCGATCGCGAACGCCATCGCCCAGGCAACGGGCATCGATGTCTGTGAGCTTCCGGTCACACCGGAACGGTTGCTGGCGGCGTCGAACGCTGCTGCCCAGGGGGCTCGAGACGACCGCCACGACCCGGCCAGCGAGACGAAGAAAGGAGAGGCGACGTGATTGTGACGTTCACCATCAACGGTCGATCCTGCCAGATCGACGTTCCAGGCGATCACCGCCTGCTAGACGTGCTGCGTGTGAACCTCGGTCTCACCGGTACGAAAGAGGGGTGCGGGGAGGGTGAATGCGGGGCATGCTCCGTTCTGCTCGACGGACAGGTGGTTAACGCCTGCTTGATCCCGGTCGCCCAGGTGGATGGCGCACAGATTGTCACGGTGGAGGGACTCGAGGCGGCCGGCGGAGGCCCGCTCCAGGAAGCCTTCGTCGCCCTCGGCGCGGCACAGTGCGGGTCCTGCACCCCAGGAATGTTGATGTCAGCGTATGGCCACTTCCTCGAGTCGCTCAGGAACGGAGACGACCCACAGGATCGGGAGGGGATCCGGCATGCCCTGGCAGGAAACCTGTGCCGGTGCACGGGCTACCAGAAGATCATCGATGCCGTCTCCAAGGGCTACGAGGAATTGGCCCGCATGCCCTCGCTGCCTCCCGCGGCACCGGCCCCACAGACCGGTCACAATGACCCTTCCCATGGCGGAGGACCCGGACATGGCTCGCTCACTGGCTGAAATCAGGTTCTACACCCCCAAGACGCTCGAGGAGGCCCTGGCCATTCGCGCGGCCGAGCGGTCGGATGCCATGCCGATGGCCGGGGGGACCGATGTCATGGTCTGGCGACGCGCCGCACCGGACGAAGGACCCGCCGCGTACCTCTCGCTCTGGGGGCTTCGCGAACTCAAGCAGATCACGAAACGGCAATCGTGCATCGAAATCGGCGCCACGGCCACCTTCGCCCAACTGGCCCGGTCACCCCTGCTCCGGGAGAATTTCCCCGCGTTGGTCGAAGCTGCGCGGCATGTCGGCGCGGCCCAGATCCAAAACCGGGCCACGATCGGAGGCAACGTTGTGAACGGATCGCCGGCCGGAGATTCGCTCCCCGTTCTCGCCGTCGCCCCTGCCATGGTGGTCCTTACCAGCAAGGGCCGGGGCACGCGGCGTGTCCCTTTCGGGGCCTTCTACACCGGGTACAGACAAACCGTGCTCGAGGACGACGAACTCCTCGTGAGCTTCGAGCTTCCCTTGCCACCTCCCGGTACCTGGAGCGGTTTCGAAAAAGTGGGGTCCAGGCGCGCACAGACGATTTCCAAGGTGATGGCTGCGTTGCAAGCACGGCTCGATGGGGACACGCTGCATGGGGTCGCGCTGGCTTATGGGAGCGTTGCGCCCACTGTGATACGCCTGCCGCGGACGGAAGCTCTTCTCGAAGGATGTTCCCCGTCGGAAAGACTCGCCGACGACGTGTCCGGCACGCTGAACCAGGAGATTGCGCCGATAGACGATTTGCGGTCCACCGCTGCCTACCGGCGGTTTGCCGCGGTCGGCCTGCTTCGAAGACTCCTACGCCGGTGCGCAGCGGCGCAAGGCCGGGCGGCGGCATAACCACGGCGCTGCCGTTCGGGATCCGCGGCACGTCCAGGGGACGGCCGGGTTACTGGCTTCCCGGCCTCCGGGCCATGATGACGACCCAGGTTTCGGCGAGTTTGTCCCCGAGGCGCCTGCCGTCCGGGTCGGTGAGCACGAGGACGATTTCGAGGATCCCCAGCACCACGCCCAGCAGCCCCACGACGACGGCGAGCAGCCACCCCAGGATCGGGATCAAGACGAACACCGAGCCGAGATAGCCCACGGCCAGGGGGAGGTTGCGCATGATGGACGCGGACAGGTCCAGGGCGTGGCCATCGAGGGTGACGGCCTGGATTCCCATGATCTTCTTTCCGAACGACTGGTGGTACAGGTACGGGACATCGAGCCCGTCCCGTACCAGCACGTAGGCCGCTGCCACAAGGCCCCCGATGAACGGAACGAGCATGACGATGGCTGCCAGCGCCCCGTCGATCGCCGCGGCAACGATACGCTTGCCCTCATCCGCTTTTTCGAACCCGGGCGCCTCCCCCTGTCCCTGAACTTCCATCGCTATCTCCGACGTTGACCGATTCCTCTTCACCAGCGCCCGGCCGTGCGGGCGGCATTCGGCACCTGCCTCTGTGCCAGCGGGCAACCGATCTCCAGACCCGCGGGGTGCGCCGAAAGTCCCCTCAGTCTATCCGATGACCATCCGCCTTGCAACCGGCGCTTCCTGAAGCCTTTGTCCCATCGACCCCGCCGAAAGGGGCCGCTCAGAAGCGCCAGAAAAACCCTGCCCGGTAGAGCGCGACGACGAAGCCCGTCATCACCGACCATCCCACCAGGAGAATGCAGCCGGCCATCCCCATGTAGGCAAGCGCCCGCCGCACCAGGCTCTCGGCACGATCTTGCTGATCGAGCGGGGCCCCGTTGCCACGAATTCGCGACAAAACCGCCTCGACCAGCGCGTCGGGCTGCGCCAACATGGAAAACACGACGACAAACAGCAGCATGTTGCCCATGAGGAGGATTTCGATGACGCCGAGCAGGCTCATGGGGAAGCCTCGCGCCTGTCGAAGTAGTCCGGGTCCAGCCTCGCTATCTCCCCCTCGATGACCTTAAGGTTGTGCTCGGCCTTGGCCTTGAGGGTCGTCTCTGGATATGCCTCGATGGCAGCTTTCAGATCTTCGTAGATGCCGCACAACAGCTCGAGGCGTTGCTCTTCGTCCCGAATCTGGCTCGAACGGACGTACTCGCGGGCGACCCGTTCACGCACCTGCTGAACATGCCGGTCCACCGCTTTCTGCCTCAGCGGCCGCGCCTCGTCCTCCAGCGGCGTACCGGCAAGCGCGTCGAACAAGTCAATCGCTTCCCGGTATCTTCCGGCCATGCTCAGTGCGGTGGCCCGCTCGAGCGCCTGGCGGCCGGCCTCCATGTCCGCAGGGGCGATGGTAGGCGCCGCCGTACCGGTCGGCTCCGGCGTCATGGGCGGCACGCCGGCGGCTTCGGACTCCTCTGCGTGGTCCGGCCCTGCCGCGCCCGATGCCTCGCCCACCAGGTCCGCGCCAGGCTGCTGCTTGCCAGGACCGACTTCGGCCGGGGGCCCGCCCGGAACCGGCGCTGACGCCTGTGCCACCCCAGTGTGGCCGGTCTCGCCCGGCGAAACCTCGACCTCGCCCTGCTCCGGTGCACGGGCCACCTCCGGCTCGGTGCCTGCCGGCGAGCCTCCTGGTGCCGTCGATCCGCCGGCGATCTCCTGCTGTTCCCGGGGCTGACCGCCATCCCCGCCCGCCAACTCGGCAAGCGTCGTTCCGAGCTGCAGGGCCACGGATTCCAACCGCCGGTGATACTTGGACTCCTCGAACCGATCCGCTACGGAAGCAAGTTTCTCCAGGGCTGCTGCGCTGCCGCGATCCAGCCTGACCTCTTCCACTTCCGCCAACGCTTGCTCGAAGGCCTGCGTTTCGGCAGCATCCACGAACGCCAGCAACCTCTCCACGCGGTCGATCGTGTCGCGGCTGACTTCCCGGGCCAGCATGTCGTGGCAGATGGTTCGCGCTTCGGAAAAGCGCCCGCCGGCCACGGCGAGACGGACGTCCACGCTCGATGCGAGATAGGCAGGCGAAGCGTGGGCGATATCGTCCTGGATGGCTCGAGTCGGGGCCACGAGGCCACGCAGTTGATTCCCGGTCTGTTCGAGCGCCTGCACGAGTTCCTCGACGACCTTGGAGGCCTCATGGCGCCGTCCTTCTTCGAGGAGCCAAAGCGCGTAGCGGTAGCGGACTTCCAGCATCAGCGGTTCGATCGACGCCCGGTCCTCGAGGGCGGCCATCACGTCCAGGGCATCGCGGGTCCGTCCCACGGCGCCGAGAGAGAGGGCATAGGCGACCAGGACGCCGGAGTCCAGGGTCTCGAGGCCATTGGTGGAGTGGCCCTCGACCTCCTTGATCACCCGGTCGTAGGCCCCTGCCTGGTAGGCCTGGAACAGGCGCCGGGATGCGGGTGGAGGCAATGCCTTCTCTCGGAGTTCGGTGCCGGGTTCCGCGGAGGCCTCCCCGGCGTCGAACAGGGTGGGCGTCATGTCCACGCCCTGCTGAATCTGCAAAAGCTGCTCCAGGTAGGCACGGACTCGAGCGTAGCTCGCCTCGGCCACGCTGGCCCGCTCCGCTCGAGTCTCGGACGGTCGCTCGGAGAGTTCGAGAAGGTCGTCGTACAGCGCCAAGGTCGCCTCGGCCCGCGCCATGGCCAGTTGCTGCAGCGCCGGATCTCTCGCCGGTCTTTCTCGAAGCTGTTCTGTCAGCGTCCGGTACCGGTCGCGGGCGGCGACGAGTTCTCGACGAGGAATACGTCCATGCTCGATGAGCTTGTCGAGTCGTTCGACGTCCTCCGCCATCTCCACGGCCGAAGTCGGACCACCGGGCGGAGTCGAACGGACGACCTGGGGGGTGCAGGTCTGCGCCACGATGGCCAAACCGGCGAGCAGGCACATCGAGAAGATATGCCGAAGCGGATACCCTGTGACATGGTCACCACGATTCATGGTCGACTCGCTTGCAACAGCGGCGGCGGCCACGTTCGTGAGGCGTGCCGCGCTGAAACGAACCTACGGGGGGAAGGGGGGACGGCTCGAACCCGCGGCGGTCACTCCCTTGCCCAACGGATACTCGCGAATGGCACGCCGGTTGGAGAGGAAGCCGGTCTTCGGCTGCTGTCCCCAGGGAGTGAACGGAAGGTAGGCTTCGCGCTCCTGCCATCCGGATCCATCCGCAAATCCGTATACTTCGTAGGACAGGCACCCCTCGGGGACGTCCTCTTCCGGCAACAGTATGCCCGTCCCGGCACGAAGCCCGGTCGTGGCACTGATGGCGACCGCGGCCATGTCTCGAGGCCACGCGACGGGCACGGTGTCTCCCGGGTGGAGCGCATCGAGGTCGAGGATCTGTGCCAGGTCCAGGTCCCTGACGACACCCTGTGCGGTCGCAATCCACGCGGGCAGTGCGCCGCTCGATCCGTGCGCCCGGATCGATCCCCGCTTCATGGGACGGTTGTCATCATAGCCCACGTATGTTCCCACCGTCAACGCCTGCCCATAGGGGATCTCGCGGCCCTTCCGCCGCGGTGCTGGGACGAACCCGACGAACGCCGTATTGGCAAAGCTGTTGGTCGTACCGGTCTTTCCGAACAACGGCACCACGTAGTGAGCCTGTTCGAGATCCTCGTCCTCCCCAGGGTCCGGGCTGGCCACGCGGACGGCGTCGCGCGCCCTGCGCCCGGTGCCGTGGAGAACCACCTGCCGCAGGATACGGCCGATGGACGCGGCAACGGATGCGTCCAGTACCTCCTGCTGGCTCTCGGCCAACTGGTATATCGTCCGGCCCTCGGCATCCTCGATACGCTCGATGATCGCGGCGTTCGGCCCGATCCCGTCGAAACTGTAGACCGTACCCTCGAGGAACGCCTGGTAGATCAGGGCGGCCTCGAGGAGCGTGATCTCGTTGGCCCCCAACGTCATGGACAGGACCGGGCGCAAGCTGCTGTCCACCCCCATGGTCCTGGCCATCCGGATGATGTACTGCAACCCCAACATGACGCGGAACTCACGATTGTGAATCAGTCGCTGCAAATCGTACTTGGCCGGCCTGGTCGTGGCCTGGAGGCGCCTGTCCAGTTCGGCACGAATGTCGTTCACCGTGGCCGGAGAAATGGTGTCCTCCAGCAGGATGACCTCGGCCGGGTCGGGGGTCGGCTTCTCGCGCTTGCCGCCGAACAAAGCCCGCCCGAGACCCCGGATGCCACCTTCGCGAACACCCGATCCCGGCTCGCCGTCTTCCACGGCCGGCTCATCACTCGAGACCGGGGCGCTCGCCCCGCCGGCAGACCCCTCTTCCGAATCCTCTTCCCGGTTCTGCTGCACTGCCTCGCCGCTCTCCGGTACCGGCACAACAGCGCGACCAGCGAGCAACTCGAGGACCTCGTTCCGCTCCGGCCTGGTCCATTCCGGCCGCCCCCGTTGCGAATAGATGAGCCGCTTCCCTTCCTCGGTTTCCCGCACGTAGAAGTGTGCCAGCGCACGCTCCAGAGCCCCTGGATCGACAACCGCTGCGCGCCCATTCGCCTCGTCCAGCGGCTCACTCCCGGCTAGCCGCTTCATCGTCCGGTCGAACATGCTGCGAATCGCACCGGGCAGCGCGTGGGCCGGTGGCTCCGGCGGCAGGCTGGCAAGAAGCGTCTCGGCGTCGGCCAGCGCCTTCGGCGCCAGGGCCTCGAGCTGCAAGAAGCCGCGATCGAGAAATGCGTAGCGGCTGCGACGTTCGTCCGCGCTCCGCACCGACCGGCGGGTCGCCTCCCGCTCCCGCTCGAATCCCCGGCCGTACATGAGGTGATCGAGCGCCCCCACCTCCCGGCGCCTCGACCCGAATGCCAGCTCTACCCCCAGGTCGCGCTTCGCCTGGTCGAACAGGCCTTCGGCCCAGCTCTCATCGTCCGGCAGTATGCCGTAGGTATCGCGAATACGGCGGGCGTAGTCGGCGGTAGATTCGGCCACCTCCGGCGCCATGCCGGCGCGATACGCGAGGTCCTTCAACTGGTCATCGTCGAGCCGGTCGGTAAGATGATACAACAGGCTCACGGTCGCCACGTTTTCCGACGTGGTGCCCGCCTGCACTATGGATACGTAAGGGGTGACGCCCGTGTGATCGGGGCGCGGCCAGTACCACTGGCGCTGGAAGTAGAACCCCTGCCTGCGGTTGTCCAGCGGGCTGAGCGTGCCCCAACCCAACGTCCGCGCGGCGGCATAGGTGAGCGGCTTGAACGTGGAGCCGAACTGGCGGAGCGCCGTGGTGGCACGGTTGAAGTTCCGGTTGTCCTGCCCGCCCACCATCGCGCGGATGCGGCCTCGATCCAGGACGACCACGGCACCCTGGAGTTCAGGGCTGGTCTCGAGGTCACAGAAGATATCCCCGCCGGCGGTGATTCGATTGATGCTGACCAGCACGTTCTGCCCCTCGGGAATGCGCCTGGCCGTCTCGAGCAAGACGGCCTTCGAGGCTCGAGACCAGGTGTTCTTCTTCTTCGCCTGGACCAGCACGTCGGCAACCCGCCGGATTCCCGCCCGGTCGACCGTGCATACCACGCCCCCGAGATCGACATCGAGCCGCAGAGCACCCTCGCCCTCGAGAGTCTTTCCTGCCACACGACCCTTGTAGTAGCCGTGGAGCACCACGCCGTCCGGATTGATGGGGAGAATGGGTTCCGTCTCGGCGAAAAAAGCGCTCAACCCGGCACCCTCGAGACGGCTTCCCAACTCGGTCAGATTGTGGCGCAAACCGTATTCAGCAGCGGTCTGGAACTCGCGATCGATGGTGGTGTACACGCGTATTCCGGCGACAGCGGGATTCTCGATCCCGTGCTCCTCGAGAAGCTTCGAAAACCGCTCGTCCTGAATCCGGTCGAAAACATAGTCCAGGATAACACTCTGGTCGTAGCGGAACTCCCCCTTCTTGAACTCGAGCCGCTGGGCCTTCAGTTCGCTCGCCTCGTCCAGGGTCAGATAGCCGTTGGCCAGCATGCGATCAATCACGTAGTGGGTGCGCATGCGCGCCCTTGCTCGCGCAACGTCGCGTTTCTCCTTCGTTCTCCCGACGAAAGGATTGTACCGGAACGGACCCTTCACGACCCCGGCAAGGAAGGCGCACTCCAGCACGGTAAGCTCCCCGACATCCTTGTCGAAGAAGTAGCGGGCGGCGATGCCAAGCCCGCGCCCGTTGGCGTGGACGTGGAACTGGTTGACGTAGAACTCGAGGATCTACTGCTTGGAATAGTGCGCCTCGAGGCGCAAGGCGTTGATGAGTTCCGTCCACTTGGCACGCCAGGTGCGTTCGCTGCGATAGTACAGGTTCTTCGCGGTCTGCTGCGTGATGGTGGATCCACCGGCCACGATACGGCCGGCCTCGATGTTGGCCAGCATGGCCCTGGCGATACCTCGAGGATCGATGCCGTGATGGTGAAAGAAGTTCTTGTCCTCGGCGGAGACGATGGCATCGATGAATGCCTGGGGCAGCTCCTCGTAGGTGACGTACTGGCGATGTTCGGCCCCGAAAAAGACCCCGATCTTGTGCTTTCCGTCCCGGTAGTACACCGGACTCTCTCGCGAGATCCGGCGAAGGATATCCTCCCTGGACAGGTGCTCCCCAGGGTTGAGCACGACGTAGGTGCGATAGAGGTACCCCGTCGTGGCGAGCCCCGCCACGACCAGACACAGAAGGACGACCACGACAGCTCGCAAGCGTCTTCGGAGGGCGGTTCTACCGGTCATGTTGCGCCTGTCGTACCCTGTTGAGACAAGGCCCGTGGACGTGATCTCCGCGGCACGGGTTCCCGGCCCCGCCTCCACGGACGATCGAGAGGTGTCATACTAGCACATAGGCGCGGGCATGTCGATCGAGACCAAAGGGCAACGACACGCCAACGGCCTGCAACGCATCTCGATGCACGTCTGGATCGCATGGGACCGATCCTCCGGGGCGGCTGCCCTGGGGCACGGTTCCTCGAGCACCCGGCCGGTTCCGGCTACAGGTCTTCGAAGAAGTCGGCCATGCGCACGTTCAATGCGGTGGCGATCTTGTAGAGACTCGAAAGGGAGGCGGAACTCTCGGCCCGCTCGATCTGGGAGATGAGGGATACGGACAAATTCGAGCGGCCTGCCAACTGCTTGAGGGTAAGCTCCTTCTTAATCCGAAGGCCGCGAATCTTGTTGCCGATGGCCTGGTTGATCTCGGTCTCGAGGTTCCGGAGCACACCTTGTTTTCGGAGTGCGGACTCGATGATCTTTCGGAACGAGTCGAACTCGATCGGCTTTTTCACGTAGTCGAAGGCGTTGTTTTTCAACGTCTCGATGGCGGACTCGATGGTGGGATAGGCGGTGAGGATGATGACACAGAGGTCGGAATCCGCCTTTCGCAGGTGTTTGAGCAGGGTCTGTCCGTTGATACCGGGGAGGATGAGGTCGAGCAGGACGAGGTGGTAGTGTTCCTTTTTGACCATTTCCACGGCCCGCTGCGGCTCCTGCAGCACCGTGACCTGGTATCCCTCGCCCTCGAGGAAGTCACGGATCACGCTGCATACGTCGTCATCGTCGTCGATCACCAGGATCCGGATTGTAGGCTGACTTTTCATGGAACTCACCGCTGGGAGTGGCACAACCCGAAGTCGAGCCGTGTTCTATGGTTGCAAGGACAGGCAAAGCTCAGTAATGGTTTTCTCTTCCTGTGTCAAGAAGCGGAAGGTCCCTCCCCAGGCTCTGATCACGTAGTATCCGTAGGCCAGCGTGATGATACCTCCCCATGTGAACAGCTTTCCCCCCCCGAAAGGGTGGAAGACGCGCGCGGTCTCCTCCTCGGTGAAAGGAGGGCCGTCGTCCTGGAAGCAGATGCTCATCTCCTCGTCGAAGTCGTTCAAGGACAGGGTGATGTCCATGGTTGTCACGGTCTCGTGCCGCTCGGCGAGGACTTCCAGGGTGGCGGCGATGACCCCTTCGAGCAACACCGGATCTGCAGTTGCTCGAACGGTGCCTGGCCATTCTCCCAACCGCACATCCACGCTGGCACCGGCGGGACTCTCGCGGAAACGCTCGAGCGCCGCCTGAACGACGGGCAGGGTTTCGACCGGGCGAGGGGGAGGGGCTTCTCGCCTGGAGAAGGTCTTCAGGTTGGCCAGAATGTTCTCGATGCGCTCGCCCGCGGAGCGCATGGCGGCGATGTCCCTGGCCTGGGCTGCGGACAGGTCCTTTCGGCTGCGCATCAGATCGATCCGCCCTGCCATCGCGGTGTACGGATTGCTCAGTTCGTGGGCCACGATGGCGGCCAGGTACTGTTCGACGGGCAGAGAGGCAGCCAGCGGGCCGGGGGGCGCAAAAGTGGCGTATTCGACCACGGTCGGGCGTGATACGGCACGTGATCTTCGTCTATCTCTCTTTGCCACTGTCACTCCTGTGCCGGCCGATAGCCGACCCCCTCCATACGCAGCGCGCCGAGATTGGCTGTTGCTCTGGTGTTCATCACGCCGGCTTCCGGGCGCGCAACCACGCGACCAGGACAGCACACCTATTCCCCATCCACACGACCACCACATCGCACGAACGATTCGGCACGAGCGAGGTCCTCGGGCGTATTCACGTTGTGAAAGGACCGTTCAACGTCGCCAGCGTGAAGAAAGTCTCTCATGGGGAGCCAGTCTACCTGCAGATCCGAAAACAATTCAACCATTTTTAGCTGGCGACCCCTTACGCGGGCTTCCAGTGCGGGCAGGCAGGTGCGCCTGTAGGCGGCCAGCAAGGGCTGGGGACGCCCATCCAAGCGGGGCACAACAACGTCGGCCCTCGTGCGTGCCGCTCGATCCAGGACTCGAGTCAGCGAGGCTGGCGTGACGAGTGGATAGTCGCATCCCACGACCAGGCACCATGTCGTGCTGGTGACACACAGGGCGGTGTACACGCCGCCCACCGGGCCGAGATCCGGCACGAGGTCCCGGTGCATGGGGATACCGAGTCCTTCGTGGCGCGCCAGGTCGTTGGTAATCAGCACAATCTCCCCTGATACGGCCAGCAGTGCCTGCGCCACCCTCTTCGCCATGGGAACACCGGCGAGACGGGCCAGGGCCTTGTCCTGCCCGAGCCTGCGACCGTGCCCCCCGGCCATGATGATCCCGGTGACGTCCATTGCGGTGATTCCTGATTGTCCCCCCGGCCAGGACTGGAGCCGTCTCCATCCCGACTCGAGTCAAGGCAGACGCGATGAGGACGATCCCGGACCGCCCTCTTTTGCCGTCGACGCAGCGACCGGGGGCCCGTGCTCCGCCGCCACTGTTCACGACGGTCACTTTGTGACATTATGACATGCAACCGTCGAGGTGGGTATCAGATGAACCGCGGACTCGAGTACCTGGTTTTCTTGATCCTTGTTGCAGCGTTCGTCGTGCAGAGTTGGACGGCCATGACAGGTGATGCACAGACGAGCGACGAAGCGGTGCACCTGGCTGCGGGCGTGGCGCATCTCCGCACGGGAGACCGCCGCATGAACAGCGAGCATCCGCCATTTGCCAAGCTGTTGAGCGCACTTCCGTTCCTGTTCCTGGACGCCCCCTTGCCCCTCGACAGTCGTGCGTGGGAGACCGGGGAGGAGTGGAGCTTCGGCAGTCGGTTCGTGTATCGCAACCGGCTTCCCGCGGACACGATCTTGTTTTGGGGCCGCCTCCCCATCCTGCTCTGCGGCGTAGCCCTGATCGGCCTCGTTCATGCCTGGGCGCGACGGCTCTACGGAGCGTGGGGAGGCATCCTCGCCGCGGCGATCACCGCCTTCGAGCCCAATCTCATTGCGCACAGCCACCTGGTGACCAATGACCTGCTGCTGGCGTTGTTGTTTGCGGCGAGCGTCCATGCGTGCTGGCGTTACCGGGAGACAGAATCGGCGGGCTGGCTCGCTGCCGCTGGTGTGTTGGTGGGGTTGACTCTCGGAACCAAGTATTCCGGTGTCCTGGTACTTCCCCTGGTTCCCTTCCTGGTGTGGCCCTCGAGCCAGCAACCCGGTACCGACAGGAGAGCGCGGGTCAGGGCGGCGCTCCGAGCGATGGGGGTATTGGGTATCGCGACCTACGTGACCCTTCTGGCTATCTACCAGGCGGAACCGCTCTCGGCCTATGTTTCCGGCTACCTGAGCATGCAATCCACGTGGGCGGCGTTTCTCCTGGGGGACATATCGACCCGTGGGTGGTACCAGTACTTCCTGGTTGCGGTCCTGCTCAAGACCCCGCCGGGAACCCTGCTGTTGCTGGTCCTGGCGTTGGTTTCCATCCGCCTGGCCCCGTTGCGCCGGATCGAGGCCCACATTTTGCTCGCGGCCGCCTGGTTTTTCGCGGTCAGTTCCTTCCTGCGTATCAACATCGGCCTCCGCCACGTGCTGCCGATCTATCCCCTGTTGATCGTTTTCGCCGGCCGACTTGGCGGGTTGAGGCTCCGGTGGCGCGCGGGCCGGGCCGCGGCGTTGGGATTGGTCGTTGCCACTGCGATCGAGGTGGCGCTGTGCCATCCGTTCTACTTGTCCTATTTCTCGAGCGTGGCCGGCGGACCCTGGGCGGGGTATCGGTACCTGTCCGACTCCAACCTGGATTGGGGGCAGGACCTGAAGCGGCTGGCCCGGTGGGCGGAGGCAAGGGACCTGGATGGCATCCTTCTGGGTGTGTTTTCCGGTGCGGACCCGGGGGAGTACGGCCTGCGTTTCATGCCGGTCCCCGGTTTCGGCGCGGTGACCTTCCAGGAGCGGCCCTGGGAGTCGTTGCCTTCACGGATCGTGCTCGCGATGAGCGCGATGAATCTCCAGGGTGTCTACTTCACGCAACCGGGGCTGTTCCGGACCCGTTTCCCGGTCGACGAAACCCTCTACCGGTTCCTGTTGGACAGACCTCCCCTGGAGCGCGTCACGCCGTCGATCTGGACCTGGGACCTGACAGACGATGCGACCACGCTCTATCGGCTGGGTTCGATCTATCTGAATTTCGGCTGGGATCGATCGGCGGTAGTCGTCTTTCGCAGATACCTCGAACTCCGGCCGGACGACGGGAGAGCGAGGAGGGGGCTGCTGCGTATCGAAGAGGCCCTGGAGGATGGTTCCGGCGGGACGGCACCGATCGAGCGGCAACCTTGACGGCGGCACCGGCGTCCGCTACGATTGTGGGGCGCACGGCGTCTGCCGGCAACGGGCGGCGGGATCCGGCATGGCGGAAGAGAGGTCGCTCGAGGACGAGAGCGAGCGGTATTTGCGGCACAGGGGTGGCGGCTTGTGGAACATGAGACGGCGAGGCAGGATGGGAAGGCGACGGTGGTCGTGGGAGCAGGGGTTTGCGGCCTTTGTGCGGCACACCTTCTGGCCGAATCGGGACGCAAGGTGGTTCTGCTCGAGAAGCTCGACAGGGTGGGAGGACTCGCGCGGAGCTTCACCTACGGCGACTACACCTTCGACATAGGCCCCCACCGATTCCATACGGAAAACAAGGAAGTGGAGGCCTACATCAGGCGCATTCTCGGCGATGAGGCGATCACATTTCCGAGAGCTTCGTCTGTCCACTTCCAGGGCCGGTACTATCCCTGGCCGGTCCGTCCGGCGAGCCTTGTCCAGTTCCCCCGCGTGTTGGCGGCGAAAATCGGGTTCGATCTCGTCGCCAATGCGTTCCGGAAGTACGGACAGGACACGTTCGAGGAATACGTGTTGAACCAGTACGGGCCCACCCTGTACCGCCATTTCTTCCTGGACTACACGGCCAAGTTCCTGAAGATCCATCCGAGAGAGACCCATGCGGACTGGGCCAAGGCGGGCATCAACCGGGCAATCATCGACGACCGGATGCAGATGCGGAACCTGCTCGAGCTGGTCCAGAGCATCGTTCTCAACGCGGGGAAGGAGGATCTCCATTTTCTCTACCCCCGGCATGGCATGCAGGTCTATTGCGACCGGTCGGCAGATGCCATCGTCGCGGCAGGAGGCGAAGTCCATACCGGCGTCCACCGGATTCGCCTGTCGCACGACGGGACGCATGTCAGTGAGGTGGCGGCCAAGGGCCGGCGATGGCCCGTGGATTCGGTGATCTGGACCGGCTCGTTGCACACGATCTGCGAACTCCTCGAGGTCCCTCGACCCGCGCTCGAGTACCTGGCGATGGTGGTGTTCAATGTCGAGGTCAAGGCGACGATCGGACAGAAGTTCCAGTGGTGCTACTTCGGGGACAAGGACATCATTTTCAATCGGGTCAGCAACAACGTCAATTTCAGTGAAGATCTCGCTCCGTGGGGTTGCAGCGGTCTCGAGGTCGAGGTGACCTGCCTGGAAGGCGACGACGTGTGGCAGCACCCGGAACGGTATGTCGAGCGGGTGATCGAAGACCTGCGCAAGGTGGACCTGGTTCTTCGCCGGGAGGAAATCCGCGACATCCACATCGAACGGATACCCGCATGCTATCCCATCTACGTCACCGACTACCGTGCGCGACTGCGACAGGCGATCCGGCCGCTCAAGGCCTGGCGCAACCTCGTGCTGGCAGGCCGGACGGCCGAGTTCTGGTACAACAACATGGATCATTCCATCGGCCGCGCCATGGCTGTCGCCCGCCGGCTGGAGGGGAAGGGCCGTCGACCCTCCGGCACGACGTTCGGCAGGGAGGAAGAAGCCATCTGACCCGACTAGTTGCGGCCGGTCCTCCCCATCCCCGGGGGCGACATCCCGGAAGCCTCGCCACCCCGGCTCACTTACCTATCACGGCGCCGATGAAGAACAGGTGGGTGAGGGGACCATCGAACGCCGAGTCTCCTGTGCCGCCACGTACCCGATACCGCAAGGCATACCCGATACGCCCGCGCGGTGTCTCGATGCCGGTTCCCACCGTAGCGTAGGCGGACCCGTTTTGGCGCTCCGTGTAGAAGCCCGCACGGATGGGGATATGTCCGGCCAACAGGGCCTGGCCCCCCACGTGGACGTTCACCGTGATGTTCTCCCGCGTGATGGCCGGAGCGCCCTCGATGTCTCGTAGGCTCGTGAAATCCACGACGAGATCCAGCGCGGCCAGGGCCATGCCGCCCGCCAGGCCGGACACGCCGGCGGCCACCGTCGTGGGGTAGGCTTCGGTGCGGGTCGGAATCAGGTTGGTCCCGACGAGCGCGACGCGCACCGCGGGGGTGAGTTGGACCTGGCTGCCGAACGACAAGCTGAATTTCGAAGAGAAGTCGGTGTCTTCGAGGGCGTCTCCTGCTGCGATCTTGGAGCGGTACCAAGCCAGCGTTGCTCCGGCCAGAACCCGTTCGTGCAGGGGAAAGCCGAACCCCAGTCGATAGCTCTGGCCCCGGTAGTGCAGCGTCTCCCTCGACGTGTCCCCGACCACCACCCACCCGTCCGGCTCCGGCCCCGGCAGGTTGTCCGCCGAGCCCAACTCCCACCGAAAGCCGGAGGCCACCCGCGATGTCAAAGCATCGACGGCCGAAAGTGTCGCGCTGTGCGCCCCCTGCGGCCCGTAGTACCGGTAGCCCGCATCTACGAGGTAGCTCGAGAACATCGCCATGGCCGCCGGATTCAGATCGACAGCGCAGCCGTCGGTGGGCAGGGTGCGGACCGCCCCCCCCATGCCCATGGCCCGGGCAGAATAGATATCGGAGGCGTACTGTGCGCTCGAGACGTGGCCACCGGAGACCCAACACAAGACAAATGCCAGGACTGACAGCCCGATCCGGGGGCCAGGTGCGAGGGCGGGAAACGATGGCATCGTC
This sequence comes from Myxococcota bacterium, assembly GCA_024278455.1. Taxonomy (GTDB): domain Bacteria; phylum Myxococcota_A; class UBA796; order JAJRTE01; family JAJRTE01; genus JAJRTE01. Next base: position 45,631 of record JAJRTE010000259.1, read on the forward strand.
ACCTCATTCGTTCAACACCAGGAACTCTCGGACGCCCGGCAAAGGGGAGTTCGACCAGCCCATTCTGGGGTCGAACCCGTAGAATGTCCAGTGCTTTTCGCAAATTCGACTTTACAGACCAGGCGTTCACAGGTATGATCCGTTGCTCTGAATGCGCCTGTTCAGACCAACAGACGACCACTCACCGGGCGGAGGTCTGCCATGACCCCTGAAAAGCTTGATTTCTTCCGTAAACTGCTACTCGAGCGGCTGGCACGGCTGCAAAGCGACGCCGAGAAGACGCTCGGCGACCTGACTCAAGAAAAGGAGAACCTGCCGGACTCGATCGACCTCGCTTCCGAGGAGTCCGAACGGGACTTCAACATTCGCATCCGGGATCGCGAGCGCCGCCTCGTCGTCAAGATCAGGGAAGCCCTTTCCCGGATCGACGATGGCACCTTCGGCACCTGCACGGAGTGTGGCGAGGAAATCGGCGAAAAGCGTCTGATCGCTCGGCCGGTCGCGACCCATTGCATCGATTGCAAAACCGCCGCCGAACTCGTCGAACGGCAACGGGGACTGTAGCCCGTGCTCGAGCGGCTGCGAGGAGGGCCATTCGCGACCGTACCGCGATATCCGTCGTTCAGGACGAACCTGGTGCTTCATCAACACGGCTCCTCGAGGGTGGTTCTTCGGTGACAATCGGTTCGAAAAGGCTGCTCTTCGCGATCCTCGTGCTTCTTGCCGGCGTGAACGCCGCACTCGCCGCGTTGCTGCCCGGCCCGTTCGTTCTCCAGCAAGCAGAGCGCCAGTGGGAGGACACGAAGAGCCTGGTCGTCGATCGCGAGGTGGTGCGAGAGGACGTTGCGCAACCCTCGATGGAGCGTGTGCGGTGGCGCGGCGGCCGGATTCGGGTGGACGGCCGAAATGGTCCCTGGGTGTACTCCCTGGGACAACCGATGTCGCCCTCGGACCACCGGCCTGGAATCATCGACGCCATTTTCCTTGCCCCGCAAGGCCAGCTCGAGCGGGTCGCTCGCAGCCTGGACATCGCGTTGGACCATTCCACGCTGGACCGCGTGCCTCGATCCAGCGGACCCCTTCCCTTCGACGTGATCTACCGAATCGGCCAGCCGGCCAGGCGTGCCGCGCCCCACATCGAGATCACCAAGGACTCCTGGACCATCCGCGCCATTCAGTTCCAGGAGCCATCCGGCAGGCACATCTGGCGCGCGGAATACGATGGCCACGGACGCTCGAGCCTCCTGCCCCCGTGGCTGCCGAGCCGCACCATGGTTTTCAGGGACGGCATTCTGTTCGAGTCGATCCGGGTGCTCCGGCAGGTGGAACTTCCTGTCCCGGCCAGCATCTTCCAGGTTTCTCCCCCACCACAGAAGTCCCCCGTCGATGTGCCATGAGGCTTCATCCTTTGCCGTGGTCGCTGTCGCGCTCCCCGTGTCGCGGACCTATCACTACGCCATCCCGCAGCCGCTTGCGGGGCACCTCGAGATCGGCCATGCCGTTCTCATCCCGTTCGGCCCGCGGGTGGTGAGCGGAGTGGTTATCGGTCTGACCGAGGATTGCCCCGTCCCGAAGGAGCGGGTGAAGCCCGTCAAGCAGCTCCTGACCCCGACCCCCCTGTTCTCCCCGTCCCTGATCCCGTTCTTCGAATGGACGGCCGAGTACTACCACCATCCGCTCGGGGAGGTCATCCGGACCGCGCTTCCTCCGGGTATCCTCGTCCAGAGCAGCCTGACCGTGGCACTGACGCCGGAAGGCAAGTCTCACCTTGCACGCATCGATGATCCCGGCGACGAGATCCGCCGGTTGCTCGAGCGCGTCTGCTCCAGGCGTGCACAGAGGTGGACCAAGGCGGTCGAGGGCCTCGAGGTGGCCCGCCCGCTGGCGTTGCTCAAACAGGCCGAGGACCGAGGGTGGGTGGTCATGCGCCACGAGATCGTCCAGCGGCGGACCCGTGCGAAGCACGAACAGGTCTACCGGCCAGGCATGCCCGTGTCTCCGCGCGATGTCAAAGGTGAGATACAGCAAGCAATCATCGAGATCCTGTCCGTGATGGGAGAGACCGATCTCCCCTCTCTCAAAGAAGCCATGGCGGCTCGAGGCCATCGTACCGGGTCGTTGACCACCGCCCTGAAACGGCTCGAGGCCCGCGGGTTGGTCGAGGTGGCAACGCGGGAGGTCTGGCGCGAGGCGCCGCGCGCGTTCGCGGTCCAGGATGAAATGCTCACATTGACCGGGGAACAGTCGCAGGCGCTACAAGCGCTGCACCAGGCGCTCGAGACCGGGAACCTTTCCCCGCTGCTCCTCCATGGCGTAACCGGGAGCGGGAAGACCGAGGTGTACCTCCGAGCGGTCGATGCGATGCTCAAGAAGGGCCGTGGCGCGCTCGTGCTGGTTCCCGAGATCGCGCTGACCCCCCAACTCGTCGGCCGGTTTCGCGCCCGTTTCGGCGACCGTATCGCCTGCTTGCACAGTGGCATGAGCGCGGGGGCGAGGTTCGATGCGTGGCGGCGGCTGGCCCGATCCCGGGCAACGGTGGCGATCGGCGCGCGCTCCGCGGTATTCGCTCCACTGCCGGACCCGGGACTGATCATCGTGGACGAAGAACACGACGCCTCGTTCAAGCAGGAATTCGGCCTGCGCTACAACGCCAGGGACCTGGCCATCGTCAGGGGGAAGCTCGCCCGGGGCCTCGTGGTCCTCGGCTCGGCCACCCCATCCCTCGAGACCATGACCAACGCCAGGCGTGGGAGGTTCGCGGCGATCCAGCTCACTTCTCGAGTCCTCCAACGTCCGATGCCGGAAGTCCGGATCATCGACATGAGGCGCCCGGAGAACCGCCCGGCCAGGGACGACTCGGAGATATCCGCGCCGCTCGAGCAGGCCTTGCGCGCCACGATCGAGGCCGGGGAGCAAGCGATATTGTTGCTCAATCGAAGGGGATTCGCTCCGTTCGTCCTGTGCACCCGGTGTGGTGGTTCGTTTCGGTGCACGCGGTGCGACGTATCGCTGACCTATCATCGCCGGCGCAACGTGCTGCTGTGTCACTACTGCGGCCTGACGGTGCCGCTCGGAAAGCAGTGCCCCCATTGCGGTCATCCCGGACTGACGCTGCTCGGCCACGGCACGGAGCGGCTCGAGCGCGTTCTGGAGGACTTTTTCCCCGGCACACCGGTCGGGCGACTGGACCGGGACACGACTGCCAGCCGCGGTGCCCATATCCGTATCCTGGACGCATTCCGCAGGCGGGAACTTCAGATCCTGGTGGGAACACAGATGGTGGTGAAGGGGCACGACTTCCCCGGTGTCACGCTGGTGGGGATACTCCAGGCGGACTACGCGCTGAATCTCCCTGACTTCAGGGCGGCGGAAAGGACGTTCCAGCTCATCACCCAGGTGTCTGGCCGAGCCGGCAGAGGTGCGCGGCCCGGCAAGGTCCTGGTTCAGACCCACGCGCCCAACCATCCCACCGTTCAATTGGCGGCCCAGCACGACTTCGACGGCTTTTACCGCCGCGAGATGCGCGTCCGGAAAGCCTACAGTTATCCACCCTATTCGCGCCTGGCCCTCTTCCAGGTCTCGGCAAAGGAAGAGGCCATCGCCGCTGGATTCGCCGGCGACGTGGCCGGCGTCTTGCGGCGGACTTGCGCCGGTCTGCCGTCACACAGACTGCTCGTCCTCGGACCAGCACCTGCGGCGCTGGGCAGGCTGAAACAGTGGTACCGCTGGCAGGTCCTGGTCAAGGCTGGCACGCCACGAGCACTGCACACGATGGTCTCACGTTTCCTCGAAGACATGGAGCAGCGGCCCGGGCGCATGGACGTGCGGCTGGCCATCGACATCGATCCTCAGAATCTCCTGTAGGTGCACCCTGTTGCCCCTCGCGAGCCCAAGGGCGCCAAGGAGAGCGTATCGTCTCACCTTGGACGGCGCGCATCCCAAGACACGGGGAGCCCGCGGTCATGACCGCGGGCGGCGTGGGAACCTGATTGGACGGTGTCGACGGACGCCCGGGCGGACGACCGGCCGTCATGCATCGTTCGAGGGTGGGCAGCGGGGACGGGTTGCTGGCTGCGGACAGGCTTCACGGCCTGAAGAAGCGCGACGGGAAGGCAACCACGCTCGCCGCGGACGTGGTACGACGAAACCGCTAGCGGACCCAAAGCTCGAATCGGTAGAGCTGTGAATAGTCTCCGTGACTGCCGTCCCAGTGAAACGAACGAATGTGGAAGGTATCGATCTGGGTGGCGGCGGGGGTGGTCCAGGTTGCGTTCCAGTTCAGGTTGCCGGCGCTCTGGTTGGGGCACGTGTATCCAGGCAGGTAGGACAACTCGAGACTGCTGTACCCTGCCGAGTTGATATAGTTATTGCAGACGATATTGGTGGGCTGATCTCCGGACTGGATGTAGAAGAACGTCGCCGATTCTTCCATGGAATAGCCGTAGTAGTGCAGTATGAGGCGGGTTTCTCCGCCGTTTGGGACCTCGATCGGGCGCGCGTAGGCCATGACATCCGCGTTCGAGTTCATGTCCGACCACTGGATGTACGAGGTGCCCTCGATCCACTCACTCATGTTGTTGTACTGCAGGGTCATCAGCGTCTCGAAGTCCGCCAGGGTATCGCCGTCGTTCTCCCGGTCCCAGCGAGCGACCCGGGTCCAGCCTCCTCCGTCGGTCACCATGTCACAGAGGTAGGCCACCGGGGCGCCGTCGGTCTCGGGATCGAGCCAGTAGAGGCCGTCGGTTGCGTCTGGCCGTGCGGCAAGAATGGATGCACAGCTCGAGCCTGCGCACAGGGGGTCGTCGCCCAGGAGGCCGGCGTCGACCTCGCCGTCGCAGTCGTTGTCTGCTCCGTCGCAGAGTTCCTCCGCACCCGGATAGATGGCGGGATCGTCGTCGTCGCAATCACCATCGGCTTGGGCGTAGCCGTCCGGAAGGAGGCAGGCATCGAGGGTGTCGCCGGTCAGGCCGAAGCCGTCATTGTCGTTGTCGGCGTACCATGTTGGAGCGTCTGCGGCATCCTCGTCGATGGTTCCGTCGCAGTTGTCGTCGAGGCCGTTGCATGCCTCGAGTGCTCCTGGAAAGACCGAGGCCCGGGTGTCGTCGCAGTCGTCGCCGTTCGCCTGGTAGCCGGCCGGCATGTCGCAAGCGATCTTGGTTGTGTCGGGGTCGCCGTACTGATCCTGATCGTCGTCGGCATACCAGGTCGGCGCATCGGTTGGATCTTCATCGGCCTCGCCGTCACAGTCATCATCGACGTCGTTGCACACCTCCGGGGCCCCGGGAGCAACTGATGGGTTGGTGTCGTCGCAGTCGTCTGGGGTGACAGCGTAGCCCGGGGGCTGTTCGCAGGCCTCGACCGTGCCGGTATCCCCGCCGTGGCCGTCCCCGTCGGCGTCGATGTACCAGGTGGGCCAGTCGGCGGCGCTGTCGTCCGCGACGCCGTTGCAGTCATTGTCCAATCCATCGCAGCGTTCCGTGGCGCCAGGGTAGGAACCAGGGTCCAGGTCGTTGCAATCGGTGGCTTCGGCGACGTAGCCGGGCGGGGCGTCGCAGGCAGTGGACGAGAACGTGTCGTTGCCAAAGCCGTCTGCGTCCCCATCAACGTACCAGGTGGGCGCGTCGACCGGGTCGTCGTCGAGTTTCCCGTTGCAATCGTCATCCACGCCGTTGCAGGTCTCAGCGGCGCCCGGATGGACGCCGGCGTTGGTGTCGTCGCAGTCGGTCCCGTCGGCCACGTAGCCTTCGGGGGGCGAGCAGGCCATCTGCAAGTCCTCGAGGTTACCGTAGCCGTCCCCGTCCACGTCGGCGTAGACGGGTTGAGCGCCGAATGCGTCGGAGCCATCGACCTGGCCGTCGCAGTCGTCGTCGAGGCCGTTGCAGACCTCGTTCTGCCCCGCGTGTACGGCCCCGTTGTTGTCGTCGCAGTCGTTGCAGGCGGGATAGCCGTCGCCGTCCGCATCTTCGTAGGACACGCTCCCGTCGCAATTGTAGTCGTTCGGGTCGGTGCAGTCGTCCTCGGTCGCGCCGGGGTGGTAGCGGTCGTCGGCGTCGTTGCAGTCGGCGTTGTCCGCGACAAATCCCTCGGGCTGGGTGCAGGAGGTCGTCGCCTCGACCGGGTTGCCATGGCCGTCGCCGTCCCGGTCCCCGTACCAGGTGGGCGCATCGACAGCGTTGTCGTCCGCGGTGCCGTCACAATCCTCGTCACGCCCGTCGCATGTCTCATTCGCGTTGGGGTGGACGTCGGGAGCCGTGTCGTCGCAGTCCACGTCCACGTCGAATCCATCGTGGTCTGCGTCGGTGATTTCCAGCCCATCACAGTCCTGGTCGATGCCATCGTAGGGGATCTCCTCTGCCCCGGGGTAGGCGGCAGGGTTGTTGTCGTCGCAGTCCCCATCCTGGACGCTGTAGCCGTCGTGGTCGCTGTCCAAGGGGGGGGTAGGCGTCACCGGAGGGGTGGGGGCGGGCGTCGATGTTGGCGTGGGCATCGCCGTGGTCCCCGGCGTGGTCACAGGCGTCAGTTCGACCACCGGTGTGACCGGAACCTCGGTGGGGGTCTCTCCCTCCGGGGAAGGCACGACGGAATGGCTCGAGTCGTCGTCTGTACTGGCGTCGGGACAGGCGACAAGGATGACGCTCAGGATCATGGTCCACGACCGAAGGCGGCTTGCGTAGCGTATCATTCTGCCTCCACATCTGCGTTGCCCACGCCTGCTCCTGGGCTGTTGATGATCACATTCTACCATCGAAAGTGGCCGTCCTCCAGCACCGCCATGGGGGCGGGCCCTTGCCATGTGTTCCGCTGTGCAGGCCGCAGGCCAGCCGCTCGTCCCCCTCCCCCTACTCATGCTCGTACTCGTGCTCGTCCCCCTACTCATACTCGTGCTCGTGCTCGTACTCGTGCTCGTGCTCGTCCCCCTCCCCCTACTCGTGCTCGTGCTCGTGCTCGTACTCGTGCTCGTGCTCGTCCCCCTCCCCCTACTCGTGCTCGTGCTCGTGCTCGTACTCATGCTCGTACTCGTGCTCGTGCTCGTCCCCCTCCCCCTACTCATGCTCGTCCCCCTTCCCCTACTCATGCTCGTACTCGTGCTCGTACTCGTGCTCGTCCCTCTCCCCCTACTCGTGCTCGTGCTCGTGCTCGTACTCGTGCTCGTGCTCGTCCCCCTCCCCCTACTCATGCTCGTGCTCGTGCTCGTCCCCCTTCCCCTACTCGTGCTCGTCCCCCTCTCCCTACTCGTGCTCGTATTCACAGACGTTTTGAGGACACGAGTTTTCGTTGCCCGTCGCGGGTTGGTCCGTGCAGAGGGGCCTGGGCATGCGTGCCCGGGGGGAGCGTGCCTGGAAGGAATCAGCCGCGGAGCCGGCGGCGGGTCAAGATCAAGCCCACGCCCGAGAACGCCCAGAACAGGGTGCCCAGGGGCACGTCAGATCGGGACGAATCGCTGTTGCACGTACACCCGTCCGTGTCGTCTCCTGGCGCGGGCGTTGGACTCACGTTGTCATCGGGCGGGGGCTGGTCCGACGGCGAATCGTCGTCGCCACTGGTCGCGTCATCATCACCTGTTGCGTCGTCATCGCCAATGATGGGCGTGGGTGTCTCGAAGGGCAGCGGCGTGATCGTGGGTCCAGGGGTCTCGATCACTTCGACGGGCTCCGTCCCGGTGCCCTCGAGGTCGATGGTCAACGCCGGGCTGTCCGGGTCGTCCGTCTCGACGGTGGCGGTGGTGGTGGCAGCGCCAACCGCGTCGGGCGCGAAGACGAACCACAGGGTGTAGTTGCCGCCGACCGGGATCAGGATACCCCCGCTGGAGAGGACCTGGAACACGCCCGAAGTGTCGGTCACGTTGACGCTGATGACCGCCAGGGTATCGGTTCCCTGGTTGGCGAGGGTGACGGAGCAATTCTTCATGGAGCCGACCGGGACCTCCCCGAAGGAGATGGCCGAGGCGGAGAGTTGGGCGTCGGGCTCGAGGCCGCCTTCACCGGTTTCGTCCACGAGGCCGTTGCAGTTGTCATCGACATCGTTGTCTGGGTACTCGGTGGCCCCGGGATGGACATAGGGGTTGGAGTCGTCGCAGTCCCCGCGTTCCTCTGAGTAGCCGTCTCCATCATCGTCGCCGGCACTGGTGCCTTCGTCGATCAAGCCGTCCCCGTCGTTGTCGACGCCGTCGGGGATCTCCTCGGCGCCGGGATAGGTGTTGGGGTTGGTGTCGTCCGGGTCGCCGTCGGCCTCGGAATAGCCGTCGCCGTCGTCGTCGGTGTCGTCGATGCCCTCGTCGACCTCACCGTCGCAGTCGTTGTCCTCTCCGTCCATGAACTCGGGTGCGTCCGGATAGATGTAGGGGTTGGAGTCGTTGCAGTCGCCATCGGTTTCGGTGTAGCCGTCGCCGTCGTCGTCCACGGCATCGGTACCCTCGTCGATGTGGCCGTCGCAATCGTTGTCGGCGCCGTCGGCGACTTCGGTCGCGCCGGGGTTGACATCGGGGTTGGCGTCGTCGCAGTCTCCGTCGATTTCGGAGTAGCCGTCTCCGTCGTTGTCGGTGGTGTCCACGTCTTCGTCGACGTCGCCGTCGCAGTCGTTGTCCAGGCCGTCCTCGATCTCGTCCGCGTCCGGGTGGACGTTGGCGTTGCTGTCGTCGCAGTCGCCCTCGAGTTCGTTGTACCCATCACCATCGTCGTCGTAGTATTCGGTCCCTTCGTCGACGAGGCCGTCTCCGTCGTTGTCGAGGCCGTCCGGGGCTTCGGGCGCACCGGGGAAGACGCTCCCGTGGTTGTCGTCGATGTCGGTGCAGTTGAGGGTCATGCCGTCCGGGGCGGAGCAGGCCGGTGTGGCGGTTGCGGGGTCACCGTAGCCATCTCCGTCGGCGTCCTGGCAATAGGTTCGCTGAACGCCTTCGTCGATCTCGCCGTCGCAGTCGTTGTCGACGCCGTCGCACGACTCGGGGGCGCCGGGGAAGTTGTCCGGGTTCCCGTCGTCGCAGTCGGCGGGGATATCGTTCACGTCGCAGGTGAAGAACCCGTCCCCGTCCATGTCGAAGCCCTCGTCGACCTCGCCGTCGCAATCGTTGTCGAGGCCATCGCAGAGTTCGGTTGCGCCGGGGAACACGGTGGCGTTGGTGTCGTCGCAGTCGGGCGGGTCGTCGCAGCCGGTGGAACCGTCCCCATCCTCGTCGGTGGTTTCGTCGACCGCGCCGTCGCAATCGTTGTCCTTGCCGTCGCAGTACTCGATGGCGCCCGGGTAGACCTCCCGGTCGCTGTCGTCGCAGTCCGGGGCGAGCCCTTCGACGGAGCAGGTGAGCGAGCCGTCGCCGTCCATGTCGAAGCCCTCGTCGGAGGCGTCGTCGCAGTCGTTGTCGCGGCCGTCGCAGACCTCCTCGGCCTCCGGGTTGACGGAAGTGCGTGTGTCGTCGCAGTCGCCCGGGGTTTCCGAATAGCCGGCCGGCAAGCCGCCGCAAGTGGTCTCGGTGGCGTCGGTCTGGCCGAAACCGTCTCCGTCGTCGTCCTGGTAGTAGGTGACCATCTCGAGGCCTTCGTCGACGGAGCCGTCGCAATCGTCGTCGATGTCGTTGCAGGTCTCGGTGGCCCCGGGGTGGACGTTCGCGTCGAGGTCGTCGCAGTCGGAGTCGTCGAGGACGTGGCTGGCCGGCGGTTCGCATGCCGAGTTGGGGCTTGAGGGGTCACCGTAGCCATCGCTGTCCACGTCCTTGTAGTAGGTCTGGGCCAGGTTCTCATCCACGACGCTGTCGCAATCATTGTCGACGTCGTCGCAGACCTCGGTGGCGTCCGGGTTGATATCGCCTCGAGTATCGTCGCAGTCGTTGGGTGTGGCCGTGTAGCCGCTGGGCGCCGAACAGGCCACCTGGGTGACGCTGTTGTTGCCGTAGCCGTCCTGGTCGGCGTCCTGGTAGTAGGTGGAAGCGAGCCCTTCGTCCACGGCGCCGTCGCAATCGTTGTCGATGTCGTCGCAGGCCTCTTCTGCACCGGGGTGGATGTCGGATACCGCGTCGTTACAGTCGCCGGCGGTCTCGACGTAGCCGGACGGCGTGTCACAGGACAGCTTCGTGCGGTCCGGATCGCCGTAGCCATCGCCATCGGCGTCGGCATAGTAGGTGGAAGCCGACCCTTCGTCCACGACGCCGTCGCAGTCATCGTCGATGCCGTTGCATGTCTCCGGTGCGCCTGGATTGACGTTGGGGTCGGTCTCGTCGCAGTCTCCTCCGACCTCCGAGGTCCCGTCGGGCTGCGTGCACCCCTGCTGGGTGAGTTGGGAGTCGCCGAAGCCGTCGCCGTCGGCGTCGACGAACCAGGAGGATGCGAGGCCTTCGTCCACCTGGCCGTTGCAGTTGTTGTCGACCCCGTCGCAGGTCTCGGCGGCAGAGGGTTTCACGTCGGCGTTGGTGTCATCGCAATCGGCGTCGTTGCTCGAGTAGCCGGTGGGCTGGGAGCAGCTCTCCACCTGGTAGGAGGGGCTTCCGTAGCCGTCCCCGTCGTTGTCCAGGTAGTAGACGTTCATGGCGCCTTCGTCGATCTCGTTGTTGCAGTTCTGATCGATGCCGTCGCATTTCTCGACCATGTCGGGATTGATGTAAGGGTCGGTGTCGTCGCAATCACCTGAGGTGGGGTCGAACCCGTCGCCGTCCTTGTCGGAGAACGGGTCATCCACGATACCGTTGCAATCGTTGTCTTCTCCGTCGCGGAGTTCGATGGCGCCCGGGTAGGTGTTGGGGTTGGAATCGTCGCAATCTCCCGTGATATCGGTGTATCCATCACCGTCCCGATCGATCACGGGCCCGCCTGAGCCGCCGTAGGCACCGATATCGGAAGTGGATCCGTCGGCGTCCAGGATCGAGGGATCACCAGCGTCGATCATCGGGCTGCCGTCGGCGAGGTGCTCATCGTCGTCGAAGGAGTCGCCGTTCTCGGTGTAGCTGACGAACTCGGGATCGACGAACAGGTTGGACCCGTCGAGGGACGCCGACCCCGGACCGGCCATGTCGCCGTCATAGTTGTCGTAGAAATTGTCGTGGCGCACATCCCAGGTCACACTGCTCTCGACATAGACCCCTTCACCGTTTTGCTGCCATGCCACGATGTTGTTCACGAACTGCATGACCGCGTTTCCATAGGCGTAGATGCCTCCGCCCTTTCCACCGGAGTGGTTCTCGAGGAAGTTGTTGTTGAGGATGTGGTCCGTCTCGCCGCTCGAGAGGTACATCGCGCCACCGTCGCTGGTGGCGGCGTTGCCCTGCAAGATGTTGTTGTTGAGACCAGCCTGACCGCCCGACGCGAAATAGGCCCCGCCGTAGGTGGCGCTGTTGTCGACCAGGAGGCAGCCTGCCATGCTCAGGATGGACCCTGAATCGTGGTACAAGGCGCCGCCATGGGTCCCGGAGTTGGCGTAGAAGACCGTGCCCGACAGTGCCAGTTCCGAGCCCGACATATAGATGGCCCCGCCGTAGTGGCTGCTGGTGTTGTGCGAGAAGTGGCTGTCCCCGATGGTCAGGTCGGAACTGGATACGATGTAGAGCGCGCCACCGTAGGAGGCGCTGTTGTCCCGGAACGTGGAGGCGCTTATGGTCCCCTTCGCCCCGGATGTGTAGTAGACAGGGTAACTGTTGGCATTCTCCTCGACGATGGTCCGGGTAAGATCCACGGTGGAACCGGTGACGTAGATGGCATAGGAACTCGTGCAGAAGCGTACCGCGGAGTCGACCAGGTTCAAGTGCCCGCTCGAGACATACACCGCATAAGTGCCGTTACCGGTGATCGAGATGCCTGTGACGGTCATGGGATCCGAAGCGCTCCCTTCGCCCTGGTCGAGGATGAGGCCACTGGACGCGGTGGCCATGACGGTCAGTGGTTGCCCGTAGACGCCGGTCAGGTGGACGGTGCGGGAATTCGGGTCCACGTCACCGTAGTACAGGCCGGGATAGACGGCGATCCGATCGCCTTGTCCTGCCGCGGAGACCGCGGCGGCGATGGAGTGATAGGGACTGCCCCTGAACGGCGACACATAGGTGTCGTAGCCATCGGCCTGCCTGTCGTCGTCGCCGCCCCCAACACCGATATCCGAAGGGGAACCGTCCGCGTCCGGGAAAGTCGGCACACCGTGGTCGATGAGAAGGCTCGTGGAACTCAGCGCGAAGTCGTCGTTGGCCAGGTTGCCGTCTCGAGAATAGGCGACGAACCCCGGGTCCACGTTGAGGTTGCCGTTCTGGAGGCTCCGGTCCGGGATCGACCCCGTGTACTCCCCGTCGGCGTTGTCGTAGACGTCGGAATAGGTGATCTGGACCCGGGCCGAAACATGGTTCGTGTAGATACCGCTCCCATCCAGGGAATAGGCAATGATGGAATTGCTGATCAGGGTGTTCGAATTGTTGTAGATGTAGAATCCGCCGCCCAGGCTGCCCGTATTCCCGACGATGTTGCAATTGATGAACGCCGCCCTGGCGTTCGACGTCACGTGGACGCCCCCGCCCTGCGTCGCCCCGTTTTCGATGATGGCCACGTCGGCGAAGTGGGTATGGCCGGCCGCGATGAACACCGCGCCCCCGTAAGTGGCCTGGTTGTCGAAGAAGGTGGTATCCCTGAACGCCGCCGTGTAGGACCCGGTCTGAACGTAGACCCCCCCACCGTGCGTGGCAGTGTTGTTCGTAAAGGTGGAATCACTCACGAAGAGCGGCGTGCTCGTGGCATAGATGCCGCCACCATAGCCGCTCGAGGCGCGATTGTTGTTGAACGTGCAGCCGCTCACCACCGTTTCCCCTGCGCTGGTCAGGTAGATCCCCCCGCCGTGCGTGGCAGTGTTGTTTTCCCAGACGGACGAGGAGATGTTGGGCGTGGAGCCGCCGTCGAAATAGGTACCGTAGGAGGTGGCGTTGTCCTCGAATCGCACACCGATGTAGGTTGGAGACCCGCCGTGGTGATAGGCGGCGTAGGAACTCGAGGCATACCGGAAATGACACCGCTTGATGGTCGGCGAGGTGCCGTAGGTGTACATTCCATAAGAACCTTTCGTCATCACCGTCACGGCCTCGAGGATGGCGGCGTCGGTCTCGGTGTTCTTGAAGGTCGGGCCGTAGGAGGTCCCTACCAGCATTGTGGCTTCAGGACCGTAGACGCCTAGCACATGCAGGTCCTTGCCGCCGTAGTCGATGTCCCCGTAGTAGATACCGGGATAGACGTGGATCAGGTCTCGAGTCGTCGACTCCGAGATCGCGGTCTGCAGGTTGTGGTAGTCGGCGCCCTCGAGGGGAGAGACGCTGATGTCAGCGCCTTCGACGATCCGGTCGTCGTCGCCGCCCCCGGCGCCCAGGTCGGCCGGCGTGCCGTCGGTGTCCACGAACGTGGCGGACCCCGCGTCGATGCAGGGGCTGTCTCCGAGCAACGAAAAATCGTCGTTCGAGTAATCTCCATCGTAGGAATACTCGGTGAAGAGAGGATCGGCCTCGATGTTCCCCCGGACGCCGATGACGTCCTCGGCGCTACCACCGAAATTCCCGTGGTAGTTCTCGTAGTAGTCGTTGTACCACGAGAGGATGCGGGCGGAAGAGTTGTTGGTATTGACGGCCTCCCCCATCTCGGTGAAGGCGAAGATGTTCTGGAGCAGCAGGGTGTCCGAGTTGGAGTAGGCGTAGATGTGTCCCCCGTGCGGAGCGGCGTTGCCCACGAACGTGTTGTTGATGAACGCCGTTCGGGCGTACTGGTTGAGGTAGACCGCCCCACCATAGGTGGTCGCCTCGTTCTCGACGAAAACATTGTCCGTGAAATGGCCTTGCCCTGGTCCGTTGAGGTAGAGCGCCCCGCCGTATGGGGAAGCGTTGGCCTCGAATTGGGAGTCGCGAACCACGACTCGCCCGGAACGCGTGTCCACGGCAATCGCACCGCCATACCCCGCCCAGTTGCGCGTGAACCTCGAGTCGTACACCTCGAGCCAACTGCCGTTCATGTAGATGCCGCCGCCCGAGTAGGATGTGGAAGAGACTGTATTGTCCTCGAACACGCAGCCACGAACCGTGGCCGATGTCCCACTTGCAACGTACAGGCCGCCTCCGTAGTTGGAACGGTTACCGACAAACGCGCAGCCGTTGAACGTGGGGCTGGCGCCCGAATCGAAATAGGCATTGTAGCTCACGGTGTTATCTTCCCAACGAACGTTCGTGAACGCCGGGGAGGAGTTGGTGAAGTAGACACCGTAGGAACTCGCACAGTACCGAATGTGGCAGTTTCGGATCGTCGGGCTGACCCCGGTTCCGTACATCCCGTAGGTACTGATACTGGTAATCGACAACCCGTCGAGCACAGACAGGTCCGTCTCCGAGTTCGCATAGTAGACACCGTAGGAGGTGCCGACGATGAACACGGTTTCCGGGCCGAACGCCGACGCGATGGTGACGCCCTTGCCCGAAAAGGATATGTCGCCGTAGTACAGCCCGGGATAGACCTCGATGGTCTCGCCGTTCCGGCTGTCCCCGACGGCCGTGTTGATGTCACGATAGCCGTCGTCCTTGAGCGGTGACACCAGCCGGTCGGCGTCCGTGCCGAACGCTTCATCGTCCCCGCCGCCCCGGCCCAGGTCCGCCGGTGTCCCGTCGGCGTCGAGGAAGTTGGGAGACCCCGCGTCGATGAGAGGACTGTCGCTCGCCAGGGACAGGTCGTCGTTGGAGAAGTCGTCGTCGTTCTCGTAGGCCACGAACCCCGGGTCGGCAGAAAGGTTGCCACGAAGCCCGGTGGGGTCGTCCATGTTGCCCCAGTCCCCCTTGAAGTTGTCGTACACGTCGTTGTACCAGGCCAGGATACGCGCGCTGCTGTTGTAGGCGTAGACCCCGTGGCCGTTGGTCGACCCGACAATGATGTTCTGCAACAGCAAGGCACCGGTCGATCCGTAGAAATAGAGTCCTCCCCCGGCCGGAGCGTCGCTGCCCACAATGGTGTTGTTGATGAGGGCCAGGTAGGTCCCCGAGGCCAGGTAGAACGCGCCGCCCTGCGTGGAGGCCATGTTTTCCACGAACAGATTATCGGCAAAATATACTTGTTTGGGTCCATTCGCGTAGATGGCGCCACCATACCCGGCGGTATTGGCGTAGAACTCCGAATTCCGGACGATGGCTCGATTCGTACCGGTCTCGAGCCAGATGGCGCCGCCGTGCGTTCCCTCATTCCGGCTGAACGTGCAGCCGTTCACGAACAGCGCGCCGGCCCCACCGGTGTAGATGGCGCCGCCGTAGCCCGAGCTGGCCTGGTTGTTCGAGAAGGTCGTGTTGGTGATCGTCGCCGATGCTCCTGACGTGAGATAGAGTCCACCGCCATGGGCCGAGACGTTGTTGGTGAAGTTGCATCCGTCGATGGTGAGGTTCGAACTCTTGTCGGCATAGAATGTATAGCTTGTCCGATTGTTCTGAAAGGATGTGTCCTGGAATACCAGGACGGCTCCATTCGTAGCGTAGACGCCGTAGCTCCCGCTACCCGAGGAGATGATGCACTCGAGGACTTGCGGATCTGATGCGGACGCATAGATCCCATAGGAGGAACTCGTGATGCTGAATCCCTGGATGATCGTCTCCGAGGTCTCCCCGTTGATGATCCGGATGGCGTAGGAACTCCCCTTGATGGTGGTGACCGATGCCCCACCCGTCGACCTGAGGGTCAGGGTCTTTCCGTTGAAGTTGACATCTTCCACGTAGATCCCGGGGGCCACGAGGATCGTGTCCCGGTTCTTGGAGGCGTCGATCGCCGCCTGGATAGTGGTGAAATCCGCGCCGGAACTGCCGACCGTGCGCGTCGCAGCTCGAGCCTGCGTGGATACCAGGAGAGTCGATGTGACCAGAACCCACAACATCAGCAGCCGTTTCAAGATCCGCATCCTGTCCAGTCCTCCTCGCGTGTCACGACATCGGTCCCGCGCAACCCGGACGCACCCCAGCGTCACGTGTCTGCCATTCGCACCTGTAGCAGTGTCCGATGCATACCACGGATGGCAGCGGGGCTCAAGGCATCCGGCTCCGCGCCGACGGTCCGTTCGGGGGGTTGCAGCGCGCACGTGCCGGGCAGAACCGCCAGAATCCGAAGGGGGTTCAGGATTGGCTACTGGAGTTCGTAAGCCCCGATATCGAACTGGGCGACACCGTCTCCCCGCCCATCCACAGGCCGGGGGTTGCCGTCGTAGTCCTCGTGGATCCCGTAGATCCGGACATCGGCACCCGCATCGACATTGGGACTCCCCTCGTTGATGTGCAGGTCGTCGTTCTCCATGACGCCGTCCGGCGTGTAGGAGACCAGCAACGGGTCGATGGAGATGTTCCCGGCGACCCCGGTGTAGTCGTTCAAGTATCCGCCGTAGTTCCCGCTCGAGTTGCCGAAGATGTTGTTGAACATGATGGTGAACGGGATACCCGCGTTGTCATACACGCCCCATTCGTTCCACGCCACGGTGTTGTTCGCCAGGGTTGGGATGGCATAGGTCGAACCGCAGCAGATGAACACGTAGATCCCGACGGTGTTGCCTACAATCGTGTTGTTCAGGATGACCGATGAATTGGAATGGGACGCCATCACGCCGTGCCCGAAGTTGTTGGACACCAGGTTGTTGTCGAATACCGCGGTTGCGTAGGCGTTGAGCCTGACCCCGGCCCCGTTGTTGGTGGCGGCGTTGTAGGCGAAGAGGTTGGCGGTTATCCGGTCCGCACTGAGGTCGAGGCAAAACCCGCCCCCGTCGCCGCTGCTGCCGTCGGCCGAATTGTAGAGGAAGGTATTGTTCTTCACGAGCAATGTACTGTCGTAGGAGTAGACGCCTCCGCCGCCGTTGTCGGTATCGGAGGCGATGTTGTGGGTGAAGAGGTTGCCGAGCACCTGGGAGTGGGAACGGAAGAAGTAGATACCTCCCCCCTTGCCGGAGACATGGTTGCCGGTGACGACGTTGTCCTGGATGAGGGGGTCGCTCTCGACAACGAGGATGCCGCCGCCGACTGCCCTCGCATTCGTAACGTTCCACGCGCCTTGCCCATCCGTGCTTCCCGACCCGCCGGTCACGGTGAAGCCGATGACGCCCGAGGCGTCGCTTTGGTTCCCCGCGATGGTAATGGCGGGCCCGTCCTCGAGGCTGCCATCGATGACGGTGGCATCGGCGCCTTCGATACCGACGAGTCGCACGTCGCGGTCGAGGAAGTCGATGTGCTCGTCGTATGTTCCGGGGAACACCCAGATCTCGGAACAGGTGTCGTCCGTGGCGTCGATGGCGGCCTGGATCGTACTGAAGGGGGCGTCCAGGTCGCCGGTCTCGAGCGCGGGGGCCGGGGTCGCCGTCGGGACCTCCGGGGTCGGTGTACGTCCTGGGTCCGGAGTGACACTCGGAGTGGCATCCGGTGTCGACGTCGGGGTTGCGGTTCCCCCACCGTCCGGAGTGGACGCCGGGGTCTCGGGTGTAGGGGTCGCCGGAGAAGGCGTCGGGGAGGGTTCGAACCAGAAGGCGGGATTGACGTAGAGCGGACAGGTGTCCACGCAGTCGGCGATACCGTCCTCGTCGAAGTCCGAGAAGCCTTCATCGGTCTGCCCGTTGCCGTCGTTGTCGATTCCATCGCACTCCTCGACGTCGCAGGGGTTCCCGATACCGTCGTGGTCGAAGTCCTCCTGGTACGGGTTGGCCACGCCGAGGCAGTTGTCGAGGGAGTCGCATACGCCGTCGTCGTCGGCGTCGTCGAGGGGGTCGGTGGGACAGACGTCGCAGGCGTCACCGATGCCGTCCCCATCGGTGTCCTGCTGGCTCGAGTTGTACTGGCCGGGGCAGTTGTCTTCGCCGGCACAGAGACCGTCGTCGTCGGCGTCGTCGAGGGGGTCGTCCGGGCAGTGGTCACAGGGGTCGCCGTGGCCGTCTCCGTCGGTGTCGAGTTGGTCGGGGTTGGGCAGGCCCGGGCAGGTATCGATGTTCTCGCAAGCCCCGTCGCCGTCCAGGTCGTTGGTGGCATCGAGGGGGCAGGGGTCGACGCAGTCGGCCTGGCTGTCGCCGTCGGTATCGTCGAAGTCCTCGTCGATCAGGCCGTCTCCGTCGTTGTCCAGGCCGTCGCAGGTCTCGGCGTCGCAGGCGTCCCCTGTGCCGTCGCCGTCGATGTCCGCCTGGTTGCTGTTGGGGGTGCTCGGACAGTTGTCCAGGTCACCACAAACCCCGTCCTGATCTTCGTCGTTGTCGGGGTCGTCCGGGCAGCGGTCGACGCAATCGGCCACACCATCCAGGTCGGAGTCGTCGAAGTCTTCATCGACGACGCCGTCGGCGTCGTTGTCCAGACCGTCACACACCTCCTCGGCGCAGGCGTCCCCGATGCCGTCACCGTCGATGTCGCCCTGGTCGGGGTTGGGGATCGAGGGGCAGTTGTCCACATCGGCGCACCACAGGTCGCCGTCGATGTCGTCGTTGGGATCGAATGGGCAGGAATCGCACACGTCTCCCGTGCCGTCGCCGTCGGCGTCGACTTGGGTCGCGTTGGGTGTGCCGGGGCAGTTGTCACCGGAGTCGCACAGGCCGTCGCGGTCGCTGTCGTCCCCGGGGTCGTCCGGGCACGGATCGGTGCAGTCGGGGGCACCGTCGGCGTCGCGGTCCGGGAAGCCCTCGTCAATCTCACCATCTCCGTCGTTGTCCACGCCGTCGCACGTCTCGAGGTCGCAGGCGTCGCCGATACCGTCCCCGTCGGTGTCGCTCTGGTCGTCCGTGATGTCGGGGCACACGTCGTCATCGGCGCAATGACCGTCCCCGTCGGCGTCGTCGAGGGGATCGTCGGGGCAGACGTCGCAGGCGTCGCCGACGCCATCGTGGTCGGCATCGATCTGGTCCGGGTTCGGCGCCTCCGGGCAATTGTCCGCATTGGTGCAGAAGCCGTCACCGTCAGCATCGTTGAGGGGATCCTCGGCGCAAGGGTCGACGCAATCGGCCAGGCCGTCGGCGTCCTCGTCCTCGAAGCCCTCGTCGATCTCACCGTCTCCGTCGTTGTCCACGCCGTCGCAGGTCTCGCTGTCGCAGGCGTCGCCCGTGTCGTCGCCGTCCACATCCGCCTGGTCCGGGTTGGCGACCCCGGGACAGTTGTCCGTGTCACCGCAATGTCCGTCCGCGTCGGCGTCGTTTTCCGGGTCGAGGGGGCACGGATCGCAGGCATCCCCGTCCCCGTCCCCGTCCGTGTCGGCCTGGTCGTCGGCCACGGCCGGGCAGAGATCCTCGTCGCCGCAAAACCCATCACCGTCGGCATCGTCGTCCGGGTCGAGGGGACAGGGATCGAGGCAATCCAGGGTCCCGTCGCCGTCGGTGTCGCCGAATCCTTCGTCGACGATACCGTCACAGTTGTTGTCCACGCCGTCGCACAGCTCGCTCTGCCCCGGGTTGACGAACGGATTGGCGTCGTCGCAGTCGGACGGCGCGCAAAAGCTGTCGTCATCCAAGTCCTCGCCCGGATCGGTGGGACAGGGGTCCAGGCAATCCAGGGTGCCGTCTCCGTCCGTGTCAGGGTATCCCTCGTCGATGTCTCCGTCGCAATCATTGTCCACCCCGTCGCAGGTCTCCTCCGCGCCAGGAAATATCGTCGGATCGAGCGGCGCACAGTCCTCGGCGTCCGGAGAACCGTCTGCATCGCTGTCGGGAGGCGGATGGAACACGCCGGCCCCGTGACACGGGACCTGCACCACCGGCTGGCTCTCGTCGTTGGAGGTGATCTCGATGATCGCGTCGAATGCACCCGCCTCGAGGGGGGTGAAGTGGGCCAGGATGGAAACCGTCTCCCCCGGCTCGAGGGTCAGGGGGAGCGCGAGCGGGTCCAGGGTGAAGGACTCGGACCCCTGGTCGCCGACCAGGTCGACGGCGAACAGGGTGAGTGAGGCGCCCCCGGCGTTGCCCACGTCAAGCGTCTGGTTAGCGGTCGTGGCGAGGTCCTGCTCGCCGAAGTCGATGCTCGCCGGAGTCACCTCGATTTCCGGTTGGACGTTCGAGGACACCGGCGTCGGGCTGGCCGTGGTGTCGTCGTCTCCGGTTTCGGGACAACCTGCCACGATCGTACCGGCGACCGCCAGCGCCGGGAACACCAGGCACGACCGGCCCCATCCACGTCCCTCAAGTCGTTCGGCGCCCCGTGTGTATCGCGGTGTGTTTCGGAACCCCATTTCGAAACCTCCTTGTTCATGCGACAAAACAAGAGCACGTCGACAAAGGCCGTCACACCGAGTCCCGGCAACAGGTATCGTGTGGTTCGACTTCACGCGACCGGTCAGCGCCCAAGAACGTTCCATGCGAGAGAACGCCCGGTGTCCACATTCTCCAAGAGCTGACGACAACGCCATTCGCGGAGATCGCCCTTTCTATCAGCATAAGCCGGAATGGAAGTACCGTGCAAGCGAGACCCGTGCGGGAGCAGGACCTCCCAACGTTCCGCGATCCAGGGACTATCCTCCCGTGACCGCCTCGGTGCTCTCAGCGCCGACAGATATGGTCGATATCCTTGCAGCATCACCGTTCCCATGGCATCATTCGAATGGATGAGGCCTCTCGAGGGCGAACCATTCCGGGCGGCATGCGTTCCGGAAAGCGGCTCGTCCTGGCGAGAAATAGGGCCGTCCAGCCCGGGAGGACACCATGCCAGGCAGAAAACTCGTCAGCTTCGACTGGGCCATCAAGAAGATCCTGCGGGACAAGGCCAACTTCGCCGTGCTCGAGGGGTTCCTGAGCGAACTCCTCCGCGAGGACATCCAGGTCCTGGAACTCCTCGACAGCGAAAGCAACCAGGACGACCTGGGGCACAAGTACAACCGGGTCGACCTGAAGGTCCGCAATTCCAAGGGCGAGATCGTGATCATCGAGGTCCAGTACGAGACCGAGTTCGACTTCTTGCAGAGGATTGTCCATGGGACGTCCAAGACGGTCGTCGAGCACATGGAGAAGGGAGCGCCCTACTCCAAGCTCCCCAAGGTGATTTCGGTCAGCATCCTCTATTTCGACCTGGGCAAGGGCAAGGACTACATCTACCGGGGCGGGACGTCGTTTCGGGGTCTTCACCATGACGACGTACTGGAACTGAGTCCTCAGCAAAAACAGCTCTACGGGCGGGAGAAGGTTTCGGAGGTGTGTCCCGAGTACTACCTGATCAAGGTGAAGCAGTTCGACGACGCGGTGCGGGACGGGCTGGACGAGTGGATCTACTTCCTGAAGCACGAGGAGATCAAGGACAAGTTCGAGGCGAAGGGGTTGAAGGAGGCCAAGGAGCGGCTCGATGTGCTGAAGCTGTCGAAGGAGGAGCGGGCAGCTTACGAGCGGTATTGCGAGAACCTCCACTACCAGGCCTCGATGGTGGAGTCGAGCTACGGGATGGGGAAGCTGGAAGGGAAGCTGGAGGGGTTGGAGATCGGCTTGGAGAAGGGCAAGGAGATCGGCCTGGAGAAGGGCAAGGAGATCGGCCTGGAGAAGGGCAAGGAGATAGGGAGGAAGGAGGAGAGGAAGGCGTTGGCAAGGAAACTCCTGGATCTCATGGATGTCGACACGATCGCCCGGACGACGGGCTTGACGACGGAGGAGGTTGCGGCGCTCGAGCGGGGCGGGCAGTAGGGCTGTCGTGAATGCCCCCCGCCGGGTGGTCACCGGAGGCATTCTCCAGTTCGCGCCCACACAACGAGCTGCCGTGCAGCCTGTGAGGCACCGGCACTCCACAGCCGTTCGTGCGATCCATCCCCGACATCCCCCGACGCCGGGCACCCCCCTGGCGACGGATGGGCGTGAACCAGGTCCCCAGCTCTCCCCGGCTGGCGGGGCGGCCACGATTGGCCATGCCACCACGGGTCGCTCGACGCTCGTCTCAACCGTCCAGCCTGGTCGTCGAAGTACCTTGGAAAGCCGCGACTGGCCCACTTCCAAGGCCACCCGCTCAGCTCCGCCACGCTGTTGTAGCCGCCGCCCGTCACCACCCTGAAAGCCAGTGGAAAGAGGAGGGAGGCCGGGAAATAGTCATAGCTCGGAACCTCGAGCCGCTCATCCGGCCTCGGGGTGATGACAACGATGGAACGCTTCTCCGCTTCTCGCTGTGCAATCTCCAACAGTTGATCGATCTCCGAGCGAGGGCCGCTGTGGACCACCAGGGTGATATGCTCTGTGTGCAGGCGGTCGAGTAGGCCCCCGGGAATGGCCGGCGGCTTCCATACCCGCCCCATGCCCGAGACCGCCTGGCCAGCCTGTGCACCCCCGATCTGGGCCGGCCAGTGACAAGAGGGAACGTCTGAACCCACCTCCGCCCCCCCCGGAGGATGCGACAGGACCGGGCTCGCCGGCAGAAGACCGGGGGGGCTTGCCAGCGGGAAGCGGATGGGGGCCGATAGCGAAACGATCTGTGCCCTTCGAGCGTTCCGCGGACAGGAGCCGGCCAACGCCTCGAAGTGGTCCCTCGAGAGAGGTTCTGCAATCATGACCCGCGAGAGCTGGGGGCTCGAGCCCATCCAGCTCGAGCCAATCTTCCGCAGGTAGGGTTGCACGAGCAGGCGCCGGGCGAGGAGCGCGAAACGAAACCGGGTGCAACCGCGCCACTCGCCCTCGATGCCCCACGGAAACGTATCCAGGACGACCAGGCCGGGTTCGAGAGCGGCGGAGTAGTCGGGGAGGTCGGTTCCCCAGTGTGCTCGAGGAATGAAGTCGATGGGACAGCCCGTCAGGCGTGCCATGCCTTCGGCAAGGGGTGACGGAGTTACGATCCGGTGCGGCCGGCCCAGCGCGGCGAGTTCGATACTGATGGCACAGGCACGTGTGAGGTGGCCCAGGCCGGCCCCGGGTGCGACAATCAAGATCATCGGGCCGGGGCACGGCACACAATCCGTCATCTTCCAACGCTCATGAGATACAAGGCCAGGCAGGAGCGTTGAGCGTCCGTCAGCCGCTCCCCGGCCAGGTAGGGCGCCGGCACGCTGCTCAGCCGGTCCATGCCCTGCACCAGGACCACCTCGTTGCCTGCGGCGTCCTTCGCCTTCATCTTCCCGGTGTCCGGATAGTACTTCACCTTCCCCAGCACCTCTTCGCCCTGCACCACCTTGATCTTTTCCGGCTTGACCTTGAACGCGATCGGGGCAGGATCGTCGTCGGTCTTGTAAACCTTGACCTTATCCGGTTTGAGCCTGATCTTGAGGAACGGCCCCGTCTCCGAGGCGAAGGTCACCCCGTCGGGCCCGGGACGCCCCCGCGCCAGGTCCGTGTCCCCTTTCCTGCACGTGAGCCAATCGCCACTCCGGACCAGGCCGTAGCGCGTACCGGCAGCCAGAAGCTGCCAGTGGCCTTGGGCTGCAAGAATCGTGCCCGTCACCCCGTTGTACGTGAGCGAGACCTGCTTCTGGCCGCGAACCCGCCCGACCGCACCCACATTCCCAGTCTGCGCATCCGGCGCAACGACAGGTGTCTCGTGCCGCCCCGAGGCCGCAGCAGATTCTCCAGACGACGTCCCGGACACCGCGTGCGGCTGGCCGAGCGCATCCTGGGCAGGCTTATCACAGCAGGCGGCCAGACCGGCACCCAGGAACAGGAAGACAACGAGCCGGACCTTGCCGGCCAGGGGAGAAAAGAGACTGTTTCGTTCCGTCATGACGACTCCTTCAGATTGGTTCGCCCGCATGATCGGCCAACGCGCGCCCCTCCGGACCCAACCCGCAGTGTCGAGCCAGGGCGGCGTTCTCCTCGAGATAGTCATCGCAACTCGCGCATATTTCGAAGGGGCTCCCGGACGCCATGGCCAATCGTATCTCCCGGCGTGCTGGCGCGTCGAGGAGTTTCTCGAGCGGCGCCTCGTGCAGGTTTCCGTACAGGGGCAGATGGTGTTTCCCCATACAACACGGATATACCGCTCCGTTCGCATCGACAAAGAGGCTGAACCATGGGGCGAAGCACGGCCGGTGGTCGTAGAAGTCCCCACCGTATCTCCCCTTTTCTGCTCGAGCTGCACTCCGAGTGATCGCCTGGGGATCCCAGTGCACGGGCATCCGGGTGAGCAGGGGACGCCAGGCGCCCCAACGCTCGCCCAGGTCGCGCCACTGCTCGGCCCCGGGTCTCAGGCTGCCCGATGTGCTGTCGACGGGCAGCAGGCGCCAGCGGGTTACCCCGTGCGCCACGAGCCGATCGTGCAACGCACCAAGTTCGCCGATGTTCTGCCGGGTGACGAGCGTGTTGACGGCCACCGCCGGACCGCGACCCTTGCGGGCAACCTGTCGCTGGAGAAGATCGAGGTTCTTCCACGTCTGCTTCCAGGCACCTTTCCGGCCCCGCATCTTGTCGTGGGTCCGGGCACAACCGCCATCGATCGACAGGCTGATGGCGTGGACCCGCATCTCGATGACAAACCGGATCCATGCCTTGTCGAGCAGCGTGCCGTTCGTGGTGAAATTGACCTGGAGTCGGTGGCGGCGAGCATGTTGCACGACCTCTCGGAAACCGGGGTAGAGCAGGACCTCGCCACCGGAAAAATGCACCTTGCGCAGACCCTGCGCCACCAGCACGTCGAGCGAGCGCGCCACCTGGGCCGAGGACAGGGAGGAACGATCCGGATCGGCAATCGCACGTTGCCACAACACACACGACTTGCAGCGCAGGTTGCAGCGCCAGGTCAGCTTGAACTTGGCCATCAGGATAGGAAAAGGGCGCAGGGGATCCCGCGGCAGATTCCGAGCTGCTTCGGCCAGGTCGGCTTCGTCGCGGAGGAGGTCGGCGAGGTCCATCAGACATCCATCCCCGCGGTCGGCGTCCTCTCGATCCCGGCGAGGAGGTCCTCGAGGATGTCGAGTTCCCGGTCCGGTGAAAACCTCTCCTCGACACGGGCACGGGCACGCCGACTCATGGCAGCGTAACGCTCCGGCGGGAGGTCGAGCGCACGGGTCAGCGTGCGCGCCAGCCCATCCCGATCCTCGGGCGCAAAAACGAAGCCGGAGACCCCGTCTTCGACCACCTCCCCCATCGCCCCGGCGTCCGATACGAGGGGAACCAGCCCCACCGCCATAGCCTCCAGCAGCACGTTGGGCATGCCCTCGTACAGGGACGGAAGCGCGATGAAGTCACAGGCCGCGTAAAGCCCAGGGAGCTGGTCGCGAGGCGCAAACGTGATCCGCTCGTGGCGGGGAGCGAGAACCGGGTCCTCGAGGAGCTGACGGGAGACATCATCTACACGACCGACCAGGAGCAACGCGATTTCGTCGCACCGTCCAGAATCCCGAATGGCCCCCAGGAGGAGGGGCAGCCGCTTCTTGTACTTCACCTCTCCGAACACCCCGATAATTCGGGGCGAAACCCCTCGGCGCGAACCCGGGTCCGATGCGTTCTCTCCAGGGGTTCCGCCGGCATCTGCGCAGCCTTCGCCCGCGCCGGCTCCGGGAGAAGGCTGCAGGAGTTTGGTGCGCACCTTGTCCCGGCGCCGCCTGTCGGCGGGGAGCAGATTCCAGTCGTCCGGATCGACGGCATTGGGGGTGAATCGCACCTTGCTGCCGGGAAACAGACGCCGAATCCGGCTCACCGCGTCGGGAGACACCGCACCGATCACATTGGCCCTGGCAAGGGCTTCCCGCACCAGAAACCCCAGGCGGGGCTCGAACCAATCCCGGTCGAAATCGTTTCCCCGGACAAGCACGACGGAAGGGCGATCGAGCCACGCTGCAAATGTGACCGCCAGGAAGCCGGGTGACCCGGCCCCGAACCCCACAAGATGGGTGAAGGGGATGGTTCGATGAGCCTCGAGCACCGTCCGGAAGGCCAACTGCCCGGCCTGCCCTGGACGGGCATCGCGGCTGACGAGATAGTCCGTGCCGCCATCTCGCGGGATTCTCTCGATTCCCGGCTCGCTGGAAGGAACAACGAAGGCCAGCACATCCACCCGGTGGCCTCGAGCACGCAGGCCTCGGACCTGCCGCTCGCAGCTCGTCGACATGCCGCCACCCAGCGGAGGATAGCGGCCGGTGATCCAGAGAATGTGCCGGGAAGGGTGCATGGCCAAACCTGTGGGGAATATTGACGACCAATCGTCAGCGGTCAGATACGCTTCCGTCTCCGGCCCTCAGCTTTCCATGAAGTCTTCGTCATAGTCGTCAGGTCCCATCGGGGCAACCTGTTCCGCATCGTATTCACTCACCTCCTGCCCATCGAAAGTCCTGAAGTCGCTGTCCGAATAGTATCGGTGATGACCATAGTAGTAGGGCAGGTAGCCGTGGTACGCATAGGACCGGCGGCGTCGCGCCGCACGCATGACCACGGGACTCGTGGCGGCACGCTGACCATCATCCATCTGGGCGGCGCACTCGGGACAAAGGGGGCCAGCCGCCAGC
This sequence comes from Myxococcota bacterium, assembly GCA_024278455.1. Classification (GTDB taxonomy): domain Bacteria; phylum Myxococcota_A; class UBA796; order JAJRTE01; family JAJRTE01; genus JAJRTE01. The sequence goes on from JAJRTE010000259.1 coordinate 71,928, forward strand.
TTGACGGTGTGTTCATGACATATCGTGCGGCCGCAACGGGTGCAGAGGGCAGAGGCGGGCGCTTCGCAGTCCCGGAGGAAGAGGAGCCCCTTTTTTGCACGACACGGGCCGACATGTTTTCCCAGGCGCATGGACTAACTCCTTTTCTGGACGGGGATGAGGCGCGACGACAACGTCATGATCATCCGGATGACCTCCTCACTGTCGATCGTCTCTTCCACGGGAGCCGGACTGGTTCCCAATTTGAACTTGCGGCGCAGGAAACACACGGGCGCACCCTTCTTCTCCCTGAGTTTGATCTTGTTGCTCTCCCTCAAAACGTCGACGCCATCCTCGTCGAACGCAAAGGATGCCGTGTTCGGTGCCAAGTAGACGGTAACGAATACCAGCTTCTTGTACTTATTCTTGACCTTGACCTTGCGCCTCCGGGTACGGTACTTCCGTCTGAACGTCTGGTGATGATTCTCTATGCGCACCCCCAACCGAAGTCCATCGACCAGGAGCGCATCGAGAGAAAGCCAGGGGTCCACCTTGGTGCTCAGCCTGAGACGAATGAACCGTCCGGGCGGGAGCTTTCGGGTTTCCGTGACCTTCCTTCCCCTGAATCCACGAAGATCCAGGTCGATTCGGACCCTCTGATCGGGATCGACGTCCTCTTCCAGGGCCTCGAGCAATGGCAGGAGGAGGTCTCGAAAGTCGTTTGCGACGTCTAGCTTTCGCAACTTCAAGAACTTGACCAAATTGATACCGAAGACCACGCCGAACCCGAGCGAGACGGTAAACACCACGATGGCCCAGGGAAGAAACTCCTGGACCATGAGAACGCCGACCATGCCGGTGATGAACAAGACACACCCGATCAAGATCATCCTCCGGACGATCTGGCCGAGAACGATTTCCGCCCGCCAGTCGATATCGGCGAGTTCCTTGAGAAACCTGATCCATCTGGAAATCTTCTGCTTCTTGCGGACGCTCCGGGTCAGAATCGCCTCCTGGATCTCCGGGCTGAAGGTCTTCAAGTCCAATCGAGAGGCTGACGTCTCGCTGTTCGACGTGCCGGTATCAATCGAATGTGTCACAACGGCTCCCCTCCTTGCATGCCGACCCGGCGCACGGGCGACCAGATGGTCGTTCAGGGCCCGGGCCAGACCGTCCCTCCACTGCATGCCTTTTCGAACAGTGCGTCCAATCTAGCAAAACTCGCTCCCCGTGTGAAGGCATCCCGGGCGAGCGCCCGCGCAGCCCCTGACATGACGCGCCGGAGACCGGGAGCGGCAAGCATGCGGGCGATGGCATTGGCCCAGGCTCGAGGCTCGTCGGGCTCGACCCACAAGCCCTCCCGCTCGTGGGTATAGAGGTCTCTAACGACCCTGAGATTCGCGCCCAGCACCGGCACCCCTGCTGCGAGGGACTCCACGATCTTGATCGGGCAGCAACCCTGCACCACATTGCGTGCCGTCTCTCGCAGCGGGGCACAGGAGAACTCGAGGCCCGGCAAGATGGCAGACAGCGTGCGTGGCGGAAGCGGTGCCTGGAGAAGGACACGCTCCTTGAGTTTTCGCAAGCGGATGAGACGGCGCAGGCCCGCGACAGACGGTTTGCGGCCGTTGTGAATCACCAGCAGCCGAACATCCGGGAAGTCCTCGGCAACTCGAGCCCAGGCTTCGACGAGCAGGTCTACCCCCTGCCAGGGGTGGAGGCTCCCGAAGTAGCCGAACCACCTGCCGGATGCCAGGTCGGGAATCGGGTTCGGCCCCGGCCCGGGCGAGAAAAAATGGCCGGCGGCGGCGTTGGGAATCACCTCGATTCGCTCGAGCGGTACGCCACCGGCGGCGAGAGTGTCTCTCGTGAGGGCCGAGACGGTGATGCAGCAGCGGGCATGACGGAGACAGGCCCGTTCCATGTCCTCGATCTTGGCCTGCAACGCGAAGTTGCTGCGAAGCGCGGGATAGCGATACGCCAACTCCCAGGAAGGCAGCGCATTGACTTCGAACACGGCAGGAGACCCGGGGAGAGCCTCGATGAACGGGAGTCCGCCCCAGGGATCGCGAAACACGCCGAGCGCCGGAGGTCGCTCCAGGCCTCCCAACGTCTCGTACACGAAACGGCCGAAGTCCAGTGCCCGACTCAGCATGTTCCGGTAGTGCATCTTGTGGCGGCGAATGACGATGTCGCCCTCGACCTGAAAAGCCGGCATCTCCCCGTGACCGCAACTCAGCAGAAGAACCGGAGCATGCCGGGCGGCCAAAGCTCGAACCATCGTGGCAATGTGCGTCGAGGCGCCTTTGCGGCGCGGGAAGACCTCGAAGGCGATGTACACCGCACCCGGACGCCGCATGGCCGTCAAGGCTGCCTCAGGAAAAGGGGGCGCTGAACCGGTTCGTGGCACTGCACGGGCCTCAACACAGGAAGTATCCCGGAGTTGTCGAATGCTCATATTGACAGATATCGACTCGATCCGCAAGCGGCTTCCTGGAAAACCCGTGACCGAACAAGGCCCCATCCAAGGCTCTTGACCGGCATGGGTCCTCCGCGCACGTGAGACCCGATTCGGAGCAGGACGTCCCTCGGGACCATGGTTCGACCTGTCGACCATCTTCCCTGTAGTAGCTGCAAGGATGGCCGGTCTCGAGGCGCGTGACCTGGCAGGCATCGAGTTCGGTGCCGGTCCCATAGACGCTGGAACTCGAGGAGGTCCAGTCGTTGCAGGTCTGGCCGGAATAGGGGTTGCCCACCGCGTCGGAGCCGTGCCAGGCGTCGGCGTCGGTCCAGTCCGGCCTGGCACCGGCGCCCTCGCTGATGACGAAAAGATCGGTCCCGCTGCAATCCCGGTCGATACCGTCGCAGGCGGTTTCGAGAATCTCCGGACTTCGGCCCAGGTCCTCGTCGTCGCAGTCGCTGCCCACCGCGGGGGGCAGGCTGAAAGCCTGCCCCACATGGGGTCGAGGAAACGGTTCGATCATCGCTTCGACCACCCTATCGGGGTCGAGGAAACGGTTCGATCATCGCTTCGAGGTTGGCGCCCAGACAAGCGCCTTAGCGCAGGGCGCGGACATGGGCCTGTCAGTCCCGGGGAGCGAGACCATCGTTTGCCTGGTCGTCCTTTTCCATCGGCAACCTCCTGACGGTAGAATCTCGACGGCTGGGTCGCCGAAAGCATGGCACGCTCAGCGGGGGGAAGGTGCGGTTGTTTTGGGGGGCTAACCCCAATTCAGAAAAATGCTCCCTGTGATGTCCGGGGAAATGACACATCCTGAGATCACGACGAGACTGGGCCTCATGGATGAAAAACACTTTCGGGAGAGTTACCAGCAAGCCGCCGTGAAACTGGGTCGTGTTGAGATGACCATCCCAGACAAACTCCGAAGTAGCAAGCAGAGGTATCGGTTGACGGAGAACGCGCGAAAAACTCTCCGAAAACTGAATCAAACCGGCCTGCGAGGCTTCGATGCGTGAACTCAGCGAAATCCGGGCGAACGCCACGGGAGGCAGTTCACCTGGCCTGAAAAGACCCCGGCCGTCCGCTGGCGCCGTTGCAGACACGACGAGGTCGTGAGCCGCGACATCTTTTGGTTGCGGGATGAAAGCTTCGAGGACTCGGCAGACTTGGCCGACCCGCGCGTCATCGCGGCCGAGATTGCCGAAGACTTGGAGTCCGCCGTGGCACCGATCCGCGACGTCATCTCGGACCAAGAGGGAACGCGCCGCGGGCGCCAGATCGAGCCTGACTTTGACACTTTTCCGGTTGAACTGCTGAAGATGTGGTCGTAACTACCTGAAACTCCGTTGAAGGAGAACCGGGGGGCGATTTGTAGTGCCCCGCGAGAAATAGGTGTTGACAGCCCTCGGTTTCCTTGTTATGTTGGCCTTGCCATGTTGGCGTCAACCGTTTGCCCCTCGGACACCGGGGTGGAAGGCAAGAGCGAGAATCGGGGGAGACATGTTC
>JAJRTE010000260.1 GCA_024278455.1 Myxococcota bacterium
ACGACGTGGTCTTGCCGGTCTGGCGCGGGGCGTGGAGCACGAAGTACAGTTCCTGCTCGACCAGCCCTTGCACCTCGCGGATCCGTCGTTCCGGGGGAATCATGTAGTGCTTGGCCGGGTTGCACGGGCCGGCGGTGTTGAAGAACTTCGGCATGGAAACCTCCTATGGGGTCACTCTGGATGTCAAGTCCTTGGACCATCCTCACGGGCCTCCCTCGGGTGGTACATCGTGCCGCTGGCAGCGTTTGATCAAACAGTATGCCGCGGCCTCGACCATGGCGTCATCCATCACCCCGTGGCCGAGGTCGGCCACCACTGCGGGCGGCGCTTCCTTCAAGAGTATCGTTTCTCGCCACTTTTGGAAAGACGAGAGAAAGAAGCCGGTCCGGGAGGTGATGGCGCCGAGCAGGCCCCCGGGCCGGAGGAGCTGGATGCCGCGCGCCACGAACACGGCTCGAGCGCGGGCGAACCGGTGGGTCCGCGGGAAACCGCGTTGAATCATCAGCGCCCCGGGGTGCTCGAGCAGGCTCTGGGTGTTCCACCAGCCGGCGAGGTCCATCTCGCCGTACCGGGCCAGCACGAGCCGGAGCTTGAACAGACGGTCCAGGTCGATGGCCGAAGCAGGGCCTGGGCTCATTCTCGTTTCTCCTCGGAGGCCAGCCTGGTGTCGCCGAGGATCGTTGCCACGGCGCCGGCAGGGCCGGCAGGGGATCATGTCCATGTTCTGGTGAGGCTTGACCTTCCGTGGGCGTGGCGAACCTGGCCAGGGAATCGATCCGTGCCCCGGGGCGGAAGTGGCCGAGGCGAGCCAGGTTCTCGCCGGGGTGGAAGGGATTCGTGGCTACGCGCCACGGCTTCAGACCGGGGGGCTCCTGAGCAATAAGGTTCCCGACCCCCGCGACCCGGATGACCTCGATGCCTATCGCGCCATCAGTTCGGAAGGTGCATTCGTGATGGGGGTCGTTCCGGGCGCTGAAAGGAGGGTCAGCACGCTGGCAGGCGCCCTGGTCGCCGCCGACCCGGTTGGCCGGTGCGAGCGAGGTTGCCGGGCCGCGTTGGCGGAAGTTTACGTGAGTGACGGTGAGCGCTGCGCGTCGATTTGCAGCGACGCCGGCGAATCGTTTGCGGGCGATTCCTGTCTGGCCAAGGGGCCGAAGCTCTGTGGCCAACAGTGTCGCCCCGGTGACGCGCTGTGTGACGAGGCCGCGTGCATCGAACGATTCTCCAGCTTTTGCGAGCCGGCCCGGTTCCTGGCCGACCAGACCCCTTACGAAGGGATGGCCCACATGGACGAGGTCCTGGTCGGGGCCGGCCTGGCGCAGGTGCTCGATGTAGGCGTGGGGGATCGCGTGGCGCTCACCACGGGTACCGCCAGGGGCCGAAGCTTCGCCTCGCTCTACCGCGTGGCCGGGATCATCAAGACCGGGAGCACGGACATCAACCGCACCTTCGTCCTGACCCACTACGACAAGCTGGCGGCAGCGCTCGAAGGAATACCTCGAGAAGAAGACCATCGATCTCGTGATGCCGGGCGCGTCCGAAGTCATCGCCGTCACTCGGAAGGCCGAGGGCGTGGAGGCATTGAGCGCCAGGTTGCTGCTTTCGGGCGCTTTGCGGTCCAACATGTCGAGCGTGGTGCAGGTGGTCCAGGTCGTGGCTGCTGACCCCGTGGCCGAGGCGTCGTTCAATGCCCTGGCCGACAAGGTCGTGGAAGGCGGGTTCATGGCCCCCCCGCCGGGCGCAGGCAGGCCAGACGCACCGCTCAGAATCCGGTCGCGCAAAGGGATCACCATCGGCAAGAAGCTGGCCGACCAGCTCAAGGTACGTATCGGATCGAAAGTCCGCCTGGATACTGCTGGATTCAGGGGGACCAACGTGGCCTTGGCGTTCTACGTGACCGGCATCTTTTCGACCGGAACCGACATGTTTGATCGGCGGATGGCACTCGTTTCGCTCAAGGACATGCAGGAGGCCACCGGTGCCGGGGACGTGGTGCACGAGATAGCCGTGCGTGTTGCGGACCGCAGCGACATATCGGTGGTTGTGGACCGGATTGGCGCCGCCCTGTCGCGTGCGGGCAGGGCCGGCCAGATCGCGGTGCAGCCCTGGTGGGTGGTGAGCCCCGAGATCAGGCAGATGGTGAACATGATGGAGTCGTTCAACGGCATGATGTACTTCATGGTGCTGGTCATCCTCAGCGCAGGCATTCTCACGACCATCTACATGGTCGTCTACGAGCGCAAGCATGAGTTCGGGGTACAGATGGCCCTGGGAACCCGGCCGGGCCGGCTGTTCGTCATGATCATGGTGGAGGCCGCGTGGATGGCGGCGCTGGCAGCAGCCGTGGGAATCGCCCTGGGCGTGCTTGTGGTCTGGTATCTCGCCGTCCACGGGATCGACCTCAGTATTCTGGGAGAGGGGTTCGATTTCCAGGGGTTGTTCATCGACAACGTGTACAAGGGTTCGACTGCGCCGGATGTGTTCATCGAGCCGACCGTCGTGGTGGTGCTCGGCACCCTCTTTTTCGCCCTCTGGCCTGCCCTCAAGGTGGCCAGAATGAAGGTGTTGGACGCCATGCGTGAAAGCGTGAGGAACTGACGCACGGCCGTGGGCGTGCAGGAGGTCGAGTGGTGGGCGGTGGCTTTCTCAAAAGCCAGGCCATGGGACTCTGGTTTCGAGACATCGACCTCATGGTCCTTGCTGCGGGTGCGGACAGTGCAGGAAGCCAGACAGCGCGCCTGAGACTGTTTTGCGATGTCTACTGGGGGGCTGTCAGGTTCTCGGTGGCGGAGGAGACCCGGTACATCGTTGAAAGCAGCGGTATGGACAACCTGGGAAGTATTCCAGGTTTCGGGACCACCACCGGTGCCAGGCCGCGCCTGTTCGAGATCCCCGGTGTGTCGGACACTGGACTGCTCGTGGAGAACGATCTGGACCGGCTGTTCGTCAAGGCGGCGTTGGGACCTGTTGATGTCACTGTCGGCCGCCAGGCGATATCCTGGGAGAGCGCTTGGTTCTGGAAACCGACTGACCGTTTTGGGCCGTTCTCACCCATGGACATCGATCCCGAAGTCAAGCGAGGCGTGGACGCGGCCAGGGCGGAAGTCTATTTCGGTCCCACCACGTCTCTCGACCTGCTCTCGATCTTCGAGAGGCATGACGGCGACGCCCAGGCCGGCGACCGAACTCTGTGGGTCAGTGGGGGCGCCCGTTTTCGTTCCAGCCTGGGGCGGCATGATCTGGCCTTGTCCCTGGCTCGATTCCAGTACGCCGAGCAGGGCAACTGGATGCTCGGCCTCGAGATGTCCAGTTCCGTCGGACCGTTGGGCGTCAGGGGAGAAGCCTCGGTCAACGTCCTGGAGAACACCAGGGACTGGGACCTGGAGGGCGTGCTGGGCGCCGACTACCGTTTTCCGTTCGGGCTCCAGCTCTCCAGCGAGTTCTTCTACAACGGCTACGGCGTCTCCGAAGCGGAGGACTACGCCGAATTGCTGGCGGATCCCGAGAAGGGAGAGCGTATCGCCAGGGGGGAGACCTTCAGCGTTGGCCGCACCTACCTGGGACTGATGGCCGATCAGGCTGTCCATCCGCTGGTGCACTTGACCTTGTCCGCCCTCTGCAACCTCGGGGACCCATCCCTTCTCGTCATCGGCGGCATGCGTTGGTGGGTGGTGCAGGATGCCAGGGTCACGGCGGGTGCGATGATTCCTGTGGGCGAGAAGCCGGACGGGACGGTGCTGCGCTCCGAGTTCGGCTCGGTGCCCCTGGCTGGCTACCTGGTGCTGAAGGTGGCCTTTTGAGCTTCTCGGCGGGGCTATCGAGTGCTCGAGACAGGTTGAGCAACGACGTGGCCGCTCCCCACTCCCCGCTCGCCGCTCCCCGCTCGCCGCTCGCCGTTCGCCACTCCCCACTCCCCACTCCCCGCTCGCCATTCGCCACTCCCCGCTCCCCGCTCGCCGCTCGCCGCTCCCCGCTCGCCACTCGCCGCTCGCCGCTCCCCGCTCCCCACTCCCCACTCCCCGCTCGCCGCTCGCCGCTCGCCATTGAAACCGGACAAAGGAACCCGGGCAGGTGCGAGGCCTGCCCCCACCGGGCCAGGAAGAAGGGGCGGGTCTTGTATCCCCCTGTCTTTCCGAAGCGAAGCGATCTGCGTCAAAAAGGTGGACAGGGCACGCCGCGTGGCTAGAATAGCACAGAAAGCCGGTCGAGAGGACCACCTGTGGATTGTGCCGTGTCGCTCGGGGCACCACCTGTGTCGGGGAGGACAATCATGACGACGAGATCGCTCGTTCTTTTTGCCGTGGCCGCGTGGCTAGCTTCCAGCCTTCCAGGTTGTCTCGTCAAGAAGTCCGTGTACGAGAAAGCCATTGAGGACCTGGACGCCGCGATGCAGGAATCGAGGGCGTGTGCCGGGACCGTGGAGGAGCGGGACAAGGAGATCGCCGCCCTGAAGCGTGACCTGGACTACCACTGTCAGCTTGTCAAGGACAAGGAGGGGGAGCTAGCGGGCCTGCAGCGGCAGTTGAAGGCGGCCAACGAGGAATTGGCCCGGCTGGCGAAGGTGACCAACGAGGAGGCCGAAGCCGCGAACCAGGAGCGCGCGCGGTTGCAGGCCATCATCGAATCGCTGAACTCGAACCTGGACGAGACCCAGAGGGCGGTGGAGGAGATGCGGAAGCGCGCGGCCCAGCAAGAGGCGCGGTTACAGACATTCCAGGGCTTGCTCGACCGGTTCCGGCAGCTCATCGATGCCGGCCAGCTCGATGTCCGGGTCGTCCGCGGGCGCATGGTCGTGCAGTTGAGTTCCGGCATCCTGTTCGATTCCGGCAAGGTGGACATCAAGCCCGAGGGCAGGCGCGTGCTGGACGAAGTGGCTACCGTGCTGCAGAGCATTCCGGACAGGAACTACCAGATCGAAGGCCACACGGACAACGTACCCATCGTTGCTTCGTCCAGGTACCCGTCCAACTGGGAATTGAGCACGGCTCGAGCCACGGAGGTGGTGAAGTACCTGGTCTCCAAGGGCCTCGAGCCCGAGCGGCTTTCGGCGGCCGGATTTGCGGAATTCACGCCGGTGGCGCCCAACGACACCCCTGAAAACCGGGCGAAGAACCGGCGGATCGAAATCGTCGTCCTTCCCAACCTGGACGAGATGCCGAGTTTCGACACGCTCGAGAAGGTTGCGAACGAACAGGAGTAGAGAGCATGTCGGGTTGCCGGTGGTGGGCGCTTCCCGCCCTGAATCCAACAGCCACTCCGGGAGCGATGCTGTGCCGTTTCGATTTCAGATCCGCGTGTTCTACCCCTTGACGGACGGCCGTCTTCTCTTGCGTGCCGACACGGATTGGGACAGGGACATCGAGCCGGTCGAGGAGGATGGCGGCGGGTCGGTGCATCGATTCGAGGTGAGGACTGGCCGTCCTTTCGCCTATTTCAAGCCCATCATTCGGCGCGGGGACCAGGTGATCTGGTCGGCGGGGAAGAACTACCTGGCCACTTTCTCCGCGACTGCGGGGAGGGATGTCTATCCCTATTTCCTGTCTGAGCCCACGGGGCGCGTGACTGGCCCATTCGAGGTGGAAAACGAAGCCGGTACCGCCTACAAGGTCCGCATCTACGAGCCGCCGGGATACCGCGAGAACACCCTGAAGCGGTACCCGGTCCTGTACATGCACGACGGGAGCAACCTGTTTTTCCCGGAGGAGGCGTTCCTGGGGGTGGAGTGGGAGATCGACGAGACCATGGACCGGCTCGACGCCATGAACGCCATCAAGCTGACCCTGGTGGTGGGGATCCAGGCCAACGAGCGGGATCGAGACTACACGCCCCCGGGTTGCGAGGCCTACTGTGCCTACATCGCCGGCCGGCTCAAACCGTGGGTGGACGAACGCTACCGAACGCTGCCGGACGCGAAAAACACGGCGGTGATGGGTTCCAGCCTCGGCGGCCTGGTCTCTCTCGAACTCGCCTGGAACCATTCGAGCGTGTTTGGCATGGCCGGGTGCATGTCCAGCACGTTCCAAAGGGATCCCGGACTTTTCGATCGCATCCTGTCCGAGGGCAAGAGGCCGCTGAAGATCTACCTGGACAGCGGCTGGCCGGGGGACAACTACGAGGTCACCCGGAGCATGCGGGATCTGCTGGCCAGCGTGGGCTTCGAGACGGGCAAGGAACTCCTGTATCTCGCGTTTCCAGGCGATCCGCACAATGAGCACGCCTGGGCCACTCGAGCCCACATTCCTTTCCAGTTTTTCTTCGCGCGGGTGCCCGAGTTCCGAGCGCCGGGTCCGGGAGCGCGTCCGGCCTAGAGCGGGAGGCTTCGCGGCTACCGCACCGTCTCCTCATCGACGGGCGGCCATTCACCGATCAGCATGTTCGTCGCCCAGGCGACGCCTTCGCCATCGCCTTCTTCCGAGCCGGAGAACTGCGCCGAGATCGTGCCCTCTGTGTCATCCCGGTCGACGAGACCGTCGATCATGATCTCGACCTCGTCGTAGTCTTCAGCTCCCGGAGGGACCTCGAGCTGGTAGGTACCGCCCAACTCCTCTGGGGCCAGTGACAGGAAGAAGGAGACGACATCCGGGTTGGTCATCGAGAGCACGGTTTCCTGTTGTTCGTCGAACAGGCCGTCATCGGTGGCGAAGGTCACACGCGCCTCGATTTCGAGGCGATCCTCGCAGTAGGGTGCGGCGAGCTGTACCTCGCTATCGCCTTCCACTTCGGCGGGCTCGCTGTCCACGAATCGTATTTCACCCGCGTCATAGGAGATGGTCACCGTCAACCATGTGGCTTCCCCGGACGGATAGCCCAGTATCTCTTCGTGTGCAGCCTCCGCGAAGTCCAGGATGTCGTCCGCCGAGAATCCGAGCGGCGAGTCCTCGTCCTGGGCGAGGAGTGTCACGGTCTCGTCGCAGCCTGCACCCTCTGCCGACTGGTTGGCGTCTCCCCGTTCACAACTCGACAGCACGGGGGTACTCGCCAGTGCGATGGCCAGCACCAAGGCATTCGTTTTCGTCATGATGTTCTCCCGGTGAGATGTTCCACGTTCGTGCCGGGCCGATGTCTGCTCGAGCCGAGAATGGGTCGATCATGCTCCCGGCGAGGCATGTCGAACCAATATGCAAGGATCGTGCCGAGCCGGTTTTCCCGTGTTTTCAGCAGGATAGGACATTCTGGATGCCACGGGCGGGCCCGACGGCATGACACCGATGTCGCGCCGGCGGGCCGATACTGGAGGAGCGCAGCCGCCTGTGCCGCATGGCGTCGGAACCTTGACATGCCCACTCGGGCCAGGCAAGTTGGAAGGAAACCGGCTGGAGGACGAACAGGCGGATGGCAGCACGTTCGGGTCAACAGGCAGCATCCACGTTGCAGCAACGGGCGCCCGGCAACGGGCGGCAGCGGGGTATCGTTGTGCAGGCGCTCGGCCCCCAGTGGGTCGTGGCGACGGGTGATGGTACTGTCCGGTGCGTGGCGCGCCGTTCGCTGCGCCGCGCGCTCGAGCGTCCCGTCGTGGGAGACCTTGTGGAGATCGAACCGATTGGCGGTGACATGGGTTGCATCGTGGATGTCCTCCCGCGCAAGAACCGCCTGCGTCGGGCCGATGTGCATCGAGGCGGGCGGAGGGAACAGGTGATCGCCGCGAATGTCGATCAGTTGCTGATCGTGGGGTCGACAACGGAGCCCCCTCTCAATCCGGGGCTCATGGATCGATACCTGGTCGCCGCCTGGCGGGACGGCATTCGACCGATCCTGTGCGTCAGCAAGGTCGACCTGCCGATGTCCGCGCGGGCCCGGACCATTCTCGAGTCGTTTGGCGGGCTCGACATTCCCATCGTGCGCACCAGCGCGGTCACCGGGGCCGGTCTCGAGGACTTGCGAGTGCTTCTCGAGGGCATGACCACGGTACTTGCAGGGCTATCCGGCACCGGGAAGACCACGCTCGTGCGGCACCTGACCGGGGATCACAGTCTCGAGGTCGGGGAGATCAGCGCTGCGACGGGCCGGGGGCGGCACGTGACCACGTCCGCGCGTCTCCTGCCTCTCGTATCGAGTGCCGGTGGCTACGTGATCGACCTGCCTGGCCAGCGGGTGTTCGGCCTGGGCGACCTGACCGAGGAGGACTTGTTGCGTGGCTTTCCGGACCTCGAGAGGGCAGGCGAGTGCCGGTTGCCCGGATGTTCGCACGGGAGTGAGCCGGGGTGCGCCCTTGTCGCCGCAGTCGAGCGGGGGTTAGTGCCCGCCCGGCGTCTCGAGGCGTTCCGTCGGATCTGGAAGAACCTGGAAGATGAGGTTGCACCGGGAACGGGAAGACCTGGGCGTTGATGTTTCCCATCGACGCCGACGTCTGTTGGCTGCTTCGGCGCGTGGAATCGCGGAGGTGGAGAATGTATCGTTTTTCGAGAGAGTGGCAGGGTTTCCTCGTGATCCTGGCCGTGACCACGACGGGCTGCCCCGACGTGGAAGACGATGACTCGAGCACCTTTCCTGTCGAATCGCCGACACCGGTGCCTGGCGTGCCTCGTATCGAACTGGACACCTCCCCCATGGCGTTCGGCCAGGTTCTGGTCGAGACCACGGCCGAGGGTACGCGCGCGCTGTCCAACGCCGGCACGGCCGTGTTGACCCTCGAGTACCGGGTTGACGGGGTCGAGCCCGGGGACACGGGAGCCTTTACCATCACCGGACCGGACGGGGACTCCCCGCCTGGCATGCTTGCCTCCGGCGAGAGCACCGAACTCGTGGTGCACTTCGCGCCGCTTCTCGAGATCGACTACGCCGCGAACCTCGTCGTGATGACCAACGATGAAAGTGCTCCAGAGCTGTCGATTGCGCTGTCCGGTACCGGTTACGAGCCCATGGTCGACCAGGACCAGGACGGCTTTCCGGCCGGAGAGGACTGCAACGACCAGGATCCCGCAGTCTATCCCGGCGCCCTGGAGGTCTGTGACGGTCTGGACAACGATTGCGACCTTGACACCGATGAAGATGTTCTCGGGACCTTTTTTTTCGACGGCGACGGGGATGGGTATGGAGACCCGGCCGCCCCGGCCGCGGCATGCGATCCTCCGCCGGGCCATGTGGTCGAGTCCGCCGATTGCGACGACACCGATCCGGGGATTCACCCAGGGGCCGAGGAGGCCTGTGACGGGGTAGACAACGACTGCGACGGCGTCACCTACGAGGATGTCCAGGCCACCTTCTACCAGGACGGCGACGGCGACGGCTTCGGCCTCACGACGGCGTCCACCCTGGCCTGCTCTGCTCCGGACGGGTTCGCCGCCTCGCCGGACGACTGCGATGATACGGACGCCGGTGTCTATCCAGGAGCCATCGAGGCCTGCGACGGGGTAGACAACGACTGCGACGGCTCGGTCGACGAGGAGGGTGTGACGCCGTTCTACCCGGACGGGGATGGTGACGGTCACGGCGCCTCCGGATCGGGCCTGGTCGGCTGCAACGCGCCGGACGGCTACGTGGCGTCGAGCGACGACTGCGACGACGGTGACCCGGCCATCTACCCCGGCGCGGAGGAGCGGTGCAACGGGATCGACGACGATTGCGATTGCCCGCCCGGGGACGGCACCTGCGTCCCCGAGATCGATGAAGGCGCCATGACCACCTACTATCTCGATGCAGACCAGGACGGGTTTGGCGACTTCGTGCCCATCGACGCCTGCGAACCGCCCGATCCGCGCTACGCGACCTCGAGCGGCGATTGCGACGACCTGGACCCGGATGTCCATCCGGGCGCTCTCGAGACCTGCAACGAGCGCGACGACGACTGCGACGGCGAGATCGACGAGGGGGACATTCAGGAGATCTTCTACCTGGATGCCGACAGCGACGGGTTTGGAGGCGTCTCGAGCACCGTGTCGGCCTGCGACGTGCCGGACGGGTACGCGGCGGATGCAACGGACTGCGACGATTCTCGTGAAGACACCTATCCCGGCGCGGAGGAGGTGTGCGACGGTGCCGACAACGATTGCAACGGCGCGGTCGATGAGGGGGTGGAAACCACCTACTACCAGGACGGGGACGCGGATGGATACGGCGTAACCAGCGCCACGCTGGCCGCCTGCGATCGTCCGGACGGGTACGCGGACGAGGGGGGCGACTGCGACGACACGGCGGCCTCGGTCCACCCGGGCGCCCTCGAGGTCTGCAACGGCGTGGACGACGACTGCGACGGCACGACCGACGAGGACGGAACGACAGTCTTCTACCTGGACCTGGACGGAGACGGCCACGGCGATCCTCTCATCACCACGCAAGCCTGCTCGCCGCCCTCGAGCTACGTCGATTCGAACGACGACTGCGACGATCGGGACGCCAGCGTCTATCCAGGCGCCGACGAACTGTGCAACGGTGTCGATGACGACTGCGACGCGGAGGTCGACGAGGGCGAGCAGACCACCTACTACCTCGACGCGGATCAGGATGGCTTCGGAGATCCTGACGTTGCAGCGACCGGGTGCGCCCCCCCGGGTCCCAGGTTCGGGCTCGATGCCGGAGATTGCAACGATCTGGACCCGGCGGTCAACCCCTCGGCGACAGAAACCTGCAATGGTATCGACGACAACTGCGACCAGGCGACAGACGAGGGCTACGACGACGACGGCGACGCCACCTCGGACTGCGTCGATGACGACGGGGATGGGTTCACAGAACAGGATGGAGACTGCGACGACGGTGAGCCCGCCGTCTATCCGGGAGCCCCGGAGGTGTGGGGCGACGGTCTCGACAACGACTGCGACGGCCTGGCCTTCGCCGAACGGGTCATCGACTTCGAGACCTTCCCGGACGGCAGTTCCGTGCCGACGGGGGCCGCTATCGGCGACCAGTTCGAGCCCTGGGGCGTCTACTTTCGCAACGACGGCACGACCACGGTCTCGCCCACCATCCGTACCAACTCCGGGTTCGGGTTCGCCGAGCCCACATCGGGCGTCAACGCGCTGGGGTCGGACAGCCACAACAGCGCGGGGCTCGTCGCCTATTTCGCCCCCGACCTGTACGTGACCGAGGTCTCGATCCGGGACACCGACGACGACTGCACCTGGAAGATACTCTACGCCTTCGATGAGTTCGGAACCATCATCGACCAGATGCGGTCTGACGGCGCGTGCCACGAGGGCGGGCCTCGTCCCACCATCACCGTTGCGCCGGTGGACGACCAGGGTGAGCCGCTACCCATCGCCCGTGTCGAGTTCGACACCCAGGCCGGACCTTCCGGCGGCAGCTACGACGGCACCTATTTCACCATCGACGACTTCACCCTCGTTTACGGGATTCGGCCTGCCGATTTCCCCCGGACTCGAGTCATCGATTTCGAGTTCACACCGGACGGAATCGTGCTGAACGAAGGCGTTGCGCTCATTTCCCAGTACCTTGGGTGGGGCGTCCAGTTCGACACCGACGGGACCACGTCCTCTCCGGCAACCATTCGGTCCTACAACGGGACCGGGTTCCTGCGCCCGTCGTCGGGGAAGAATGCCCTGGGATCGGACAGTCACAACAGCGCCGGTATCGTGGCACGGTTCACGGACGATATCACCGTGACCCGTGTCAGTCTCCGCGACGTGGACGACGACGGGACGGTCAAGACCCTCTATGCCTTCGACGCGGACGGGAACGTGATCGCCTCCGATGAGTCCCATGGGACTTCGGATAGCCGTGCGCCGCTGCCCCTGATCCAGGTCGCGCCGGTCGATGCAGACGGCAATCCGCTGCGTATCCATGCAGTGGAATTCGATACCCAGCCGGGGGACGCCGGTGGGAGCCAGGACGGGACCTACTTCACCATTGACGACCTCTCCTTTACCTACTTCGAGGACTGACTGTCGCCGCGCGGACGGCTCGAGCCAGCCCGCGTTCGGGGAGATTCCCGCCACCAGTCCTGGGGAATGCGACGCCGGTCTTGTCCACCTTCGAGAGGCTCGCTGGCGTTCTGCGGCATGCGGCCGAGGCCCATTGGGAGTGTCAGGGCACGGGGGGGAGTTCTCCCGCGATCGCGCCCGGGCCGAAGCCCAGGACCGCCGTGTCCTTCACCCAACGGGCATGGGTGCCGAACGCTTTCAGCCTGGGCTCGAGTTCGCCCCTGGCCTCCTCCGCGGGAACGCGGTGGGGCTGAAAGTGCACGAGCTTGTTGTTGACCGCGATGGGGGTGGCGAGCAGCCACCTGAGCCCACCGTTTCGGAACAAGTATCGGACCACCAGGCCGTAGCCCTGCTTGCCCTTCTTGAACCTCCCAGGCGTGCCGAACGTGAAATTGCCAACGCTGTACACGATGGGTTTGCCGCGGTACACCTCGACCCCTTGCGCGATGTGGGGATGGTGCCCGTTGACCACGTCCGCGCCCAACGCGATGGCGCGCCGTCCCATGTCGCGCTGGAACCGGGTGACCTCCTTGTAGTTGGCTCCCCAGTGGAAGCTCACTATCACCACGTCCGCGTGGCGCCTCATCCGCTCGATGTCCTCCTCGAGGCCGTCTTCGGTCAGCATGGCCGCTCCGGCGTGGTTGCCCGAGGCATACCTGCTCTGGAACGCCTCACCGAGGAAGCGTTCATAGTAGCCGAGCAGCCCGACGCGGAGACCTCCGATATCGAACACCACGCCTTGGCGCGCCTCGGTCTCGTCCCGCCCGCCGCCGAACCACCGAATGCCGTTCGCCTCGAGCGCCGTGATGGTGTCCGCGAGGCCTCGAGGACCGTAGTCGAGAATGTGGTTGTTGGCGAGACACAGGGCGTCGAAGCCGGCTGCCGCGAGTGCCACCGCGGCCTTGCGGTCCATTTTGTACGACCATTTCTTGCGGGGAAGCGCTTTCTTCGTACTCGAGGTGATTGGTCCTTCCAGGTTGCCGATGAGCAGGTCGGCGCCGTCGAGAAGCGTGCGGACCCTGGCAAGGGGCCACCGATAGCCGTGCTGCTTCAACTTGGCTCGAGCCGCGTCGGCCAACAGGATGTCTCCCACCGAGACCACGGCAACTGTCTCCCCGGCATGGGGGAGAGAGACCACGGGCGGTGGCCCGGGGCGCTCCGGCGAGCAGGACAGGCCACAGGCCACGAGCGCCGGCAGGGAAGCCAGCCACCGCAGCGCCGCCAGGTCGAAGGCGGAACGGGTGCTCGAAGTGCGTCGAGACGCCAGCGTGGTCTCCCGGAGGCGAGCCCGGTGCCGGACCCTCCTGTCTCCCCGTTCCGGTCGTTCTCTCCGTTCCATTCATTCTCCCCACGCTCTCCTGCCGTCCCCCTTGAGACGGCATGCGAGAGGAACCCGGGCGCTTCGGTCTGCGCCACTCGATCCTCTCGTTTCATTCTCTCCTGCGGACTGCCAACATCGTGCGGACGAACAGTTCTCGAGGCCAGGTGAGCCATCGACCCTTCCGTGTCGGCTTCTCGTGCTCGTGCTCGTGCTCGTGCTCGTGCTCGTGCTCGATCTTCCCCCACCTGGTGCTCGTCCCTGTCCCCCTCGTGCTCGTTCTCGTGCTCGTG
>JAJRTE010000261.1 GCA_024278455.1 Myxococcota bacterium
CATCGGACCATGCATAGAGCTGGGGTTCCACGGACGCGACCGCGGCCACCACGGCGAGCCGGCACCCTGGACGAATGAATCGCTCGCTCCACCTTTCCAGGGCCTTGATCATGGCCGGGGGCAGCATGAACCCCTCCAACTCCGCCAGGGCATGCGATGCCTCGTTGAGCGCCTCGAGGGCGAGCCGCCGGGATATGCGCCGCATCTCCAGGGCGGCCTGGTGCGCGACGGCCTCGAGGACCTTCAGGTGCCAGTAGCCCAGGAAATGCCCGCCGTCCCGGGTGAGCAGCTTGATGAGCCCCACACACTTGCCATCCACGAGCACGGGATAACAGAGCCAGGAGCGCACCCCTTTCCATCCGTAGACGTTGGAGATTTCCTCGAGTGTATCGAAGTCGATGCGCCCGGCATTCTCCCCGGATCGATCCTCGGGGAAGATGGGCTGCATGGGTTTCTTCCCCCGGATGCGCTCCATGGTGCAGGAGTTCTGCTTCACCTCCAGACCGTGCAACCGGGAAGCGTCGGGAGCCGCTCCGCAAACCGCATGGCCGTCCGGGCCTTCGGCATAGACCAGCGCTGCATCGCATCCAGTTTGCTCCCGCAACACGACAGCAGCCCGCCGGAGCACATCTTCCGGTGCAGTAGCCGGGTCGATCAGCGCTGTCTCGTCCTGGGACGTTCCGGCGGAGGGGACCATCGCTCGACTCAGTTCCTGGCTCACACGCTGGGCGTGGGCCATGGTGTGATTCTCGAGGAGCGGCCATGCCTGGGAGAGCAGCACGCGCGCCGCCCCTTCCACCACATCGTCATCCAGGGTCGGCCGCCCCTCCCAGCGGTCGTGCTCGCGTTCGAACAGCAGGAGAACGGCCTCCGGGCAGGCTGCATTCTCATTTTCTTCCTGCTGCTTTCCCTGGTGGACCGGCAGGAGCGTGCGCAGTACCAACGGATTCTCCTGCGTGCCGCCGAGTTCCGGCACCTTGGCGACCGCTTCCCGGACGCTCGCCTCCCACGAGGAGGGGCTGGCGGAACAGTCCACGCAAAACCTGGTGGGTGGCGTGTCGGTCCCTTGTCCTGCCTTTCCTTCGTGGTCCCCAGATGTCCAGTCGGCCACCGAGTAGAACAGCGACGCACGCTCGTGGTGCCGGCGCACCAGGACCGCCCGGGCCACGCGCGCCAGCTCGCCACAACGCCTGGCCACGGCCTCCTGGAGTTCACCGGGCGGCCGGTCCGACGTGGCGATGTTCCCCAACGCCGACAGGGACTCGGACTGCTCGTTCAGGGTCTCGAGCTGTACCAGCCACCGGCAGGCGGATACGATGTGGACGGCGAAATGCTCGAGGGAGATCCGATCCACGTCCTGGTCATAGGGCCGATCGTCGTAGCGCCAGACCGACAGGGCGCCGTGGACGATGCCCCGGCTGCGCAACGGCACCAGGAGCAGGGTGCGTTCCCTGTCCCGGGTGGGGTCGCGCGGTCCGGCGACCAGCGGGGCGACTTCCACCGATCCCGCCTTGCCTGACACGCCTTTTTCGGGCTTTCCGCGCTGGTCGGGTGGGGTGGCGTCTGGCACGAGAAGCCAGTCGTCGTGCATGATGACCCAACGGGCCAGCCCCTTGCGCATGCTCAGCGGAAACAGACGACCGTGCTCCCCGGGGTCGTCGGTGCGAAACAGGCGCTCGATCTGCGGACCCTCAGGCGTGCGGCGGAGCAGGTACACCTTGGCGCCATCGGAACGCATCTGCCGGCACAGGATGCGGCTCATCTCCTCGACCGCTTCCCGGTGATCCCCGGCCTCGGAGAAGGCCGCCGACAGGCGGTTCAACGCCTCACGATCGGCTGCCTGGCGCACGAGCCGCACGCCGGTTGCCAGCTCCCGGACCAGTCGCAGAACCCGGTCGGTGACCTGCCGCGCACGGTCAGGGCTGTCGAACACCGCGGCCAGGGTTCCGACCCGCCGGCCGTTCCCACACGCCGCCTCGCCACCGACCGGAAGAACCAGCACGCCCAACGTATCGCCACCCCATTCCAGGGCCGAGACCCGGTCGCGGCCAGGGTCCTCCCGCCGTTGCACCGTGACACGCCTGGCCAGGCGTTCGATCTTGCGCCGCAACGCCCGGTCGGCCCACCCCTGGATTCCAATCCAAGGCCACTCCTCCTCCCGGGTTCGGGTGTGAGGCGATACGCGCGCTTGCAGCTCGAGCAGCCCCTCGCAATCGGACAAGGTCTCGAGGATTCGGTGCACGTACTCGGACAGGGCCGGGTCGTGCTCGTCATCCGCGCCGGCGACCGTTGCGCTCGGTGCAGGTTCGGTTCCGTTCGTGTCCACCCGGTCCTCCGTTGCCATGTCGCGCAATGCCTGGGTGCCGTCGGAGGCGCGGCCCGCGCTCCCCCGGGCGGCCTGCTACGCTATCGATAGTTGAGTTTGCTGGTTTTGGACGCTATCACACATCTGGTGGGATGGTCAAGGAATGGTTCGTCTGAAATTTCGTTGGCACACTACCACCCACGACGACACCAGCCCCGTCGCACGGACCGAACGCCGCGATGGTGATGGCATGGCATGGCACAATACGACGTGACATGATGCTACCATGTGCCTCGATCCTCGCCCCGGGC
>JAJRTE010000262.1 GCA_024278455.1 Myxococcota bacterium
CCGCGTGGGATGGGCGTCGAGGAAGATGAGCCGCCCACTCCGGTCCTTGGCGTCCTTCTCTTCCTCGTCTCGCCGTCGCCCGAACAGCACCAGTTCTTCCTCCTCGGACATGCCCGAAAGCACGGCCCAGGCCCGACACAGGCCCTTGAGGCTCGAGCCGGGCAGGTAAGGTACGCCCAAGGTCGGATCCAGGCACAGCCCGTTCTCGGACGGATGATCGGCCCCGAGACCGAGCGCGAGTCGCCCCTCGGTCACCAGGTCGCAGCTTCGACCGCCTCGAGCCTGAAGCAGACGGGCGAATCGTGCGTGGTGCGTCTCGAGCAACTCAGTGAGGGTCGTACGCGACCCACGAAACCCTGCCACGACGTCCTGAAGTGCTCGTGTGTCGACCTTCCACTCTCCTCGTTCCTCGTTCCTTCTCCAGATTGGAGCAAACCGGTCGAACGCGAGTCCAAGGTGACCCGTCGACAATGCGCCGTGCCCCATTGTGCGGGCGATCAGCCGGCGAAAAGGGATCGGTGGCAGTAGGAGTCCTCCGTAGCCTTCATTCACGATACACCTCCGACGGGTAGCGGGCGCAGGCCAGGAGCTTGGCATCCGCGAGAAGGGCCAGGGCGTAGTCTTGCGCGGCCAGGTAAGCGTCCTGCTGATCCAGGTTGAGTTCGAGGCAGACTTCCAGCAACGTCTGTCCATCAATCACGCGCTCGTTCAACTGGGCGAGACTCGTGAGCAGGGTCCGGTTCGGCGATGCGGTGAGGAGCCACTCGGCCAGGAGCCGCAGCAGGTCTCGACTGTACCCTCGATCTTCTCGAAGGAGCACCGCCACGGTAGTGCTGAGCCCCTGGGTGCGGAGCTGGACCGGTAGGCCCTGAATTCGACGCGCCGTGTTTTTGTCCCAGGTCCTGACGTGGCCCCATGCAAAGCGCTGGCGAGCCCGGTTCATGTCGCGGACCGACGTCGAGCGGCCTTCCCTCGCTTCGGTGCCCGCCTCGGCGGACTTCCACCAGGGCGTAGACGTTGTGCCGCTTGAAGAATCCGTGCCTCCGCGAGTGTTCCCTGCTCCCAAAGGCAGGGGGGCTTCGGTCTTGCTCTTCCTTTCCTCCGTCGCTGTCTTGTTCTTGTTCTTCTTCTTAGCCATTGCCGACCCCCGGAATATGCCAGAAACACTGGCCTTGCCCCACCGTTTCGTTGCCCCCGATCTGAACATGACGAAGGCCAGTCCAGAGTTCCGTTAACGTCTCCAGCACTGTCTTGCCGGCCAGGTTCGGCTTCCCGGTTCGGTGCTGCAGGAGACACCAGAACAAGCAATCGGACGGCAACGTCTCCTCGTACCACAGGTTGCCCCGTTCCTCCTTCTCGGTCTCCGGATTCATGTACGGCCCCGTGGTCTTGCCCGACGTCAGCTTGATTCGGGCCTGGACCGGGGGCACCCGTGCGATGATCTGACAGAACACGGCATCCGGGAGGATCGCCACGCTCCTCTGCAGCCGGGCGGCCGTGCGAGCCTCCTGCGCCGGGAGGTACCCGGCCAGAATTTCCCCCGCAACTGCTGCGACAGGGGAGGTTTTCACGTTCTCCTTCGAGAAGATACGATCCTCCACTACGACCGGGCCGGAGTGACTGGTCGCCAGGAGGATATCCGACCCTGCCTCCGCTTCCAGGGCGGTCAGGACATCCCGGCTGCCGAGGTCCTCTCTCTTCTCCGAGAGAGGACTCGACACGCCGCCAGCCCGGAGCGCCCGGTCGAGCCGCTCCAGTAGGAGAGGACAGGTGCCGAACAGCAGCGGCTGGTGCAAGGCCCGAAACGGGTATGCCAGGAGGTGTCCCTCGCCCACCACCAGGGCGCCGGCGGTGAGCTTGCTCGATCCCTCCTTCTCCTTGCTCGAGTCCGGATCGCTCAGCTCCGATCCGAACAACTCGATCAGGGTCTTCCGGGAGAGCTTGCTCTCCTTGCTGTCCTCCCCCGACGGCTCCAGCGACGTCCCCTCGATGGTCGCACGGGCCACCCCTTTGAGGGTCGTGGAGGGGAGGATGGGCAAGCCCGTGCTCGCCTCCCGCGCAATGGGCAGGTCCACGGCCTGGGACGCCTGACCCGTGCCACAGTGTGTTTGACTCAGTGTGTAGACGATCGACAGTTGCGCAGACACGTTCATCCTCCTATTGGGTCGATATTAGGCCCACGAACATTCGCCCTTCTCCAAACGCTGCGCGAGACGGCGCAACCAAAGGGCTCGTTCCGTGGAGTTCCGCCAGGACACGCGCCCGCTGCTCGGGCGTCCCCCCGCTCATTCGCACCAGCCAGGCGCTGCCTGCCGGCACGAAAGGCGAATTGGGCCGCGCGCGTCCCGTCTCGATGGAGAAACCCCCCTGCCACACCGGCTTGTGAAGCAACGCGGCCCGCACCTCGAGAACCACGTCCGGTTCCGGAGAGGGAATCGTGGGCCGGACCGGCACCTCGATGCGGCCTGCCGAGGCCAGGTACAGCCAGAAATCGCACGACTCCCGAGGAACCTTTGGCGGGAGGTAGGCCCCGGCACGCACCTCGTCCCACGCCCTCGAGCGGAGATCCAGCGGCGCAAACATCACCGGCCGGGCCTTCCGGCCTGCGCTCACGGTGCCCTCATGCAAGGCGTCCGCAGGAATCCCTTCGGGCAGCAGTCCGTGGATCCATCCGGCCAACCCGGAACCCGGGCTGAACCGCAGGGTACGCACGAAGTAGAGCATCCCCTCCCGCGCCGTGCCAGTGTTACCCTCGAGTGCCAGGCCAGGCCGCGTCTCCCAGTGGACAAAGGGCGGGAGGTCCCAGTGCGTCCGCCGGTCCGCCCACGCTTCTCGAGACAACTGCGCAGGCAACCCACCGCCGAGCACGCGCAAGAGGTCGCCGGCACCCAACCAGCCTCCCAGGGGCGACGTGCGTCCCGCTTTGGGAGCGCCGACCGGCACCAGCTGCCAGGAGAGGTCCGACTGCATCGCGTTGACTTCGGGAACACGCAGCGGCTCCGCCACGAGCGGCCGGGGTGGCGCGTCAGGGTCCACGTCATCCTTGGCCTGGTGCACCCAAAGGGGCGTGGGAAACCACCCTTCGGCGCGGCCATCCGCCCCTGGCACAAAGGGAACCGGGCCCTCCAGACGCCAGCGGGGTGGAAGTTCATCCGGCCCCCCCACCAGGGCCGCACGGGCTTCACGCCCCTGGCGCGAGCGGTCTTGCAGGTCCAGTCCGGCAGCCTCGAGGAGTCGCGTGCGGACCAGGCCTTGCCAGGCGGAGACAGGAGGAGGAAACAGGCTCCTGCCGTGGTGTGTGTCTCCGGCAGGCAAGGACGCCGGCGGACCAAAGTAGAGCGGTTCTCGAGGGAGGACCTCGAATGCGATCGTCATCACGCTTCCTCCTCTTCTTCGCGGGACAGGGCCCGGCAGAGCAGCAGACCGGCAACGCTCGGGTCTTCCGACCACAGCGTAACGACGTCCTCGAGGAGTCCCCCATGGACGCCCTCGGCCTCTCCTTCGTCGGTGGTCCCCTTCAGTGCGTGCCTCACCAGACCGTTGAGGAGGTCCGTGCGTGCCTCCTCCTCGTCGGCCGTGTCTAGGGCCCAGGCGAATTCGCGAAGCTTGTAAGGAAGGCGTCCAGGAAGACGGCCGGTGGCAAAGGCCTCCCGGACACGGTCGATCCGGGCGGCATGATCCGGCCAGGCTGGGCGGCCCGGTTCTCCGGGGCTGGCCCAGTGCATCCCGAACTGGACCTTGACACCACCTCGAGAATAGACCGCCGCGGCAAAGGCGGCCCTTCCTTTCTCCTGCTTGGCGACCGCGCCGAGGAGGTCGTGGGCCTTGCGCACCATCGCCCCCAGAGGGGTCTTGAAGTGGGCATAGACGACGCCTGCGGACAGGCTTTGGTACGGTCCCGGCATAGCGAGCAGTTCTCCGGTCCACCCGCCTTTCGGAGGCGTTGGTTCATTTCGCTCCCACCCGGCTGCCACCGGGGCCAGGGCGCGGTGTAGGGGGAGCGAAACTGGCTCCGAGGTGTCCGGGATCACTAGGCGCCCGCGATCCCGGTTCGGGTCGAACCCTGCGGACGCCCCTGTCCGTTGCTCCCACGGAGAGCGCATCGGGGCGGTGTCCAGAACCCACGCAGAGGTGTAGAGCTGCTGTAACCGGGCACAGAGCGGCAAGGCGTCATCCACGTCAACCATGGCCAGCACGTCGTCGCCGCCCGCATAGATTAGGCGGCCGCGAAACTCCCGTTCCACCACCCACGGCACGATGCGGTGGGAGAAGTTGCCGAGAGCCCGGCTCAGAAAGGCCTGCAAGGACGGCCCGGCCAATCGAGGACGCTCCAGCAACCCGGTCCATCCCGCCTCGCGCGTCTCGGCGTGCTCCCGAAGCTGCCTCACCGCGTCCGGGTGCAGCACTTCGCGCCAGGGCAGTCGGATCTGCGTCGGGGCTCCCAGCAGGAGCCTGCCCACCCCATCGCCATCCAGGGCGACCAACGCGACCCTCGAGCCGGGTAGGGGGATGGGCTCGACGCGTCCCCTCTCCCGTCGGACCACGTTGATCTGTTTCACCTTGCCCATCAGATCGCCGATCGCCTGGTCGAGCCGCCGGGCCGCGGCGTCATCTTCGTGGCCCGAACGGCGAAGCTCGGCCTGTCGGGCCTGCTCGAAAAAGACCTGGGGCTCGTAGTCCAGGAACGGCTCCGAGGCCAAGCCGTCCAGGGAGGGGAGGGCGCGCGGAAAGAACGTCCGCGACCAGTCGGCGTCTCCGCACGCCCGTGCCACGGCCTCGCGAGCCGACGCCAGCTCCGGCTCCTCCACCACGCATCGGAGGAAGCGCTGGGCAGCCACCGCCGCCGTGGACGGAAAGGGCTGGGACAAGGCACCGCCACGACGCCTGGGTATCCGTCCCGTCCCGACCCAGACGCGGTTGAAATCCTCCTTCTCCCCGGGCTCACCGAAGGGCACCAGCAGCCGTCGGAAAGCACACACTCCGCACAAGCGCTCCTCTCCCCAGGCGGGCTCTCCGAGTTGCCTGCCAAGCCTCGTCCAGAAGGTACGGACCGCGGACCGTTGACTGTCCAGGTCCCGGAGCGTTCGGTCTGGCTCTAGAGCGGCCCGATGGTGGCAGATGGTGCAGCGTTCCGCCGCACCCTCAGCCGAACGCGGGTAGGTGCGGGCCTGTTTCCGCATGGTGTGCCACAGGCTGAGCTGGTGATGGACCAGGGCGTAGTCGAACCCTCGCTCGGCCGTCAGAAACGATGCCTGGGTCTTGTAGTACACCTCCCGCGCCTCCTCGTAGTGGCCCCAGATGTCGTCGGACACCCAGGGGCGCAGCCACTTTTCTCGTTCAGGCGTGTCCTCCTCCGGTTGCTCGCGTTTCTGAGCCGGCAGGGCCCCGCCCTTGGGGGCGGGTGGGGCAGGGAAGTGGCGCCATGGCACCGCGGCCCAGGTGGCATGCACCACCTCCTCATGCTGCTGCTCCCACCGATGGCGCCACGCCGCCGGATCCACACCCACCGCTCTGCTCGCCTCGCTCAAGCGATCGCGAACCTTCCGAGAGAGTGTGTCCCATCGCTTCGCCACCGCTTCGGTGCAGGTCCGGGCCAGGGTCTCCAGGTCCAGGAGATGGCCCTTGCCGCCTCGAGGCAGTATCGCAATCCAGTGGTGCGGTAGAAGCGCCGCCCAGGAGCGTACATCCCGTTCATGAAGAAACAGCTCGGGATAGGATTCCGAATGGTCCATCAACCACCGGTCCACCATCGGGTTGCCGTTGAGTTCCGGGTAGACGATCGCGTCCGGACCGTAGTGCTCGACCACCGGCAACATGGCATGCCACGACAAATCGGCCAGCAGCATGGAGTTGACCCACAGGTCCCGGCTGGTCCGGGCCTCGGCAATGAAATCTTGGACCGGCCCGAGTGTGAAGGAAAACAGCCACGGCTCCTGCTCCGTCGGAACCGGCTCACCCTTGCCAGCCTCGAGAAAGGCCAGGGCAGAGGTCATGCGGGTGTGATTCCAGATGGTATGGTCCGGGGTGCGCGTGTCTGCTGGCATGTGCTGCCACAGCAGGCTGGTCCGAGGGTCGGTTTGCCAGACCGCCTGCCCGTCAGGGTCGTTCAACCCGATGAGGTCCTCCCGAAATCGCCGCCACAGCATGAAAAACGCCTGCTTCAGCGCGCTCGGATCTTCCCACTCGGACGCCTGTAGCCGAAGCGTTTCCACAGACGCCAACTGGGACTTGAAGCTGTCCCGGGGCATGATGGATCGACGCTCGCCCTTGCCCCCGTCCAGCTTCAGGGAAGCCCCCGCCAGAGGATGGGTGGCCACCGGATCCTGGTGCTGGTGGCCCCAGACCACCTTCGCATGCTGCCAGAGTCCCACGTTCGGCCGGTCTGCCCCGGTTGCGGCCCTGTCCGGCCGCATCTGCGCGTCCCACCCGGTGGCGCCGAACGCTTCGAGAAGCCGCTTCGCGAACGCGGCGTGTCCGCCCTTGGCCTTTTTCCCGGAGTCGTCCTTGGGCGGGCGATAGTACAGCGCGTAGGGCTTGCCCGGCGGATCGTGCAGAAACTGCACTATTTTGAATCGCCAGAATGCGAGCGGATCCATTCATTCACCTCGCAGGTTGATGACCACGCGAGTGGCCCGGATGGAGTCGAGAAAGCGGTCGAGTATCGTGCCGTCGTGCGCGTCCATGGCCTGGCCACCTCCGCCCGGAGACGCCCGAATCCCCCCGCGCTCTCCAGGCAGCGTGCCGTCCAGCCGGGTCAGGAGGGCGTGGTGTTGAGCGCCCACCCGCACTACCCGAATCCACAACGGGCTCGGGAACCGCTGCTGCTGCCGGCCTCGAGCATCCTGCCCGGCTGGCTGAAGCTCGAATTGTTTCTTGGGTGGCTTGACGTCGTCCACCTTGAGGAAACGGAACGTGAGAGGCAGCCCGAAAGCGGTGCGTTCCGGGGCTTTGCCGGCAAGCGGTTCGCCACCGGGCCACTCATTGAGAAAACGCACATGGTCCCGGGCCCGGCTCCGGTCCGGCTCGAGCCCGGCTCGAAAGTTCTGGAGCTTGAGCCCTGCGTCCTGCATCGGGCGTGCCCAGTCCAGGTTCGCCTTGAGTGGATACCCGGTCCGGAGCAACACCGCGCGGCTCCTCGGCCCAAACCAGGCGGGCTGCACCACGGCAGGGTTGGCGGGAAACCATGCCCTCATCTTCTTTCGGGCTTGCTCGGCCTCGCGGGCCCATGCGTGGAGACTGTCAGCATGGGCGAGCAGCGGGAGGTCTTCCAGGTCATGCCGCCAGTCCGCGGGCACCGCGCCGTCCACCGACCAGTCGAGCAGCGCCAGGCTGCCGAAGCCGCGCCGCGCTCGAGTGCCCAGGCTGCCGATGTGGCCGAGGAGCCACCAAGAGGCGAGGAGTCCTTGCCAGACCGCCCGCGGCCCTCCGTGCTGTGCTGTGGCCCGAATTCCCCGGGGAAACGCGCACTCGGCATTGATCTTCACCCGGGGGGGGACCGCGGTGCGGTGCTCATTCCCCGGCAGGCTGAAGACGTACCCGAGATAGTTGACACCGTTCTTGGTCTTCACGCCGCGCCCCACGTTGAAGCGCTTCAGGTCCTCCCTGCCTGGCCACGTCATCGGTCGAAACGGCTTCTCCTCGCGCACGCGCAACAAGAACGGAGACTGTCCCTGGTGCTTCGCTACGCCTCCGAAAACAGCAGCCTCTCTTTGGGGGAACTCCGGATCGACGGTGCGATACCAGTGCCGAAGCGCGCCCCGGAACGAGGCGGCGCGTACCTCCGCGCCCCCGGACGCGCCCCCGAGGAAAAGCGGGGTCAAGACCTCGAGCTGGATTCTCAGGGTGAACATGTGCGTGACTCCTTGCATCGTTTGGCTGGTGTAGGCCGTGTGCACCGCCTGTTCATTGTTGCCCGTTCGGGCCCGAAATCTGACCAGGAATCTCGAAGTTCTCTCGAATCAAAGGGTTCCCGGGCCATGCGATGCCGCGTAACCGGGCGCGGCGCCACAAACTCGATACCTTCGCCGGGCAACCCCGTCGGGCACCGCCGGCTTGGGGGCCAACACCGACGAGGGAGCCCACACCCCACGTCAGAGCACCTCCCGGAGTTGATCGGCCAGCGCTTCCCTGAACCCCTCGTCGTCCACCGGCGGGGATGGGTCGACTTCGAAGGTCTCGATCGTGGGCCCGCCGTCGGAAGTCCAGTCGGTGAACTGGAGGACGTGGAGCTTGCGTCCCCCCGGAGGAACCAGAAGATCGAGCAGGCGGTTGGTCAGTTCATCATGATGGCTCGAAAGCACCACCTGCAACCGCTCTCCATCCTCCGGATGATAGGCCAGTTGACGCCACAAGACGGCCTCGCGCACGAGGTTGGTCAGGTCATACGAGGTGCTTACGTCATCAAGCAAGAGCACCGGGTGAGGGAACTGGACCCTTGGGTCCCGGTTGGCGATCTGCCTCTGGGCGACCAGGTAGGCGACTCCAAGTTGTCCCAACTGCCCTGTGGAGAAGTGGGGCAGACTCCGGCCGTCCGATACTCTCAACGTGAATCCGGTCAGAGGCTGAGACTCCTCTTCCTGTTCCCCGTTCTTCCTCGTCGTCGGGTCCAGTTGCATCTTCTCGAAATCTCCCGCCATGGCAAATCGGCCTACGACACGTTGCATCTGCTCACGAAGGCCCCCACGAAGGGACTCCGACGGGCCAATAGCCTCCCGCGCGGCGTCGGCCAGGCGGCCCAAGGCTTGCTGCAACTCTTGGGACTTTTCGAACTTTTCTTTCCAGGCAGGCCGTTCGTCTTGGTCCGTGTGCCATTTCCGGAGATCCTTCCAGACGTTCTCGATCGGCCGGATCCTCTGCTCTCTCACCTCCTTCGCCTTGTTTCGTAGGTCACGCCACCTAACGAGTTCCGGGCTGCTCCCCCCTACTTCGGGCTGCCTGAGTATCTCACTCACGTGCAGCCATTCTTCATAGGTATTCCTGGCCCAATCCTCCCAGGACTTGATTTCGTTGTAGCAACGTTCGGCCAACGCGGGGTCGACCAGAGCGAGTTCTTCCATCACACGCGGTATCTCTTCGGTGTCCACCTGGGGCAGCGTGCGTTCTCCGCCGTCCTTGCCCTTGCCCGGGGGCAGTGCGTCCGCCCACTCGAGGGCATGGTCGCGCAGCAAGCGGAAGACGGCGGTGAGCTGGCCTTCCCTCGGGTATGTTTCCCCTTGCGACGAGTCTGGGTTGAGCCACTTCAATCTGCGCTCGGCTTCAGGGAGTCGCCTCTCCAACTCCTCCTTCCGTTTCGTCAGGGCACGAATGTCCTCCTGTGACCCCAGGTCCTCGCGGTCGGTTTCCTTGTGGCCCTCCTCTTCCAGCAGGTCATTGGTGCGCCTGGTCGAGTAGTCCAGCAACGATTCCCCCAGAGTTTTCCATGGGTTTTGCTCGATCCTGCGTTGATTGCCTGCCTGCACCGGACGTTTGGTGACCGTCTCTTGCAACCTCACAGCCAGCGGTCCCCACCCTTCCAAGGATTCTGGAACGTTGGGCCATGCCACCCCGGACGCGTCGGCCATCTCCTCGTAGAGCCCCCTCAACGGCGCCAGTTTCTCCTCCAAACGCTTCTCCAGTGCGTTCCGTCGCTCGGGTGACAGGTTCTCGAGCTTGGCTTTGAGCGATTCCACCTTCCTTTCCACATCGTCCCTTAGCACACTGCCCACGGCATCCTGGAGAAGCTTGGCTTCCAGGGGTGGAGGCTCGAGCACGTCTCGCAAGGATTTGCCTTGGGCGTACTCGTCGAACAGTTCTCGATGACTGTCTTGTAGGTAGGCGCTGAGGCGGTACTGGAGTTCATTCTCGAGGGGCGTCCCCGGTGGGTGTCCGAGGGACTCCGGGCCCCACTTCCAGGATATCCCGTTGCGTGTCGGTTCGATTGGCTTCGGCGCCTTGAACGACCACTCGAGCACGGTCTTCAGTTTCTCGCCTTCCTTCCTGACGTAGGACCACGCGGTCCCTCCTGAATCGGCACTCTTCGCCGCGATTTCGATCTGGAACGGCACGTCTCCGTCCGCAACGCCTCTCAGGACAATACGCGGATCCTCTGCTGCCATGATTTCTCGTTCGGTTCCAGTTTGTTCAGACGGTTCCGGCTCCACCACCTCGAGGGCGTTTCGATGGTCCCGGACCACGTGGCCGGTCAAGGCAAGGAGCAGCGCCTCCATCAGCGAGGATTTTCCGTACCCGTTGGGTCCGACCACGAGAATCAGGTCCGCGCTGAGGTCGAGCGTCACGGTCTTCCGGAACCCGCGAAACCGTGAGACCTTGATGGTATGCAGCCGGACGAGCTTCTTCGAGTGGCGGTGTTGCATGCCTGCGTCCTGCGTCGTGTCCTCCTCATCCCCCTCGTGCACCTCCTCGCCCAGACGGCGATGCATCCACGCGCGAACCCGGTGTTCGGCTTCCTTCAGGTCCCTCGGAAGCTCATTCTCCTCCGCCGGGTCCAACAGGTCCCGGATCAGTTCCTCCAGGCCGTCGGCGCGTGTGTCAGAGAGGCGCTTGCGGATGTCCTCTGCCACGTCGCGGGCCGTGACACTTCTCAGGGTACCCAACAGTGTCGTGCGGGGACTCAGGATGTCGTGTATCCGTGCGTCCCAGG
Organism: Myxococcota bacterium; assembly: GCA_024278455.1. GTDB lineage: Bacteria > Myxococcota_A > UBA796 > JAJRTE01 > JAJRTE01 > JAJRTE01. The sequence goes on from JAJRTE010000262.1 coordinate 10,640, forward strand.
CTGAGCGATTTGACCCCTCATCCTCCGTCTCCATCTCTGCGTACAGCAAGAAGCCGCCACGGTGCCACTCCGCATCCACTGCCCAGGTGCGCAGGGCCTCTAGCTGATCCTGGTTCGCGCACCGAATCACGCCCACCACCGGACACAGAAGCCCATGGTCGGCGACGACTTGCCCCAGCAAGACGAGACGCTCCCGGAGTTCCTTCTTGAAAGTCCGGTCCAGGGCCTTGGGTTCGGCCTCTGCGTCCAGGCTGCCCGCGAGCACGACGGCCACGTCGGACAGATAGACACGGGCCTCCTTCAAACCACCCTGTCTTTTCAGATGGTCACAAAGAAGATGATCGTCTGATCCATTCGCTCTGTCATTTTGCATGAGATCTCCTCTGGCGGAGAGGAACGAGACGTGCTCGGTGGCGTACGGATACACACTTTGCAAAGGCCGTCGTGAACGCGATCTCGAGTTCCTTTGCCCCGGGCATCGAGTTCCAGGGCAGTTCTTTCAAGAACTCGGCAGCAGAGACGCGAACCACGCGCGCGATATGGAGACGGCGGAGCTTCGGGGTCCTGGATTTCGGGCTTCTGGTTCCCTGGTCTTCGTGGGACGGACTCCGCACGAGCGTCGGTCCGGGATCGAATTTCTGGGAAGGAAGCACCAGTTGGCGAATCTGGCGACCGGGTCCGGTCTTCGATGTCCATTCCGACGGGGGTAGGTGGCTCTCGGTGACGAGATTGAGGGCGACGCGAGGCCAATTCGAGGAATCGGCGCCCACTTGCACCGCCAGCCCCAGACCCTCAGCCCGCCTCATACTGGGCAGCCACGCAAGGGGAGTCTCTGGAGAGGCTGCTCGATCGACGAGGTGCCACAACACATACAAGGTCGACAGGTTCAGGAGGGCGTCCTCTCGAAAAGGTAGGTAGTAGTCATTCTTCCATGCACACTTGTTCCTTGGCAATGGAAGTCCCTGGATGACCGCCAGCCAGTAGCAGGTGCGCACCATCACCAGGTTCTGAGTCGGGTCGTCGGATGACCCGTTCGACCCCGTGTCCTTGCCGGTGCAATCGCCCTCTGTGACCTCGGACCAGAGAAACGTCTGCACCCCGGGGAATGGAGCCGAGTGCCCGCGTTCTAGACGCTCCACCGGCGGTGGCACCGCGCCAGGGCACAACCACTGCAAGAAAGCGTGTCTGGCCGCCCGTGGAGCCGGAGTTAGGGCAGAAAGCCAGGCGTAGAAAGGGGTGCCCGGCTCACTGTGTCGCCTGACGAGCTTTCCCATTGCGGCCAGGAACAGGCCCTTCCAGAAACAGTCGGCCGAGAGATTGGTTGCGCCCTGCTTGGCGCCGAAATGCGGCGCGTCCCGCCCCAAGAAGACATTTGCCGATTCGAGCTTCAAGCCGCGCCCAGGGGGTTCCCGTCCGTCGGGTCTGAAAGTGTCCCAGAAAGTGGTGATGAGTTGGCCCTGCGCGTAGCTCAACCGATCATCGTAGGCTGCAACGAAAGGGGCATTGGGCCTGGACCACACCGCGTTCACCTTATCCTCTCTTCCGTCGTCTTCACTCTCCCGATCCGGCTCGGACTCATCGAATTCCTGGATCAGGTCGAGCATGGTCCTTCGGATTTGGGGTTCGTCACTGCCGAACCCGGAGAAAAGGAGAGAGCGGCTTCGTCCTCGATCTCGGAGAAGGTCTTGCGCCCACCGTTCTCCTCGGAAGCTCTGCAACTGCCGCTCTGTAAGAATGATTCGGCGAGCGGCTTCATCCTCGGTCATGCGTCGCCCCGTCTGTTTGCCGGAGGAGCCTCGGTCAGTTTCCTTCTTCTCATCTGTCGCGGAGGCGTCGCGATCCTCTTTCTCCAGATCGGGCGACCTGTCGGTTGTGCGAAACTCATCAGAACCCGGTTCTGGAGGACCCACAACCTTCCGATATGCCCGAGCGCAGCCATTGATCTTGTAGATGTGCAACAAAGGTCTTCCCAACTCATCGATCTTCTTCCCCGACAGCAGGCTATGGCTGCTTCGGTCATAAATGACCGCTGGGGGAACCGATCCATCGGACCTCTGGCACCTCTGGTACTTCTCGCGTTCCTCCTCGGGTAAGGTGTAGCGCCAGGCATCCTCGACACAGGTGTCGTAGTTGGTCGTGATGACCTCTTCGATCAACCCTTCCCGAGCCAGGCGGGCAAGGTAACGGTGCGCCGGCAATGTGCAGAGACCGCAGAACCATTCGATTTTCAGTGCCTTGGTAATGCTGAGATAGCCCTGATACCAAACCAGCACCTCACACAACCGGTCAAAGGAGACCGGAGCGCCCTGACCACAGAGCATGAGGCGAGCCTCCGAAGGCAGGTCCTCCTCAGCGTGACCAGCCGGCTTGGTCGGCCACGTGAACTCAAGAAGCCGCGCCCGCATCCATTCGATCGTCGGCCGGAATCCGTGGTCCTCGTGCGCTTCCACACTCACGGCGTTGCGACTGACTCCGGCCCCGAGAAAAGGGACTACGCCACCCTGCATGAGGCGGGTCACCAGGCGGTCGAACCGACGCCCAATCCCCATGCCCGAAACGGGTGCGTTGGTGCTCATCTCCACGTCTTCGTCAGTTACGGAACTACGGTCTCCGACTCCTTGCCCGTCATCCATCATCCACCCGCAAACCTGGCCCCGACACCCCGACTGGTCGCCCATCGTGGCTGAGTGCGCCCAACCGTCATCCAACCTGCCCGCACCCAAACGAGCAGAGCGCCTACTCAACCCGAACCAGCCTACCAACAGATCACCAACAGATCAACCACGCATCTACCAGAAAACGGGTGAGACGGCACAAGGCCATCAGCGTCATCAGGACACACGGGTTTCGGCCGGAAGAGGGAGTGCCTCGCGTGGACGTACGAACGGTCGGTGGAAACGCAGCTTCGGCGCACGAAGTCGTCCGCGGCGACTGCAGAAAGGCTGAAGGTGCTCGGGGAAGGGCTGGCTGAGGCAGGCGCCATGTGTTCCGACGCGCCAGTGCGCTTTTCTGTTTCACAAACCAGCCCATCACGTGTCCAAAAGGATGCGACGATCCGTCGCCCAACCGAGCATGTTTCTACAACGCGCACATCGAGGAGGTTCGGATGCAACACGATGTCGAACCGAAACGGATTCGACGATGGCTCGTTCCGGCCCTGGTCTGGGCTTGTTGGCCGGTGGTTCAGGCGCACGCCGTCTCGGTAACTGGCGGGGACCTTGAACTCGAGTTCGACGACCAAGGCCGCGTCGTCGCTGTCGGCGTGACAGGCAGGACGCTCCAGGGCGCTTCGGACACTGGGGGTGTGGCGATTCGGGATGTGACCCACGCCGGTTCCACCACGGACTACCTGCTCGACACTGGCTTCGAGGGTTCCCTCGAACTCTGGGAGGTGCCGCCCGAGAGCGAAGCGGTGAACATCACGTTGAGCCGGGAGCAGGCTTACGAAGGGCAGCAGAGTGTGCTGTTCCAGGTTGACGCCAGTGCCACCGAGCCGCAGTTTGCCGCCCTGGTTTCCGGCGTGATCGACGTCGAGCCCGGCACACGACTACGGCTTCAGGCCATGTACCAGGCGCCTCGAGGCTACCTGTCCGAGAACGCGGGCTGGCAGAGGTCCATCTACGATCCCGGATTCCATGCCGTGAACGGGCTCGGGCTGTTTTGGACCGATGGCGAGGGTACGCTCGACCCCGCCGCCTTTCAGTTCGTGGCGCCTTTTGCAAAGCAAGCGGCTGCCTGGAAGCCGGCAGGCGCGGAGTGCGTCGTTCCTCCAGGGGTGCACCACGTTCGAGTCGCCGTTGTTGCACGCCTGGATCCCTGGTTCGATCTCGAGAGCTTCTTCGTGGACTCGGTCCAGCTTTTCGAGAGTGGAGCAGTGGTCGAGCCGGTGGTGGGATCGATGACTGCCGGCGCCGACGGCCTGACCTTCTCCGGCGTGCTGGGCCCCTTTTTCGTCGAAGCTCTCTGGCGTTCCGCGGGCGATGCCGTCGAAGTCAGCGGCCACGTCTCGGCCGGGGACGGGCGTGTCCATGCCCTGGACCTGGTGATCGCTCTGCCCGTCGATGCGGCTGGCTGGACCTGGCCGGACAGCGCCGCTTCGAGCCGTACCATTTCCGGAGACAACCCCATCCCCTACGCCAACGACGTCAGCGGCGACATCCAGGCCTATCTGCCCGTCTCGCTCTACCCGTTCGGAGGGGTTCACGACGCCACATCCGGGGTGGCCGCCAGCGTCCCGCTCGAGCCCATCACCATGAACCTGGTACAGTACGACGCTGCGCGGCGCATGTTGGAAGTCGTCTTCCATTTCGGCGTGGACCCAGGCGTGGGCAAGGCAAGCGCCGGGTTCACCGCCCGTTTCCACGCCTTCCCTCCGTCCGACGGTTTCCGGGGCATCATCGACACGTTTGCGTCGAGCTGGAGCGATCACGCGGACTGGTTCGACTCTCCCTTCGACGGGACCGCCTACCGGAGCTTCGATGTGGGCCAGTTTCTCGGGAAGGATGGCGCGACAGCGAGCGCCGAGGACGATGCCACGCAAACCATGTCGGTACAGTACACGGTGGCGGATCTCACCATTCCCCAGGTCTGCCCCGCCTCGGAGACGCCACCCTCGCTGGAGGAACTCCTCGCCTTGATCGATGAGCGGGCTCGAAGTGCAGACCCGGAAGAGGCGTACTACTACACCTGGGTCGCCCAGCAGGTGGGAACCGATGGCAACGGCGATCCGCTGCTCAAGCACATCGACCAGAAGGCGTGGACGGGGGACTGGGTGGAGGGCGTACTGAAAATCAACCCCTCGCCGGCCGGGGTCCAGGACGGGATGCACACCTACACGGCGACATGGAAGCTGGCGCCAGCGTTCGACGCCACCAGTGATCCGGACCCGTCCTGGCAAGTGGCCCCGTCAACGCTCGACGCGGTGCAACTGGACAACTTCCTGGCTGCCGCCTCTCTCGACACGGCACCCGAACGGCTCGAGCACGCCACCCAGTCTCTGACCTATTCCATGAAGGACTACACGCCGGGCCTTCCTCAGGCCGCGGGCATGTACGACTATCTTGCCTGGCTTCGAGGCTGGCTGGACGACAACGTCGAGCAGCCGCCGGTGCGGGGGATCCTCATCAACTGGAAAGGACTTGGAATCACCAATGGCACACTTCCCTGGATCGACGTGTGCGCGAGCGAGGTCGCAGACGCGGTGGTGGGAGGCCAATACGGGTCCGGCACGGAGCCCTGGGCCGAGTTCGATCCGGAAATCCTGGCGTACAAACGGACGCTCGCCTTCCACAAGCTCCGTGGCATGGCGTTCCAAGGCACCGGCATATCGCGCGAGGATGCCGTGGAGACACTGGAGACCGCCCTCCTGTATGCGACGGCGTCCGGATTCAAGGACGAAACCCGTTTCCTCCCCCCGTTCGACCTCGAATCGGCCGGCGAACTCGCCCGGGCATACAACGACCTCGTCGTAGACCTCTACCACGCGCGGTGGCAACCCCTCACTCGAGCCCAGGTGGATGGGGACCTTGCCCTGGAACGGTACGGGGATCCGGCGGAAAAGCGGTTCTACCTCGTCGTGCACAACTTCGGGGACCAACCCGTGTCGGCAACGGTGGCGCTGGACCCAGACTTGAATCTCACCTGGACGCCCTCTGTCCTCGAGCGTATCAGCGATACCCCCATGCAGGTGGGAGGAACCGCACCCGAATGGACCGTGGCCATCGAGAGCCTCGGTCCTCGGCGCAGTCTCATGCTGGAGTTTCGCCCAGCAGGCACAGGCTGCTCCCACGTCGGCGCTCCGAACGCCTTGGTCACCCTGGCGACGGCCTTCCTGTGGGGGCTCCTGGGCGGCCGGAAAAAGAGCACGCGCCGGGGGGGGCGCCGGTAACGATCTCCCCGGCCCGGCTATGGCCACGGGCACCCGGACACGTCGAACGTGACGTAGGACGGGGGACCGGTCGTGGTCTCATACTGCGCCACCACCCCCACCTGGTACAGGCCATCATCGTCCGGTGTGAGGACGAAATCCGTGCCTGTCCCTGATGCGCCTGCCGCGCGGCTCCCAGGGGGGGCACGCACCACGAACCAGGCAAAGGTCAACGCACCCTCGAATGCCACGTCCGGGATGACAGCGGAAAAGGTCCGTGCATCGCAGGCGTCGGCAGTGGCCACGTCGATCGTCACGGCCGGGACCAGGGAGACCGGTGTGTCCGCGCAGGCCAGATCCTTCTCGTCCCCGGGCAGGACGATAGCCCCCGGGAACGTGTGCGGATCGGAGTCGTCGCAATCGCCCTCCATCTCGGAGAACCCGTCGCCGTCGTCGTCGGCGAGGAGCGTGCCTTCATCGGTCAGTCCGTCGCAATCGTTGTCCAGGCCGTCGGCGGACTCGATCCTGCCGGAGCAGACGTAGGGATTGGTATCGTCGCAGTCCCCCTGAATTTCGGAACGGCCGTCGCCGTCGTCGTCGAATGCTTCGGTCCCCTCGTCGACCAGGCCGTCGCAATCGTCGTCGATGCCGTCCACCAGTTCGGTCGCGCCCGGGTAGACGACCGGGGAGCGGTCGTCGCAATCGGCCTCGATTTCCGAGACCCCGTCGCCGTCGTCGTCCCGCCCGGGGGTCCCCTCGTCGACGAGTCCATCGCAGTCGTCGTCCAGGCCGTTGAACTGTTCTTGTGCGCCTGGGTAGACCCGTGGATCGGTATCGTCGCAATCTCCCTGGTCCTCGCTGACCCCGTCGCCGTCGTTGTCTGTGCTCGACGTGCCTTCGTCGATCAGGCCGTCGCAATCGTCGTCGATCCCGTTGCCTTGTTCCGTGGCTGCCGGGTAGGTGGTGGGGACCGTGTCGTCGCAGTCGCCCGCGTTCTCGGCGTACCCGTCGCCGTCGTCGTCGAATGCTCGAGTCGTCTCGTCGATGGCGCCGTCGCAGTCGTTGTCCAGCCCGTCGAGGATCTCCGTGGATGAAGGGGCGATCAGCGGATTGCTGTCGTCGCAATCGCCCTCCCGTTCCGAGTACCCGTCGCCGTCGTCGTCCGTTGCGGCCGTGTCCTCATCGATGGCGCCGTCGCAGTCGTTGTCCTTGCCGTCGGAGAGTTCCTCGGCCCCCGGGTGGACAGCGGGGTCGGTGTCGTCGCAGTCCCCGGCGTTTTCCGAGAACCCGTCGCCGTCATCGTCGGCGGCGTCGGTCCCCTCGTCGATGGCGCCGTCGCAGTCGTTGTCCAGGCCGTCCGGCTGTTCGGTCGCGCCGGGATGGCTCGAGGGATCGTTCGGGCTGCAGTCGTCATCCAGGTACCCATCGCCGTCCGTGTCCGTGTCGGGGGCGACCACCTCGACCGCGTAGGTGACCGCTCGCCTGTTTCGTCCGTCGGAGACCAGGAGCGCGAGGGTGACGGATTGGGGACTGGTTGGGGCGATGTAGAGGGTTTCGGCCGCGCCGGGTGTGGACAAGGAGCCTGCCGACGCTGTCCATGCGAAGGTGATGGCGTCGTCTTCCGGGTCGGCGGCTCGAGCAATGGCCCTGGCCTGCCCGCCCGTCTCGATTCTCGAGGGAACGACCAGGATCTGGGTGAGAACAGGCGGCTGGTTGTTTGCAGCGGTCGTGGCGGACGGACCCGGGGTGCTGCAGCCGGTGAGGAAAGCGCACGACAACAGGAGTGCGCGGAGTCGGCCGTGGAGCCGGGGCGCCCCGGAGAAGGTCTCGCGTGTGCGCGTGGACCCGTCTTGCGAGCGCTGCACGATGCCCGGGGCGGGGTGCTGTCCCTGCCGCATCATTCTTGAGGCCGTGTGCCTGTTGCTCATCATCGTGGCAGCTCCCTGATACCGGCTGCTGGTTCGGGTATTGGAGTGGCGGTGGGTGTCACCCCGCCGGACATCGGTGCCCTGGAACGTGCAGGTCACGGGAAGATCTTGCCCGGGTTCATGATACCATGCGGATCGAGCGCTTTCTTCAACCGTTTCTGGGCTGCCACCAGGGCGGGCGCCTGCTCGAGCGCCAGGAAGCGCCGCTTGGTTGCGCCGATGCCGTGTTCGCCGGAAAGTGTGCCACCCAGCTCGAGGGTTCGCCGGAACAGGGCGCTCACCGCCTGCTCCACGTCGTCGTGCCTCGATGCCTCCTGGTAGAGGAAGTTGACGTGAAGGTTGCCGTCGCCGGCATGGCCGTAGGTGACGATATCCAATCCTGTGCGCGCGCGCAGGCCGGCCAGGAAGTCGGCGATGGCCGGCAGCCTGGCCGGGGGCACGGCGATGTCCTCGGTCCTCCGCCACCGGTATCGCTCCTTGACCAGCACCGACACCTCTTTCCTGGCGTCCCACAGTCTCCGCAGGGCGGCCCCGTCGCGGGCCACCCCGACTTCCAGCGCCCGGTTTCCCATCACGCCGGCCATCCGCTCGAGGGTCTCCTCGAGGGACGCGCGGGAGCCGTGACACTCGAAAAGGAGAGCAGCTTCGGCGCCGGAAGGGATGGTGACGACCCGGGACATGGCGTCCAGGGCCTGGCGGTCGAAGAATTCGGCCGCGGCAGGCTCGATCCCGGCTCGGTACAGGGCGACGAGCGTGTCCACGGCGCCGGACACCGACGAGAAGGGGACGAACAGCGTCCGCCTGGCCTCGGGGAGCACGGACAGCCGGACCGTCACCGCCACGACCACGGCCAGGGTCCCTTCGGAACCCACCAGGAGCGATGTCAGGTCATACCCGGTGGAACTCTTCGTGGTCAGGCGGCCGAGGGTCAGCCGTTCTCCCCCGGCGAGGACGACGTCGAGCCCCAACACGTGGACCCGGGTGGCGCCATACTTCATGGAACAGGGTCCTGCGGCGTTGGTGGCCACGTTCCCGCCGATCGAACAGGTGTCCAGGCTGTTGGGATCGGGCGGGTAGTACAGTCCTTGCGCCTCCGCCGCGTCGCGAAGCCTTCCCGTCACCAGTCCAGGCTCGGCTCGAGCCAGCCGGCTGCCCGGATCGATGTCCAGGAGTCGATCCATGCGCTCGACCGACAGCACGATACCGCCGTAGACCGGCACGGCCCCACCCACCTTGCCGGTCCCCGCGCCTCGAGGCGTCACCGGGATGCGCTCGCGGTCCGCGAATGCCAGGATCGCTGCCACGTCTCGAGCGTCTCGAGCCAGGACCACGGCGGCGGGCGGAACCGGCTCGAGGGGGGATTCGTCGCCGCCGTAGCGCGCCCGGCCGTCCTTGTCCAGGACCAGGCGGTCCCCCGGGACGATAGCCCGTAGTTCCCGGATACGGCTGCTCGATAGTTCCCGAACGACCCGGTCCGGCTCGAGTTCGGGAGGAGGGTGCGGCGCGTTCATGGATCCTCCGCCCGGCGCGCGCCGTCCGGCTGCCCTGCTCGCCAACGGTCCACCAGGCTCGAGACGGTAGTGGAACGGCCCTCGTGGCTCTCGGTGAGATGATCGAACAGGGCCTCGAGAAGCGTCCCGGCCCCTGCGCCATGGTGGATGTGCCTCCCCACTTGCTCGACGCGCGCGGCCCGCAGGTCAGGAGCCTCTGCCTTCAGCGCACGATAGGGACGCATGTCCGGCGCATTCAGGTACAGGTGGATCGGGTGGAAGTTGAACACCTTCAGCCCGGCGCCCAGCGCCAGGTAGGGGGCCAGCGTCCAGCAGGGTCTCGAACGTTCCATCTCGAAATCGTCCTCCCAGAAGAAGGGCACGCGCCACAGGACGCTGCCCTGCCAGTGGTAGGGGAAGGGCCGAAGCCCGGGCGTTCGGGGCAGGAACGGGGTCACGTCGATCTCGATGGGCGTGTCTCGCATCACCAGGTCGAGAAGCCGGGTAGACTGCACCAGCCCGTGGGTGCGCATGGCCCGCGCGCCGGGCACCAGGGCCAGCACGTGAGACAGCACCGCTTCCGGGGTCGCCCCGTGGGTCGACCCAGGCAGGAAATTCGGGTGGACGCCCAGCTCGAACAGGTCCCCCTGCTCGGCGAGTCTCGAGATCGCCGGGCTCGAGTGGGTGACGAACCAGGTGCTCCGGATGCCGGATCGGCGGAACCGGTCCGCAACGGCGTCGATCACGAAATCCGGCGCCCAGTCCACGTCAAGCGTGATGAGCGGGACGTCCAGGTATGTGTCCAGGGGCTCTGTCATCGCGGTGTCTCCCGGCATGTTCCCGGCATGGCAAGGCGGGCCGGATCCGATTATGGCGCCTCGGGGAGCGCCCCGAGATGCACCAGTGCATCCCGGATCTTGCGCACCGAGTTCAGCGCCATCAGGCTGTCCGAATGCAGGCGCACCGAAAAGACCGACTCCACCTCGAGCATCAGGGCCACCTGGGCCATGGAATCCCACCGGGCGATGGTCTCCGGGCTCGAGTCGATGTCGATCGTCTCGAGAGGGACCCTGAGCACCCGGGCGACGGTTTCGTACAGCAGCTTGTCGGACATGGATCATTCCTCGATCGTCAGCGTCAGCCACGAGGGGATCGCCACCAGCCCGGAAGGAATGGTGACGTGGAACGTCTCGCCACCCGCCGGGACCGGCTCGAGCCCCAGTTCATCCAGGAACCGCTTGACCGGGGCGTTCCTGGCCGTGGGAATGTACAGGGCGCGCAACCCGGCGCCGGCCGATGTCGCCCGCCGGGAGAGAAAGCCGAGAAAACCGTGCTCGATCGTGCGCCCCAGCGCACGGCAGCTCAGCAGGAACGTGTCGAGCAGCCACGGCGATGTGTCCCGGCGCACGATGGCCATGCCCACGATACCCAGGTCTCCAAACCGGTCGGAAACCCGGAGGGCATGGACATCGATATCCGGCGCACGCATGAACGCGGCAATCTCGGCCGTGCTGTATCGCTTCGTGGACATGTTGAACTGATTGGTCTTCATGACCATTTGCGACAGGCGGGGCAGCGAGAAGTCGTCCGCCCGCACCACCGTCATCTCGATACCGCACGCACGGTAGAACGCCTCGGGCGGACCTTCGGCCATGGCAGCCCGCACCGTCTTGCGCTGCGCCTCCTCGCGGTACATCGCGCTCCGCCGGATGTCTTCTCGAGTCAACGTCAGGGTGTCGAACGCTTCGAGACCGTGGAGGAACTCGGCGTGCAGCGCAGGGTCTTCGGGGACTTCGGGAACCAGCACCTCGGGAAGAGCCCGTCGCACCAGCGCCCGTTCCACCGGCGAGTCGTCCCAGAAGACCAGGCTGTCGAGCCCGATGCCGACGCGGTCGGCGATACGCCGGAGTCCCGTGGCCTTGTCATCCCAGCCGATCTCCATGGCCGTGAAGTCGGATGCTTCCAGGACCATCGAGGGATGGGCGCGGAACACCTCGAGAGCGTCGTCGCGGTTGTTCTTGCTGCACACGGCCAGCAGGACCCCTCTTGCCGGCAAGGTCTTGACTGCCCGCTGGAACTCGAGGAAGGCCAGCCCCGCCCCGGAGTGGCCGAGTTGGATGCCGTCGAGCCCGTCCTCGCCGACGACCCCTCCCCACAAGGTGTTGTCCAGGTCTAATACCAGGCATTTCCTGCGCGGCGTCAGCATGGCCCGAATGGCTCGAGCCCAGAAGGCGGCCAGGTGGGGGTAGGCGTCTCTCGCCAGGCGCATGCGACCGATGCACCAGAGGCGGGAGTCGTTCCAGGCCGTCCACCCCACGCGCTGGATGACCGGCTCGATGTCCAGGAAGAAGAGCCTTCCCTGCCCTTCGGACAGGTCCTGGATATGCGCGTTGAAGGCGTTGGCCGCCGAGCGCCAGGAGTATCCCGCATTCCCCTCGAGAAGTCCGAGAGCGTTGACCGGAGGCACGGTCAGCCCGGTGCACAGCACGGTGGCTCCAGGAGCGCGGGAAAGAAACGTCTCGATACCTTGCCCAAGTGCGCTGGCGGCTTCGGCGCCTGCTGCTTCTGCTTCGTGCTTCGAGGGCACGGTCGAGCCGAACGCGGGCACCACGTCCCGCAGGTCCGGGTAGACCACGACGACCTGGGGGCCGAACCGATACAGCTCCGATGCGCTGTTGTGCAGATCGCTCTCCCACTGCCCGTACCCGCTGAAGTACAACTCGGAAGGAAGACCTCGAGCCGCCAGGGCCTCCGACAGCGGTCCGTGCACCAGGTCCACGTTGAACGAGCAGAGCACCGCGACTCGAGGCCTGCGTGCGGGATCATACGCGGTCATCATCCATCTCCACGAATTCGACGAGGGCGTGTTGCCAGTAGACGAAGGCGACGCGGCGACCTTGGAAGGCGGCGGCCGGGATAGGGGGTCGTACCACGATCCCGCGCCGCGTGCGCACGAACTCGAGGGTCGCCTCCAGGTCCGGCGACGCGAAGCAGAGGTGGTACAGGCCGCCCCCGGTCTTCTCCAGGAACCCGGACACCGGACTGTCATCGGCGGCGGGCACGATGATCTCGAGGGGGACTTCTTCCCGGAGCCGCCAGAACTGCACGAAGACCTGCTGGCCAGGATCCTCGATGACGGCCGTGACCGGCTGGTAGCCCAGGGCGCGGTAGATGGCCGTTCCGGACGCGAAGTCCCGGGCCACGATCCCGATGTGGTGCAATCGCGCGTCGAGGTTGATCAGGTCGGCCTGTTCATTCTTCATTGGCGTGCTTCCATCGCGGCGGCAGTGGAGGAGGCTCGAAACGTGGCATTCTATCGCTGGGCGTTCCAGTGGTTCAACAGGAATCGCTCGTGCGGGATGGCGAAGTTGCCGGTGACTCGAGCCCCGGCGGGCACATTCGTCACCACGACCGAGCCGATGGATATGCGGCTCCCGGTTCCGATCTCGATGCCGTCAGCAAGGACGGCGCCGGCACCGATCCAGACGTCGTCGCCGACCACGGTGCTCCCGGAGATGGCCGTGTTGGCCGCTATCAAACACCGTTTTCCGATACGGACGTTGTGCGAGACGTTCACCAGCGCGTCTATCCGGGTCTGCTCCCCGATTTCGGTGTCTGTTCCGAAAAGGCCTCGAGCGATGTGGGCGTTGGCGAGGATCTCGACCTCTCGGCGGAGGAGGACGCCGCCGCCGTGTTCCACGGAGAAGATGCGGCCGCCGGCACGCTTGAACTCGAATCCGCTGCCGCCAAGGGTCACGTTGGCCCGTATCACCACGCCGTCCTCGAGAGTGGTGTTGGGATGAACGACCACGTTGGCGTCGATCACCACGTCCCGGCCGATGGTCACGTTGTGCGTGGCCACGACTGCGGACGCGTGGATACGGGCGCTGGGGTGCACCTGGCTGGGAGCCTTCTTGCGGTAGAATTGGGTGTTGCGAACGAGCCAGTTGTGCAACCTGAAGAACGCGGTTCTCGGGTCAGGGCAGACGATGATGCCCAGGGACGAGCCGGCTGCCTCGAGTGCGTCGAATACGGGTTCCGAGCAGACGAGACAGGAGAGGTGTGCATTGTCCTGTATGTCTGGAAGATACTTGGTGTCTTCGGCGAACGAGAGCATGCCCGGCGTGGTGCAACCGAGCGTCCCGAGGGAAGTGAACGTTCCCGGTCTCGCCAGCCGGCCCCCGGTGATGATCGATGCCTCGCGTAGTTCCATGTCGAGCCCTCTCGAGCCGTGCTGTCATTTGCGGCCGGCCAAGGCGTTGCGCAACGCCACCATTTGCCTGAGATTTGCCCAGATCGTCGGCAGGTTGTTGACCTTGGACGCGCCTCGAGCCCTGGGCCGAATGTCGATCGGCAGGTGTTCGACACGATAGCCCCCCCGGTGGGTCTTCAGGATGAGTTCCATCATCACCGCCCATCCACGGCCCCGGGACTCGAGGGGGATCGTTTCAAGCAGGGACCGGCGGAACATGACCAGGCCGTGGAATCGCGGCATGGGGCCCAGGAGGAGGAAATAGAGGACGCGCTCGCCCACCGACAGGATCTCTCCGACCCACGACTCCCGCCGTCCGGGCCGATAGCCGAGCACCATGTCCACCTGTTCGGCGCGACGCCGGAACGGCGCGATGAAACGGGGCGGGAACTGTCCATCTGCCGGGAAGAACATCACGAAACGGCCTCGAGCCGCCACGAAGCCGCTGCGATAAGCGCCCCCGAGCCCCAGGTTTTCGGGGTGATGGACCACCCGGAGTCGAGGATACCGGGAGGCGAGAGCGTCCGCGAGCGCGCCTGTTCCGTCCGAACTGCCGTCGTCGATCAGCACGATTTCGTGCAGACCGGGAACGCGCTCGAGCGCGCCGGCGATCTCGGCCACAGCGGCCTCGAGGTTTTCGACCTCGTTGAAGGCCATGACCACGATAGAGATGTCGATGGGGTCGTGTACCACTGCCGTATCCGCCCTGTCCGCCATGCCTGCTAGTGCAACAAAGGAGAATATAGCAGATTTCGGGCTGGGCTTGGCCGGAAATCCGGGTCGGTGGCCTGGCGAGGATGGCGCCCCATCCCGCCGGGGCGGGTGATGATGGGCGGGCGGCCAGACCCCCGACGAGCGACAACTACTCCGCTCCCCGCTCCCCGCTCCCCGCTCGCTTCCCCCACGTGGCCAGGACGCTGGAGTCGCACCCAAGAATCGCGATTGACAAAGTGAGGTTAAAGGGAAACCTTGCTGGTGCGGTAAGAGGGGATGATTCGCGGATTCTCGACTCACCCCCACGGAATCGCCACGGTCACCAGGCGCACGCCGTCGATATCCTCGGTCGTCGACAGGGAGGCCAGGAACGCCTCGTCGCCGATGACCGGCACGAACAGCGCCAGCACGGCCCGGTCGAGCCCCAGGCTGCGCGCGTAGGCCGCGGCCTGTCGCCGCCATTTCGGCACGTCGTACAACGCGGTGAAGCTCTTGACCTCGAGCACCGAGACCCGGTCCTCCCACTGGACCACGAGGTCCACCTTGCCGTTCCCGGTGGGAAACTCGGGACTCACGGCGCACCGCCCGCCCACGGCCTCCTTGAGCCAGGCGTACAGATGAAAGTGGGCCACGGCCTCGGTCAGACGAAGGTCCGCGCGCCGTGGCTGCTCCTTCCAGGGGTCGATCCC
>JAJRTE010000263.1 GCA_024278455.1 Myxococcota bacterium
CCGACCGGAACAGCTACTGCGTCAGCTCGAGCTGCCGCGCCTGTGTGAGCCGGGCGACTCGAGCGACCGGACCGAGTTGACCGAGGAGCCCGCGTCGCAAGGCTGACTCACTCCGGCACCCACGAACTCGCCTCGATCCCGATGTTCTCGTGGATCGAGGCGAGTCTGTTCGGGGTCTGGCCGCCAAGCGGCCCAACCCGCTGGTGGGCCCGCGTTCAGGGCAAGATCGTCAGCGTCTCCCAGTCCCGCGAGAGTTCCCGCGGGCCGAGCCGCAGGCCTTGCAGGTAGAGCGTCGTGCCGATCAGGTTGGCGCTGCCGGGCACGTCGTACTGAATCGAGGCCCGTCCGTCCGCTCCCGTGACGGCCGTCCCGGGCAGCAGAACCACGCTCGCCCGATCGAGATGCAACCACCCCGCCCCGCCGATCCACACCGGCTGATCCCCGAGCAACGGCGAAGCGATCGTGCGCACCACCGTCCCCGGCCGCGCCGCCTGAACGAGCTCGACCGAACTCCCGGCCAGCGGCACCCCTTCGATTTCGAAGTCCCGCCGGTGCGTGTTGAACAGCCGAATGGCCCCGCCGCCGCCGAACTGATTGGCGTGCGTACCCTTGCAGGCCACCGCGACACGGTCTCCCGAAGGAGACATGTCGAGCTGGTTCACCGAACCGGGCAGGTCGTGGGTGTAGAAAGGCTCGTCGTCCCCGCGCTGGAAGAACAGCAGCTCGGGAACGGTCTCGGCTTCGTCGCCGAAGAGGCCCACCGCGATGACTTCCCCGTCGCTGGAGACTCCGATATCGGCGACATGATTCTGGAAGGAGCCGGCACCGACGACCGAGTAGTCGCCGATCACGTTGCGTGAGGGATAGTCGACCGTCTGAATCCGCGACAACAACGGATTGCTCAGGTCGTTCAATCCAAAGACGAGCGTCGAGCCGTCGCGCGACACACCCAGGATGCCGCAGAAGAGCCCCTGGGGCAGAGGGACGTCATCGAGGCGCGTGTAGCTGTCGTCTGTCTGGCGCTCGTAGAGCCGGACGATTTCGTCCGAGCCGTAGGCGATCAGCGAGCCATCCCCCCCAATTCCCAGGGCACCCCGATTCGGGTCTCCGCTGAGGCTGTTCAAGGCCCGCACTTCGAGGGTGTCCACGTCGAACACAGCGATGCGAAGTTGGCTGGCGAGGACGGCTGTGCTGCCATCCGCGGACAACTCGAAGGTCCGGAAGGCGCCCAGCGTGGAGATCCAGTCGCTAGCGATTGGGACGGGGCTCCCCGATGCGTAGACAGCAACGTAGGTCTTGCCGTTGGACGAGTCGTACACCGCGGCGACGAGTCGTTCGCCATCGGCGGAGACCCGGACGTCGGAGTACGGGTGGTTGGGGATGCTGATCGGTAGTACCTGAGACCATTCGTAGGCCGGCGAGTCCGAGAGATAGCAACGCAACACGGCCTGTCGGTCGCCACCGCTGGCCTGATCCTCCTGGTGCATCGTCACGTGCAGGGCTCCATCGCTCGAGGAGGCAACTCTGCGGTACGATGTCCATTCGTTCACCTGATCGTCCCAGACCGGCGCGGGCGGGCTCGTGTCCTGGGACGACAGGAGCAGGGTGGAGCCGACGAAGCCCCCGTATCGAGTGAAGACCTGGGAGCCGTGGTCTCCCAGAGCCACGTTCTCGCCGATCCAGGAGCCGTCGCTGTCGCGGCTCCAGACCAGCTCGGCGGACTGGGCCTCGACGGCCGGGGTGCATAGGCCGACGAAGAGGGCCGCCTGGACGACCCGGAAGAGACTCCTCCCTCCCGATTGAGATAGAGACATAGACTGCTTCTCTGATGCTGGTGCTTGAATACGCTGGAACATGATCCCCGCTCGGATCGTGAAGGTCTTCGGGTAGAGCTGCGCGCAGACTTGAGTCTGACCGAAAAATTGGGCGAATCTAGCAACGTGCATTTGGATTGGATGCCAGGAAGGGAGGTCGCGCCCCCAAGGAAGGTAACCCCATTCCGGTTCAATCCCTGCTCTTCCGATTGCGTGCCGACCGGGAGGGATCAGGTGCCGCGAGGCAGGGGGTCCGTGCCCGCGGGACGGCGCACTTTCCCCACGTGGTGCGAACGCCTCAGGGTCCGTCTGCGATCCACCCGAGTGACGGCACCGGATCCGCGAGTTGGTGCTGCGCCTCGTAGTGAACAGTTCTTCCCGTCCCTCTCGACTCTCTGGGTTGCACCAAAGGGTTGTTGTTCTCTCTGATTCGAGACAGCTCCTGAGGTGCGGGCGACTGGGCGAGATTCCATCGGCTACGCCGAATTGCTAGCTTGGTGCAACTCACTGCATCCCCCCATTTGCTACGAGCATCACGCTGTTGTCGACTCCGCTGCAAGGCAGGGGGGCCGATTCACCCAGGTCTTGACAATTGGAAGGAATCAGATGAGGAGAGGAGTCATTGTGGAGGGGCGGCGTTGCGCTGACGTATTCGGGCTGCGGGGCTGCACCAATCCACAAACCAGGCATTCGGGAGGCTTGGTCGTTCTTGCGATCGCTGTGCTGGTTCCGCTAGTGGTAGAGGGTTCGCCCTTGCTTGCTCAGGGGAGCACCCTACAGGGAGGCCAGCAATTGCCGTCACCGACGAGGACTAGAGGTGACGCCCAAGATTGGCCGCGACTTGGGTCTTGCACGGACACCTGCACGGTGTCGGGCTACTACGACGGTAGCCTCTGGAGCGGCGATTGCGGTGAGGCGGGAGTCTACGACGGGCTCGCTACTCTTGGTTGGCCAGCCCAGACGATCCTTGTTGAAAAGTTCGACAGATCCTTGGGGGAACTGCAGAGCGTGCTCGTGGAGGTCTCGGGCGATGCGGAGTCCTCGTACTGTGTGGAGAACCTGACCCCGGATCGATGCGTCTCCTTCAAGCTTGATGAGTTCGTGACGCTTACTGTTCAGCCGCCTGGCTTCGCAAGCGCCTGTTCCGAATTCAGTGTCGACCGGTCTTTCCTTCAAGACTGGACCGAACTGGGTGGTTTCGACGGCTCCCCCGATTGTGTGAATCACGATCCTCTTGATGCAGACCTACCGTCCACGGGATCCTGCGGACCGTTAGTACCAGATCATCACTACGGTAGAGTTGTGCTCGAGGAAGCTGGGGTACCTCAAGCGTGTACGATTACCGACAGTCTCGAACTCTGGACTCAGTGTGGTTCGGGGCAGATGATCCCGTTCATTTCTACGACGACATCCGATGTTGTCGTGGAGTTTGTTGAGGCAGGAGTCGGAATCTCGACCTTCGAGATCGAGGCTCGAGTGCGCGTCGACGTCACCTACACCTACTGCTCCAATCAACGGCCTGGGTGTACTTCATCGGACCCCGAAGAAGTCGATGAAGACTCGAGCGTTGTCATCAACTTGCTCGATCACGTCGCGGACCCAGACGGCTTCATTAACTGCTCGAGCTTCGAACTCATCGAGCCTCCGAAGCACGGGCAACTGGGGCCGATCACGCCTTCGTACGTGGAGTGTGAGGCGATCGACTGCTTCCCGAGCTTCCCGGTGGACTACACACCAGACCCGGACTATTGCGGGCCCGACTCGTTCTCGATCATGGTGCGGGACAACTTGGGGTTGCCACTCGAGGTGCCTTGCGAGATTCTCATCCACGTAAACCCGGTCAACGATCCACCTTTCTGCGTTGAAGCGCCAGTGTTCAGTACCTGCGCGGACACGCCGATCGACATCGACTTCTGTCAGTACATCGACGACATCGACGACGAGGATGCGTGCAACTCGGGCTTCGGCTTCGTGTGCAACGACAGTGCAATCCTGGAGGCAACGTCGAGTTGCGGGAGTCTCGATCACCTCTTCGATGGAACCTACCGGTTCACTCCCAACCTCGGCCATGTCGGACTCTGCACGGTGAACTTTACCGGTAAGGACACGCAGGGGGCTCCTGCCCATTGCCAACTCGATGTCGAGGTCCTACCTGCCAACCAGGTGCCGATCGCGGTGAACGACACCACCTCAACTTGCGAGGACAGTCCGGTCACGATCCAGGTGTTGGCCAATGACATGGACCCTGACGGCCTCGTGCCGGGGATCTGCACGTGTGTGCTGGATCCAAGTACGGTTCAGATCATCGACTGGGATCACCAGGCCTCGTCCGGGCCGCCGGGGGTGAACCTGGATGGGACTGTGACCTTCACGCCGGCGCCGGGATACTGCGGACCCGCTTGGTTCGAGTACACGGTGTCGGACAGCAATGCCCTGGGCGTGGAGTGCTCGGTTTCGAACATCGCCACCGTGAGCGTGGATGTCTTGCCCATCAACGATCCCCCGGTGGCCGTCAACGACTTCGTGACGACTGTGATCAACGAGGCGATCCTGATTCCCGTCTGCGCCAACGACTTCGACCTGGACGATCTCAACGGCGGTGCCTGCGGGTGCATGCTCGACTGCACCACGGTCGAGGTCGTGCCGGGGAGCTGGGACGACGATTGCGTGGCCGTGCCCCCCGAGCCCGACGGGCTGGGGAACATTCGCTTCGTGCCCAAGCCGGACTTCCTCGGGCAGTGTTGCTTCGAGTACCGCGTGCGTGACGACTGTGCGGGGGCAGGAATCGGCTGTGGAGGGATGCCCTTGCAACACGAGTGGGATACGGCCACCGTTTGCGTCCAGGTGCGGCCCGACTGTCCGCCGTCCAACCTTCGGCGCCCGGCGAGCTTGTTGTTGTTCCCCGAGTACAACAACCTGCCCGGGGCGCTGACCTATGTGACCGTGACCAACACGAGCGACGAGCGGGAGATCGACGTGCATTTCCAGTACGTAAACGGCGAGGACTGCACGGAGTTCGATCGGGTGGAGACCTTGACGGCCAATGACACGTTGACACTGCTCACCGGGATGCACAACCCCAACCCGGACCGCGGGTACCTCTACGTGTACGCGCAGTGCGAGGGCGAGCCGGTGGTGTTCAACTGGCTGGTCGGAAACGAGATCCTTATCGATGGTGTCAGGGATTTCTCCTCCACGATCAATCCCGTGGCCTTCCGCGGGATCGGAGAAGGAGGCGGAGGGATCAGTTGCGGGGAGAACGGGGAGAACAGTGTCGAACTGATTCTCGCCGACGTCAACCAGAACGGTCAGCTCGATCTCGATGGGATCGAGTACGACCCCGTGCCCGAGCGCATCCTCATACCGCGCTTCCTGGGTCAGAAGGCGTCGCGTTCGAGTGAGATCATCCTGATCGCGCTTTCGGGGGGCGCGGGCCACCAGACGAGGCTCGACTTCCAGGTCTTCAACGACAACGAGGAGGGGTTTAGCAGCGAGTTCGAGTTCCAGTGCTGGGATCGAGTACCGCTCGCAGCGATCAGCAACGTCTTCAACGAGGTCTTCCTACAGACGGCGACAGCCAACAATCCGCTCGAGATCTTGGGGGACCCGAACTCCGAAGCGGGCTGGTTCTGGATCAATGGCGACGTGGCGGTGGCCGCCGGCCAGGACCCCATCGAGGATCCGGCCTTCTACGCGGTGCTGATCGAGGATACCGGCATGGAGGGCTACGTCGGCGACCTGCCCTTCGGCGAGTGCTCGCAGGACAACGGCAGCCTGTAGCGGCGCGAGCCACGCGAGGAGGACCAGGGGCGGC
>JAJRTE010000018.1 GCA_024278455.1 Myxococcota bacterium
CGGCCGCCAGTTATCACACGTTGGCGCTGCTGAACGACGGGACCCTTCGCGCGTGGGGATGGAACGAGTATGGTCAACTCGGAGACGGGACGACCGAGGACGCATCCACCCCGGTCGAGGTCACGGGCCTGTCCGGGGTGACCGCCGTCGCGACCGACTACTCCCACACATTGGCGCTGCTGGACGACGGGACCCTGCGCGCGTGGGGAGACAACTACGTTGGTCAACTCGGAGACGGGACGACCGAGAACACATCCACCCCCGTGGAGGTTGCGTGGACCGGCGGGGTGGAATGACCGGGGCCTGGCGCCCGTCTTCGTCTCCGCGCGACCGGACTGGCCGTCCGAAGCGATTTGGGCCATAATGGAGGTCCGGGCATGGCGCCCGGCGGAGCGATTCCAGGCAGTGAGGGGCGAGCATGGCAGGACGGGCGGTAGTGACGGGCGGCGAGGGGTTCATCGGCCGGGCGGTGGTGGCGCGGCTGATCGAGCGTGGCTGGCGGGTTCGGGTGGTGGATGATCTGAGCAAGCCGGGGAGCCGGTCCGGCGTGGGTGCGCGGCGCCCTGGTGCGGAGCATGTCCAGCAGGACCTTGCCGACGCGGCGCGCACGGCGGAGCTGTTCGAAGGCTTCGACGTCTGCATCAACCTGGCGGCCAGGATTGGGGGAATCGGTTACTTTCACCGGTACCCGGCCGACATTCTCAGCGACAACAACCGGATCTATTCGAGTACGTTCCGGGCCGCGGTCCAGGCGCGCATGTCCCGGATGGTCTACGTCTCTTCGTCCATGGTGTTCGAATCCGCGACCCGGTTTCCGAGCCGGGAGAGCGACCTGGGCGCCATTCCGCCTCCCAGGACCGCCTATGGCTGTTCCAAGCTCATCGGAGAGTGGTACTGCCGGGCGTTCTGGGATCAGTTTCGGCTCCCCTACACGATCGTTCGGCCGTTCAATGCCTACGGGGTCAACGAGGCCCCGGGGGACGAGGTGGGATATGCCCACGTGATTCCCGACCTGGTCAAAAAGATTCTCCAGGGGCAGCACCCGCTCGAGTTGCTCGGCGACGGCCGGCAGACCCGCTGTTTCACCCACGTGTCCGACATCGCCGGCGGCATCGTGACCGCCGTGGAGAGCGAGGCGGCCGCCAACGAGGATTTCAACATCTCGAGCCCGGTGGAGATCACGATTCTGGAGCTTGCCCGGCTGCTGCACCAGTTGTGCGAGGTGGCCCGCCCGTTCGAGGTGCGGTACGTGGACGGTTTCGAGCACGACATCCGCCGGCGTGTCCCTGACGTGGGCAAGGCCCGGCGGCTTCTGGGCTGGGAGGCCAGGTACCGGCTCGAGGACAAGCTTCCCGAGGTGGTGGCCTGGCTCCGGGAGACCCTGGAGAAGGGCGGTGCGGCCCGGGCAAAGGCTTGGTGACATCATGAGAAGCGGTCAGGAGACGGTAGCGATCGTGGGAATCGGCCGGGTCGGTCTCCCCCTGGCCCTGTTCCTGGCGGACCGGGGGTGCGTGGTCCACGGCGTGGACCGGGATGCCGAATACGTGCAGACTCTCCTCGAGACCCGGCGCATGCCCTTTGGGGAGGAGGGAGCCCAGCCCGTCTTGGAAGCGGTGTTGGGCAAGCGGTTTCTCCCCGGCTCGGACCTGTCCGTGATTGCGCGCTGCGAGGTGGTCGTCGTGACCATCGGTACGCCCATCGACGAGCACATGAACCCGGTGCTGGGACCGGTCGAGCAGATCTTTCGGGACATGGCCCCCCACCTGCGTGCCGGTCACACCATCCTGCTGCGTTCCACCGTCTCTCCCGGGACGACCGGATACCTCGCCCGGGTGCTCGAGCAGTCTGGCGCGCCCTTGCCGGGACGGGGCATACACCTGGCCTTTTGTCCCGAGCGCATCGCCCAGGGCCATTCGCTCGAGGAGCTTGCCGAGATCCCACAAATCGTTGGGGGGGTGGATACCGCGTCCACCACCGCCGCGGCAGCGTTCTTCGCCCGCTTCGGGATGGCGATCCTCGAGACCGACGCCATGTCGGCCGAGCTGGCCAAGCTTTTCTGCAACATGTACCGCTACATCGATTTCGCGATGGCCAACGAGTTCATGATGCTGGCGACCGAGCACGGGCGAAACATCTACGAGATCGTGCGCCTGATCAACGACGGCTACAAGCGGGGAGGGGTCAAGCAGCCGGGCTTGACAGGAGGCCCTTGCCTCTACAAGGACGGCTTTTTCTTGATCGAGCGGACCCCCTACCCGGAGCTGATTTCCAACGCCTGGAAGATCAACGAGTCGGTTCCAGCCTGGCTCGTCGCCCGTTTGGAAGAAGAGCGCGCCGTGGAGGGCCGTTCCGTGGGGCTGTTCGGGCTGGCGTTCAAGCGCAACAGCGACGACACCCGGAACTCGCTGTCGTTCAAGTTCCTCAAGATCTTGCGGCGCAAGGGGGCAAGCGTGGTCGCGCACGACCCGTTCGTCCAGCCCGACACCCTCGAGGAGGCGCTGGAAAGCGAGATCCTCGTGTTTGCGACCAACCACGACGCCTACGCGGACTGGGGCCTCGAGGGGCTGCGCCAGCGCGCTCGATCCGGCGCCCTGGTGTGCGATCCGTGGAACCTTTTCGGGACCGAGCGGATCGTGTTCACCCTCGGAGACCAGGCCGGGCCGGCGCGCGACAGCGACGGGTGACGCCGGCCAGACCCGCCATTCCTCACCCAGCGCGCGATCGGTCAGGTGACGTCTACCTTGCGAATGATGCGGTTGTACAGGGCCGGGCTGAACGCCTTGATGGTGACCCCGATCTTTTCACGGCCGGCGATGACCACCTCGTCGCGGTCCCGCTCGATGGCCCTGGCGACCCTTTTCGCACAGACATGGGCGGGCATTCCGGCCGCGACGGCGTCGTCCATCTTGTCGGTCGGGGACCCGTCCCCGGTCAAGGCGTTGACCGAAATCTGCGTGCGGATGAACCCCGGCGCTACCAGCGTGACACGAACGCCCTGGTCGTGGACTTCGGCCCGGAGCGCGTCAAAGAAACCGTGCAACGCATGCTTGGAAGCGGCGTAGGCCGAACGCATGGGAGACGCCATTTTTCCCATGAGGCTCGTCACGACCACCAGGTGGCCCCGCCGACGCTCGAGCATGCCGGGCAGCACCGCCTTGGTGAGCGCAATGGTCCCGAAGTAGTTGATCTCCATCAGTCTCCTGTCCACCTCGAGGGAGGTTTCCATCGCGAGGGATCGCTGGCTCACGCCGCCGTTGTTGACCAGGATGTCGATCGCCCCGACCTCCGAGGTGACCCGCTCCACGGCCGCCTGGATGGTATCGGGTGCCTCGAGGTCCAACGGGACGCAGGCGTGGCGACCCGGGTCCGCGCACTGCACCCGGACCTCCTCGAGCCGGTCGGGCCGGCGCGCGGACAAGACCAGGCGTGCGCCCATCCCGCTGAACACGTGGGCCATCGCCTCCCCGATCCCCGAGGACGCGCCCGTTATCCACATCGTACTGCCGTCGATTCGCATGGTCCGCCCCTTTCCTTGATTTCGTCCCCGGTTCGGCCTGAGCGAGCCGCCTTCCGAGCCCGCCGCCGGGGCTGTCCGTTCGCCATGGCGAGACACCAGCGCGCCTGCACCCAGCCGCGCCCGGGCGGCACCGTCGTGCACGGGTACCGTCTCCGCTGCACGCGCCGAGACGAGTATAACCCGAAGTGGCTCACCAGGCAGGCACGAACTGCTGCCGTCCCGTTCAGCGCGGGCAGCGCGGGGCGGCCGGGGGACGCGATCCGGTGGGCGAAAGCAGTGGCCGTTGCCACGCGGTTGGGGCACAATTCCCTTTCGGAGCCTCGAAAAGGCCCCGGCGGTGCAGCCTGATGGAGGCTGCACGAGCGAACGACAACCCATCTTGTGGGAGAGGTCCAGATGAAAAGGTCGGCATCTTTGGGTTTTCTTGCGTTTCTTCCTGTTCTACTCCTGTTGGTCGGCGGGATCGACCAGTGCGACGAGCCCTGTATTCCCGAGGAGTACCCGATGGTGTCCTACCGGCTGGACATCGTGACCCTTCTGGAAGACCACAGTTGCATCTACTGGTGCCATTGCGACAGCAATGCGTCTGGCGGGGTCAACCTCTCCAGCTACGATGACACGATGGACTCCCGGGGTGTCGTGAGCCCTTGCCATCCGGAGTCCAGTTCTCTCTACACGAGCCTGCTGCCTGGAGGCGCCATGGAGGAGTACGGTGTGGAGATGACCACGCAGGAATTCGCCCTCATCCGCACCTGGATCGAAGAGGGTGCCCAGGACCTGTAGCCCCACCTCCCCCCTTCGGCAGGAACGGGACCGCTCCTCCCGGTCGCCCGGCCGGGGGTATCGGGGCGCGCAATCGTGTTCCACGACCCCACTTCGTGCCTCGCGCAGGTTTGTCTCGTGAATTCTCTTGACATTCAGTGCGACAGGATTGAGCTTGAATCGCGCACGGTCAGGAGGATCCATGAAGCCGCTACGACGTCTTTTCGATCGGTCTCGCGAGGCCTGGTGCCGGCGCATGCTCGACACCCGGTTGTTCATTCACGTGGAGATGGAGCCCGCGTCGGCCTGCAACCTGCGTTGCGAGACATGTCCGAACAGCATCCATGAACGCCCCCGGGTGGAGATGCCCTTCGATCTGTGGGAGCGTGTTTTGCGGGAGCTGTCGAGCCTGGGTTACACGGGCACTTTTTCTCCCCATTTCTACAACGAGCCCCTGATGGACGAACGCCTCGAGGAGCGGCTGGCCCTGGTGCGCCGATGGATTCCCCGGAGTGCCGTGTTGCTCTTCACCAACTTCACCCTCATGACGCCCGAGCGGTATCAAAGCCTGGAGCGGTTCGTGGACAGCATGGTCGTGACGCTCGATGCCCCGGAGTCCAGGCTGGCGCTCGATCGGACCATGCCCCTGCTGCCTTCTCGAGCGCGGGAGAAGATTCAGCAACGATGGCTGGATGAACTGGGGGTTTTCAACCGGGGAGGGGCTGTCACGCTGCGGGGAAGACACGTCGAGCCGGTCACCAGGTGCCGGTTGCCCGCGGACTACCTGGTGATCAGCGCGAGCGGCAACGTGCATCTGTGCTACAACGATTTCCACGGGCGGGCCGTCATGGGCAACGTGGGCGACGAAACCATCCGGGAGATCTGGTTCTCGGAGCGGTTTCGGAAAGCCAGGCTCGAGTGTTTCCTGGGCCGATGTTCCTCC
The DNA here is from genome assembly GCA_024278455.1 of Myxococcota bacterium. Lineage (GTDB taxonomy): Bacteria > Myxococcota_A > UBA796 > JAJRTE01 > JAJRTE01 > JAJRTE01. The sequence continues at coordinate 5,223 of JAJRTE010000018.1, forward strand.
GACATCTGTCGCGCGTGCCTGTCCGATCGTGCAGCGTAGCGAGGCCATGGAGGGCCGGCTCCGGCAGGGTACCGCACCGACCGCCATCGCTCGAGGGGTGGCGAGGCTCGAGAACGTGGCGTCCGCCGTTTTTCCTCATACCTCGAGGGGCAGGAGATACCGGTAGATCGCGACGAAATGGCACGCGCTGGCCGCGAGCACGAAGATGTGCCACACCAGGTGGTGGTATCTCATCCGTTCCATTTTGAAGAAGACGATGCCCCCGGTATAGAACGCGCCGCCGGCCAGCAGCCAGAGCAGCGCGCCCATCCCGACGCGTTCGATCAACGGCTTCACGATGAAGACGCCCAGCCACCCCATGACCACGAACGACACGATGGTGGCGAGGCTCACCCCGGCCTCGAACTGGTTGGGCTTGAGGAGCTTCCTTGCGATGCCCACCGCCGCCAGGGTCCACTCGGCTGCGAACAGTGCCCATCCCGCCCAGCCGTTCAGGGCGATGAGTGCAAAAGGCGTGTAGGTGCCGGCGATCAGGAGGTAGATGGCTACCTGGTCGAAATTGTGAAAGAATTCCTTGGCCCGGCTTGGCGGGAGGCCATGGTTGAGCGTGGAGGAAAGGTAGAGAACGAGCAAGCTGGTGCCGAAAATGACGAAGCTGGCCACGTGCCATGCACTTCCGGCCCGGATGCCCGCTATCACGAGCCACACCAGGCCGACCAGGCCCAGGAAAGCGCCCGTGCCGTGGGAAATCGCATTCGCCAGTTCTTCGCGGGGGGTAAACCGAGTCGTCCGTTCCACACACGTCTCCTTTTCGGTCAACACGCGGCCGAAATCGCTGCATGGATAACTATAACGTCTCCGGATCGACAGGATAGGCCTGCTGCAGTTCCGCGGACAGCACGCCCGTTCCGGCGATCTCGCCGTACACCGCCGCGGACTGGCGCGGGACTCGAGTCTTCGCCGGGTCGTACTTGTCGACGGCGAACAGTCCCATCGGCACGTTGGCGCCTTGGTTCCATTCGTAGTCGTCCATGAGTGTCCAGTAGAAGTAGCCGTCCACGCGCACCCCTTGGTCCATGGCTCGAGCCAGCCAGGTCAGGTGCCGGACGATGCAGCGTGCGCCGGTGCCGTCGTCGTTGGCGTCGACGGCGCCGTTCTCGGTCACGATGACCGGCTGGTGCAGGTCGTTGTGGATGACCAATGCCATGTCGTAGATACCTCGAGGATCGTCCTCCCAGAGCTGGACGGTGAGGGGGTTGAACGTGGTCAAGGGGGAGAGGCGCGGAAACATGGGCTTGACCGTGCCCTCCACCGTGATTGGCGTGTAGTAGTTCAGCCCGATGTAGTCCATGCGGCCGGCGAGGTCATCCCGGTAGATGGCAGTCCCGTCGAAGTCCTCGTCGAACAGCCCCAGGGCCACCGCGTTCAGGTAGACCATGTTCCAGAGATAGAAGACGTTTTCGGCAGCGCGGACGTCCAACGGGTTGCCTGGGTCGGCAGGCTTGACCGGTGCCATGTTGTACACGACACCCACTCGAGCGGTCAGACCGTCGCCGTCCGCATCCACCTGGTCAGCGGCGTGAACAGCGTCGTACATCCGGGCGTGTGCGAGGACCATGGCGTTGGCAACGGCCTTGGTCTCGTCCGGCCTGAGAAAGACCGCCGGCGGGTTCGCGCGGCTTGGCGAAGGAGAAAAGTATCCGGGAAGCACGACCGAGAACGGTTCGTTCAGCGTCGCCCACAGATCGACGTTGGCGCCGAACTCGGTGGCCACGAACGAGGCGAACTTGGTGATCTCCCGGACGGTCCGGTCGGCATCGAGCCAACCTCGGTGGCGGCAGGTCTCGAGGTGTTCGTGGCATGCGACCGTATCGTGGAGCCACACGGGCAGACTGTAGTGGTTGATGGTCACGAGCGGGGTGAGGCCGTGCCGGCGCAGAGAATCGAACACCTGGTGGTAGTGCTCGAGCGCCCTGGTGCTGGCAATGGCGCGAAGGTCGGCATACGTTTGGGCACCGTCGGTGGGGTAGGGGAAGATTCGGCTCCATTCGAGGGTGAATCGAAAGGCGTTGTTGTGCAGGATGTCTCGAGCCAGGTCGAAGTCGGTGTCAAACAGTTCCCAGTGGCCGGGACCGGTCTCCGTGGGACTCTCGCCCGACACGAAGGTCGTGGGGTCGTTCACCATTCGCTCGTCGGTCGTAAAGACGAACCAATCGGAATTCGGGTCGTCGCACTCGACTGGCGATAGCGAAGGGCACCCCATGTCGTGCTGGAAGCTCGAGGTGGCCGTGCCGAAGAGGAAACCGTCGGGGAAGACGATATCTGATTCGGCGGCGTCTCCTTCCGGGCCGCGGGCCTCCCAGGCTGCGAGACAGACCGAGATCGCGATGACGCTACACGGCAGAAGTGGTTTCATGGCTCTTCCTCCCAGGTCGATTCGTTCGCTGCATCCCCTCTTGATCGACCAGTCATCCTGCCTTGAGAGCGGTCTTGGCGGAATCGCGGGACTGGTTGGCCTCGTCGACCATCCTGGTCAATCCGTCCAAGTAGGCATCGGACCGGTCGAGGTACATGGCCAGGGGCCTGGAGAACCGCTTGCCAACGAGCCCGTCGATGAACATCTGGCTGATCTCCTTCTGGCGCTTCAGGATCATCTGGGCACCGAGCAAAAGCTGGCGCTCTTCGCGGCTCATGTTACGAACGATGTTTCTCAAAACCGTGCGGGCGTGCGGCTGGTACATCCAGAAGTACATCATGTCCAGGGCGTTGGTGATGATGGTCTTCTCGAGATCTCGAGCCTCCGTGCTGATGGTGCGAATGAGTTTCTTGGGCGACGCGATGAGTTCCAGGATGTCCATTTCGGGGAAGAGGATCTCGAGGCGCGAGTAGGCGTCGAAGAGCTGGTCGAGCTTGTTCTCGAAATCCACGCGACGCATGCGGATGTTCTGGAACCGGTCGGCGGTGCCTTCGATGACACCGGCGACGCAGTCGGAGGCCGCCTTGGAGATGACCGCCGCCCATTTCTGCAGCACGTCGTTGACCGCGACCACGCCCGCCGTGCCGAGCAGGCCACCGATGACGGCATTGAAGGCGATGGCCAGGGGGATCGACAGGATGCTCCGGAAGAAGTTGCCGTACACGGCGCCTCGAGGCAATCCGCGCAAGGCGTTGTGGGAGGAGAGGTAGAGGCCGTTGGCCAATGCCATGATGGTGTACAGGGCGTTCGGGTTGGTCGTGGTCGTGATACCCAGGTACTGGTCCAGGATGACCCGCTTCACCAGGAAGTCGAGCAAGGGGACGGAGAAGCCCGTGAAGAGCAGGGAATCGGTCAGCCGGTCCCAGCTCACGTAGTCGTTCCACTTGAGCATGGGCGACCGGAGAATGCCGCCCCCCCCGAACACGGATTGCAAGATGTTCCTCAGCCCCGTGATACCGAACCAGATCACGGCGCCGAAGTAGGCCAGGAACCACCAGTCCTTGGTCAGGACAAAGGTCAGGAACGCCGGAATGAACCCGATGAGAACCTTCAGGGCGTTCTTGAGCCGGGAATTGAGGTAGCGCCAGGAGAGGCCCGTTGCACGAGCCTCGGACGGGGGCGGCTCGAGGTACAGGCCGTTGTGCAGTCTCTCCTGCCCTTCTGCCAGCGTAACCACGTTGCCCTGGTCGACAGGGCATGCCCGGTGGTGCTCGATGAGCCAGCGGTCCCGGAGGGTGTGGCCCAACCAGCGCAGGCCCGGGTATTTCGCCAGGTGCCGGGCGATTCTGCTCGCCACAGCGTTCGATGTTGCAACCTGGTGATAGGTTACCTGGTAGTAGGTCGTGATGTGGAGCGGCAGGATCTGCCTCGAGGGACATGTCCGTTTCTCGATTTCACGCTGCGCGCCGGGCGGAAGCGTATCCGCGACTGCCAGGCCCATGCCAGGCAAGTGCCTCGAGCGGCCGGTGGAATCGCTCCCCAGGGAGACCATGAGCCGAGTGCCCTTGTAGTAGGCCTTGAGCGCCGGCAGGTTTCTCAATATCCGCGTCAGCTTCGCGATACGGTCGTCTCGATCCGGGGCGTCGGACGCTTCCAAGGTGTCGATCATGCCGCGCACGATTCGCTTGATGGTGACGACGTTGCCCTCGTTGATGGCCTGTTGCATCTCGAGCAGCTCGGCGGTGTAGAGGGTCTTGCCGGCGGCGTAGTCCTTCAGGTTGAAGATCTCGACGTGGGAAATCCTGCCCTGGCAATCGTAGAGGATCTCCATCACGTCGGTGGGGGTCAGGTTGCTGGGGTTGAGCCCGATATAGCACCCGGTGGGCAGACTGTTCAACCTGTCGATAAGTTCTCGAGGTGAGAGTCGCAGGAGTTCCGGCACGTCGTCGTTCTAGGGAGGCACCTCGGGATCCCGCGCCCGGTCTTCGGGGGACGGGTGAAGGTATCGCTCCGTGATGGACGCCGACGTGATGCCGTTCATCTCGTCCACCAGGTCCCGGATGGCCTGCCTCCGCTCGGCGTCCGCCTGGCGGTACTCTCGAGCCAGCACCTCGACGCGGCTCTGCATGGCTTCCATGAGGTGAGAGAAGACGAACTTCGCCAGGTGGAACATCGACGCCTGGCCAATCCCGACGAAGCTGATGAATCCACTTTCCGACAGCGGTGGCAGCTCGATGCCGTACCGCTGGCACACCTCCGGCAGGTGGCGCTCGTTGAAGTGGCGGAGCGTCCGAAGCACCGACTGCTGCTGGTAGTGCGACACTTCCCGGCCCAGGGCCATGAAGGCCTGGACCTTCTCCTGCTTGAGAAAGGACAGGAAATCCTGCGCATCGGCAAGGCTGGCGGGCGCCCAGATCAGCTTGGCGTAGCGGTCGCGAAAGCGGGCCGAGTACTCCACGCCGATCGTGACCCGGATCCCCACGATCTTGGCGGCCTCGAGAAGTTCGACCGCCACCTCGGGCCTGACGAAATTGTAGTAGATCACGGTCAGGGAACGTTGCCCCTTGATCCAGGCGTCCATGACCAGGTGGGTCGGCGTCTTCCTCCCCTTGGTGCTCGCATCATGAACATGGTCGTCGAACGCGATGTGGTTCCAGGCTTCGGGCATCTCGAGGAGATCGTAGCGCCGCAACTGCTCCCGGATGATCCGGGGCTTGCCGGCCGCGGCCTGGCGGAAATCGTGGGCCAGCTCGAGCTGCCGTACCGGGTCCCCCTGGGCGCGGACCAGGTTCTTCATGATCTGGAGGAGGACTCGAGCCGTGTTCTTCCTGAGCGATGATGTGGCGCTGTGCAACACCTCGTCGTGGAGCGAACGCAAGGCGGTGATACGATCCTGGGCCTTGCCCACCTCGAGAGACCCGAGAAGATGGATGACCGCGTAGGCTATGCGAAGCTCCGTCGGGGCCGCCATCTCCTTCATCCCGTGCGGGTGCAGGTGGGGGTCCAGGAGTTTCTTGAGATACTTCCGCGGCTTGTTGCGATCCAGGAACTCGTTGACGATACTTCGAAGCTCGTAGTCCTGGGGGTCGAAAAGCATTCTCGAAGGGGCGCTTCCCATCGTGCCGTCCCATCACACGTCCGTCGTTCGCTCAGCGATCCTCCCATCTGTCGCCCGGGCGGACGCCATCACCGGTTGGGAGTCGAAAGTCGATAGATTAGCTTAGCATAGCGCGTGGCGCCCGCGCTGGCCAGAGAATCCGCGCGCTTCAGCGCCCCGGCACCGTTCGAGTGCACGGGGACCGGAGGGGTGAGCCCAGCCGGCGGGCGTTGTCGCACTGCCGGAAGGCTGCTTCGCCACCTGGCGTTGCCGGTGGAGAGGTGTGTACAATGTAGTGTGGGGTGTGCGGGAGATCCGTGTGGTCGTGCTGGACGCGGTGAGAAACGAGCCGCGGAATGCGCTTTGGGAGCTGTTCAGCGGGGTCCCGGACCGTGTGGTTGCGGGATGGAGGAACTACCGCTGGCGGCTGCCGGACCTGGGCACGGTGATCCGGAAACTTGTCGCGAACTACCGGGAGGAGGGAGTCGAAGTGCCGTACACCGTGGAAGACTACCGCCACGCCCACCTTGACCTGCCCGCCAGCCTAGCATACTATGAGAGCGTCCATCGTTTTCCAGGAGTTCGAGAGGTCCGATCCTGCCCGACCGGCCCGCGCTGACCCGTCCGCAACGCGCGATCTGTTCATCGCGTTTCATCCTGCGGACAGGGCCTGGGTCGAAGGGCTGCTTCCCTTCCTCGAGGCCTATCACGTCACCTTTTCCTCCGAGCTGGACATCGGCGTCGGGGAGAGCCGGGTCCAGGAGATCTCTCGAGGCATCGAGGCCGCTCGACACCTCCTGCTGGTCATCAGCCCGGAGTCCATGGCCGATCCCTGGACGGCACAGGAAGAGCACGCCGCACTCGCTCGAGCGCTCGACGTCGGGCGAAGTCGACCCGTGCTGCCGGTCATCCTTCACCCCGCGCCCACCCCGGCGCTCCGAGAGGACATCGCCGCCTGCCGGTTGAGCGCAGCAGACCCACGAATCGACCATCGATGGAGCTATCAAAAGGAACTTCAGCGTCTTCTCCGAGCGATCTTGGGACCCGAGGCCGCGCTCAAGCCGGAGATTCCGCTACCCCCACCCCCTGAGTCGACCCCGCTGGACGGTCTGTGGGACAAGCTGGTCAAGCTCTATGCCACTCTCACCCAGGATGCTAACAAGCGGGCCAGGCTGGAGATCACCGGTTGGAAGGCAGGCCGCCTTGCGCAACCGGATGCACTGGACGCACTCGAGGCGGGTATTGCGGCGAACCTCTACCTGACCCGTTTCGGGGATCGACAGAATCGAGCGGCACCGATTCTCGAGGATCTCAAGGCGCTGGCGCGGGCGCTTCGGGGTGTGCGCGGTTACGTGGAAACGTTGGAAGAACTCGAGAGGCTGCTGCGGCCGGTGGAGCCCGAGAAAGTAGCCGGGCAGGGCCTCCCCGGCGGCGCCCCCCCCCTCCTTCGGGATCCAACTCCGTGCCTATCTCAGTGCCACGCTCAACCACCACCGACAACTGCCTCTCATCGGGGTCAACCCCGAACTCAAGTTCACTCTCGATGTCGATGACGTCTATGTGCCCCTTCGTGCGAACGTTCACACGGGGCCCTACCGGGAGAACCTCTATTGCTCCGAGCAGCTCGAGGAGCCGGGTACTGGCCAGGGAGACGTGGACCTGGAACAGGTTTTTGCTGGTGCTCGCGAGCGCAACAAGCGGGGTGTGGTGATTCTCGGGGATCCCGGCTCGGGCAAGACCACCCTGCTCAAGCTGCTGTTGGTGCGCACTGTTCTCAAGGGCTCAGCCTCCATCGGTCTGCCGGACGGTGTGGTCCCGGTCATGCTTGCCCTGCGGGACCTGGAGGGAACGGACCTGTCTCTGGACGCGTTCTTTCAGCGCACCCTCGAGGAGAACAAGCATCTCGGCGTCACGGCCGGCTTTGCCGAAGCCCTCCGCACCTCGCGCTCCGTGCTCTACCTGCTCGACGGCCTGGACGAGGTGCCGGACATTGCCCAACGGGCCAAGGTGAGCCGCTGGATTCAGCAGGCGCTGGAGTCCTACGACGACGCCTGGTTCGTGGTCTCGAGCCGGTACGCGGGCTACCAGGGCGACGCACGGCTGGACGACCGTTTTCTGGAGTTCCGTGTCCGCCCCCTTGAGGCGGTCGAGGCACAGGACCTGGTCAAGCGTTTCTACACCATCGTGGAGCGGAATCGGCTTGGGGACACCGGCTCGGCGCAGACCAGCGCCGATGAGAGTTCGAGCCACTTGTGGCGTCTCCTCGAGTCGGAGCAGCACCGGACGCGGCGAATGCGCGAACTTCAGACCAACCCCCTGCTCCTGACGATCCTGTGCCTGGTGCATCAGCGTTACAACACGTTGCCGGAAGAGCGGTGGCGTTTGTATGAGCAGTGCGTGGACACGCTGTTGTGGCACTGGCGCAAGGCAGTGGGGCTCGAGCTTCCCTTCCGCCTGGAGGACGCCCGGCGGCTGCTGCTTCCGCTGGCGTACTGGCTTCACCAGGAGGACGAACGTCGACAGGCGACGGCGAAGCAAGTGGTCGGGGCGCTTGCCGAGCCCCTGGGCGAACTCGGGGTGACAGGGGAGCGGATGGAGGCCTTCCTTCAGGCCATCCGGGATCGGAGCGGTCTGCTGGTGGGCTGGAGTGCAGACAGCTACGGCTTCATTCATCTCGCGTTCCAGGAGTACTTGACAGCGGTGCAGCTCAGGATCTTGAGCCACGGTCGGCCCGAGGCGTTCGACGAGGTGGCGGCCCACTTCGGCGAGAGCTGGTGGACGGAGGTGATCCTGCTCCTGGTGAGCCTGCCGGAGCCCCCGATGTTCGAACCCTTCATGCGCCGTCTGGTGCGGGGGGACCGTTTTGCGAAGCGCGAGTACCGGCAGCTCCTGCTGGACTGTGTGGCCGACGCCTCGGTGAAATCCCCCTTGCCCTTCCTGGAGGTCGTCACCGGCGAGAAGCGCGGCGTTGAGGCGCACCTGGCCGCCCTCCAGGCGATACGCAACATGGGCGACGAACACAAGAGGCGCGTGATCGAGACCTGTCGCCGTATCGTCCAGCAGAGCCCGCACCGCACGGTAAGGGACCTTGCCCGGGAGATCCTCGCTCATCGAGGCGTCGCCCCTGCAGCCGAGTTGGAGGTTGGAGCGGTCTGGGTCCACGAACCCACCGGCCTCGAGTTCGTCTACGTCCCCCCCGGCTCGTTCAGGATGGGGAGTAAAAAGGGAGATCCCGATGGGCGATCGGTTCACAAAGTGACCTTTGCTCGAGGCTTCTGGATCGGCAAGTACCTGGTGACCAACGCCCAGTATGGCCGCTTCCTGAAAGCCAAGAGTCATCGTGAACCGAGAGTGTGGAAAGACAGCCGGTGGAACGCGCCGGAACAGCCGGTAGTGGATGTGGATTGGGACGATGCCTTCACCTACTGCCGTTGGGCGTCCGATGTGCTGCTGGACGGACGCGCGTTTCCACCGGGGGGCGCGGCGGGCATCGGGCTTCCCCCGGAGGCGGAATGGGAGTATGCGGCTCGAGGCCCGGAGGGGCGGGCCTATCCGTGGGGAGATTCCACGCCGACCCCAGGGCTGGCGAACTTTGATCAGAACGTGGGGCGCACGACCCCGGTGGGCCAGTATCCCGAAGGAGCCTCGTGGGTGGGTGCCCTGGACATGGCCGGGAACGTGTTGGAGTGGTGCGCCGACCATTGGCATGATGACTACGAAGGTGCGCCTGATGATGGCGGCGTTTTGACAACAGACGACAAGAATGCTCGCCGGGTTGTCCGGGGCGGGAGCTGGGGCAGTGGCGCGGTCGGGGTCCGCTCGGCCACCCGGCTCTGGTGGCATGTCGGGGTCAGGAACCTGAACCTGGGGTTTCGGGTCCTGTTGGCGGCCCCCCCCGGGAGACACTTGAGCAGTCGATCCTTGATGCCCAGGGGATCGGAACGTAACCTCCCCACGAACGACGACTACCGCAAGCGTTTGCTCATGGCATAAGGGGCGTTGAGGAGGAGTGCATCGTGCCAAGGAGACGAGGACGGGGCCGGAAACCGAACCGGAATGCGCGCCGGGTGGAGTAGGGTTTGTCGAGGTCGAAGTCATATCATCGGCCCCCGGGCCTCGAGCGCAGCGGCCTGGCGGGCCGTTGGAGTTGTGGACGCGGACCCGGTTGCTGCTGTTGATACCAGGGGAGTTCGAGCCGAGTGTTTTTCGAGAGGTGGCGAAGGTGCTGGCGGAGGTGGGGTGATGTTCAACCTGGCTCCATCGGCATACCGCTGCACCACTTGCGCGAGATGTACCGGGTGTTGGGCGCACGCGCGGCGAGGCTTCGTTGCACCCCTGGAAGCAGGAGACCTACGTGCCGCACTTCCAGTGAAGCTGATCGGTCTGCTGTACGAGGTAGAGGAGTTGGGGAGCTGCCTCGCCCTTCCCCACTCGCCCTTCGCCCCTCCCTGCTCGCCCCTCCCCGCTCCCAAGTCGTTCGTGGGGAGCCCACGTCTCGGCGTGAGGTATTCGAGTCGTCACGTCGATTCCCCGGGGCGCAAGTCCGGAGCGTCCGGTCGCCTTGCCGGGGAGAGCCACGTCCCTGCCGGCCGCCCGTCACGCACGAATCGCCGGTACGCCGCCATGACCCGCAACGTTCCCACGCCGTAGGCCACCGACCGCGGGAAGGAGATCGAGGATGTCACGTGTGTGTAGCGGCAGCGGGCGGGGATTTCGGCGATGCGCAACCCGGCGGCCACGCCCTGCACCATGATCTGCTGGTCGAACAAGAAGCCGTCCGCGTTGCGGTGGAAGCGGACGGCGCGCAGGTAGGTCCGGCTGTAGGCCCGCAACCCGCTGTGGTAGTCGGTGAGCGCCAGCTTCAAGGTCCGGTTTTCCACCACGGTGAGCAGCCGGTTGCCGCGGTAGCGCCACCAGGCCATGCCCAGGGATCGCGGGTCGCCCTCGAGGAGCCGGGAGCCGAGCACGGCGTCGGCCTGCCCGTCGAGAATGGGCGTCACCAGCGACGGCAGGGTTGCAGCGTCGTACTGGAAATCGGAATGGAGCAGCACGACCAGGGCGGCGCCCCGGTGCAACACTTCCCGGTACCCGGTTTTCTGGGCCGCGCCGTAGCCCCGGTTGCGCGGGTGCGAGACCACTTCGAGCCCCAACGCCAGCCCTTCGGCGACCGTGCGGTCTCGAGACCCGTCATCGACGAGCAACACCCGTTGCCTGAACGGAGCGGGGATGTCGGCGACCGTCGCCGCGAGTGTCTGCTCGGCGTTGTACGCGGGCATCACGATCCACAGGTCGTCCATGGTCATCCCCCGTTGCCGTAGGAAAACTCGAGCCATTCGCGGTGCTGGAGATACCAGCGCACGGTCTTTTCGAGGGATGCCTCGAGGCCTATCGGCGGGCGCCACCCCAATTTCCCCAACTTGCTTCCGTCCAGACCATAGCGCAGGTCGTGCCCCGGTCGATCGACGTAGGGGTTGGTCAGCCGATACTTGAGGGGCTTGCCGGTGAATCGGGCGATCAGCCGCGCCATCTCGAGGTTGTCGACTTCCCGTTCTCCCACGATGTTGAAGCGCTCCGGCCTTGCGGCGCTGGGAAACGGCACCGGCCGGACGTGGTCGAGGATGAAGAGGAGGCCGTCGGCATGGTTTCGGGCGTGAAGATAGTACCGGGACCCGACGCGGTCGCCGATGGCGTGGATCGGCATGGTCCGGCCCTCGAGGACATGCTTTATCACCTTGGGAAGGAACTTCTCCGGATCCTGGCGCTCCCCGATGTTGTTCATCGTGTTGGTCAGCAGCACCGGTACCTGGTAGGTGCGCCAGTAGGCGATGGCGATGGCTTCCTGGGCCGCCTTCGACGCCGAATAGGGATTCGACGGCAGGATCGGGTCCCATTCGGCGTGATCATGGCCAGGCTCGGCAGGCCCGTAGGACTCGTCCGTGCCCACCTGGACGAACACCTCCGGTTGGACGGCCCGAGCGAACTCGAGCAGCCACAGGACGAGATCCACGTTGTTCTTGACGAACGGAACGGGATCCTCGATCGAACGGTCGACGTGGGATTCCGACGCGAAGTTGACAATGATGTCCGGCCGCCCGATCCGTTTCCGGAGAATCGGCGAAACCGGCGTGGCCAGGTCGTGGGTGTATACCGTGACGCGCGACCTGTGCCGCTGGTAGTGCTCGCTGTCGAGGATCCGCTCCGGGATCCCCCGGTGCCGCCAACTCGCAATGCCGATGATTTCCCAGTCCGTGTTGAGCAGTACGTGCTCGAGGAAATGGCTCCCGATGAATCCACCGAGCCCGGTCAACAAACAACGTTTGGGCATGTCCGCTCCAACCTGTGCCTCCCTGTTGCCTCCGCGGCGGACGCCGGCTGGTCCGGCCCGAACCCGGGACAGCACGTCCGGCAAGCGTCTCCGGCCGCCAGCCAGGGAAGAGTCTAGGCGACAACCGCCACCATTGCAAGCCATCCGTGTCAGGCGAAGCGGGCGAGGTACTGGCCGAACAGTTCGGCGATCTGCCGCGATGCACCGGGAAGCCCGTCCTCCGGGATATGCCGGATCGTCCCCGCTACCTGGGCGACGAGGCGAGCGATGCTCGGAACGGCCACGAGACCGAACTCACGCCGCAACAGAGCATGCTCGACGCGCGCGCGCCGGACGTGCGCCCATGGCCGGCGGCGGTGCGCATGCCACACTTCGGCTGCTGGCACGTACACCAGGGCGTCGCCGGCAAGGAGTCGATCGCGTCCCCACAAGATGTCTTCCCCAAACGACACCGGGGGAAACGGGTTCTCGAGCGCCCGGTCCCGGCGCACCATGCTGTTCACGTTGTCGAACGCGGCGAGACGCACCCGGGCCCGGGGATCGAGACGGTCGAACGCTTCCCGGGAAGAGAGGCGCTTCACGACCGGCTCGTCTCCCGGGGGGGTCCATTCCTCGAGTCTGCGCACCAGGGCCGGGTCCGCGTCGGGCCATGCCCGCTGCCGGCCGTAGGCACCGGCCGCATCCCCGTACCTCTCCAGGGCAGACACCAGCTCTTGCAGCCAGGAACGGCCCACCGGAACAGCGTCCGCGACGAGAAACGCCACGAAACAGCCTCGAGCCGCCTGCACGGCGAGGTTGCGCGTGGCGCCGTGGTTGAACGTGTCGCCCGGCACGATGAGCCGCCGCGCCGGTGTGCCCTCGAGACACGACAGCGACCCATCCGTGGACGATGAATCCACCACCAGGACCTCGAACGGTTCCCGCGTCTCCTGCGCGAGCACCCCGCGCACCGCTCGAGCCAGCCGGGGACCCTCGTTTCGCGTCAGAATGGCGACCGTGGTCTTGAAAGGCAAGGTCGTCATGACGTCCCCTCCCGCAACTCCCGACCCGCGACTCCTGACTCCCGACTCCCGACACGCGACCCGCGACTCGCAACTCCCGACCCGCGACTCCCGACTCCCGACACGCGACTCCTGACTCCCGACTCCCGACCCGCGACCCGCGACTCCCGACCCGCGACTCGCGACCCGCGACCCGCGACTCCCCCCCCCTACTGGCAGGTCCAAAGAGCAGCAGGTTCTCCGTATACCACGACGCCTTCGGTGGTAACCACGGCGCCGGGATCCTCCGGCGTGCCCACCACGGTCTCGGTGAAGGTCAGGGTGTCGCCGCAGAGCGTACCCGAGAAGGTGGCGACGAACGGTACCGGATCCTCTTCCGGGTACTGCACCTCGCCCGCAATGCTGACCATGTCCGCCGCGAAGGCCACCGCCCCTTCTTCCGAAGACACCGGCGCGTTCGACGTGCCATGGGCGCAATCCGTTTCCACGTAGACGACACCGTCGGAGGCGACCTCGAATCGCCAGTGTTCGCCACCCCATTCACCGGCCGTCAAGAGACCGTCCTCGGGCGGACAGTCCGAGACAGGACACTGGGCCGATCCCACGAGGGCGACCGCCGTTACGAGCGACCATGCAGCGTTGTTCATCCGAATCTCCTGTCATGAAGGTTGACCGCCTCGTGCCCGTGCCCGTCCCCCTCCTCCTGTTCCCCCTGTGCTCGTGCCGCTGCTTCGAGGCATCCCGCGGCTGGGAACCGCGCCCACGTTGGTTCATGCACCAGGGTCGGTCGCGAACGCGATCGATGGGGGACTATTCAGGCGCCTGGACCGCTGTCGTCCTCCCGGCCGGCGCCCAGCGCCCCGCCCCAGTCGGATTCCCCGCCCCCTCCACCGGCACGGCTTGCTCGTCAATCACGGCGCCTGGCCTCGAGGACAACGACGGACCACCCTGGCCGCGTAAAGCACGGTCTTCCCGAACAGGTCGGCCAGCACGCGGTCGAGCCAGCGACCCTGCAATGCCTCGAGCGGTTGCCGCGATACCTCGAACCTGTTCGGCGTCAACACGTGCTCCATGAACGGAAGCCCGGGCGCATAGTAGAACGCGCCCCCGGGCACCAACGCTGCCAGGATGGCCATGTACCGGGCCGCACACCTCCGCGCCTCGCCGGTATGTCTCAGGTGACTATGCATGAAATAACTGGAAAACGCCATGTGGGATACGATACTGCCCCACGTCTCGACACCGAGATCCGCCTCGAACCAGTTTCCGGCGACAAGACCCGGCCCGGCTTCCGCCCCCAGGTCGATCCCGACCGCCGCCTTGCCGTGATCGCGTAGCCAACGGACCAGTCTGCCCTCACGGCCGCAGCCCAGGTCGAGAACCGGGGCAGGGAGATCACAGGCGGAGATGTGAAGGACCTCGAGTTGCGTCCGTGGCGAGTACTCCGTCAGAAACAGGGTGCTCGCCAGGCCAATGGCCTCCGGATCGCCCTGGCCATCCGGAGTGTGCGGATCGTCCGGGTCGTCGGGATCGCGTTGTGCACCGTCCTCCTCCCCGGTATCCCTCGTGGTGTCGTCACCTGTCCTGGTCACCCGTTCTCTCCAACCAGCCCCCGGGGGCAGCCTTCACCATCGCGCCGCCGCCGGGTCCAGGAAGGCCCGGTAACTCGACGGCTGTTCCATGGCGTTCCGCAGTGGCATGATAGCCGCAACCACGCCTTCGCGCCAAGGGGGATCTTCAGGGAGCCTGCCTGCGCGAGGCTGCGCGGAGGTTTCGTCGCCCGGGCATGGTGTGTTCCCGTTGCGAAAGGTCAAGACTCAACAGGAAGACAGGAAACTACCATATCGTGTGCCGCGGGGCCATAGGACCACCACCCCTTGTGTCCCGTTCGAGACCGGCCGTGCAGCAGCCTGCACGCACGCAGTACTTGGCAAAATGGGGGGTCCTGCCGGCGTGTTCCCGGGCTCTCGAGCCGGCCGGGCGCCCTGTGCGAAAAAAATGTGCGTGGGTTGATAACTTCTGAGAATTTCAGGGAAAAACTTTTTTCAAATCCCCTTGACACGTCTTGGCCCAGCAGATATGATGGGTGCGAAGTGGGAGAGAGTGGGAGAAAGTGGTGAGCCTTGGATCGGTGAGGACGCTTCTCGCCTTGTAGGGACCTCATGCTGGGTGTCAGGGGTCAGTTTCATCTCACGGTGGACGGCAAGGGCCGGTTGAGCCTGCCGGCGAAGTTGCGGGATGCCCTGAAGAGTCGGACCGAAAAGCGGTTGATAGTGACCAACTACAAGGGTGGGCTGTGGGGATACGTCGAGAGCGACTGGGTGCGGTACGAGCAGGCACTGATGGAGGTGTCCCCGTTCGAGCAAGAGAGCATTCTTTTCACGCGGGCGTTCGTTGCCGGGGCGTCCGAGTGTGAAGTGGATCGCCAGGGGCGGATCCTCATTCCTCAATATCTCCGGAAGTATGCCGGGATCGACCGGGAAGTCGTACTGATTTCCGTCGTGGATCGCCTGGAAATCTGGAGTCGGGAGCGGTGGGAGACCGCGTTCGCGGAGGCGCTCGAGCGTATCGACCATGCGGGGGGCCTGGCTCAGCTCAAGATGGGCCGGGGAACGCCGAGTGCGTCATGACCGCGAGGGGGGGCGGAGAGCGTGCGTTGTCCCATCGGCCGGTGTTGCTGGGAGACGTGCTCGAGCTGCTCGAGCCGGGTCCGGGCGAGACTTTCGTGGATATGACGGTGGGGCTTGGGGGGCATGCCGAAGCGGTGCTCGAGGCTGCCGGTCCGTCGAGCCGGTTGATCGGGATCGACCGCGATCCGGTGGCCCTGGAAGCGGCTTCCAGGCGCCTTGCCCGGTTTGGCGGCCAGGTCACCCTGGTCGCCGGTCGTTTTTCGAGGCTGTCCCAACACCTTGATCGCTGTGGGGTGACCCGGGTGGACGGTGTGGTGGCCGATCTCGGTGTGTCGTCCCCGCAGCTCGATTGTCCGGAGCGGGGGTTTTCTTTCCTGCGCGATGGCCCATTGGACATGCGGATGGACCCGGGCGAGGGGAGAACAGCCGCGGACATCGTGAACCTGTTCGCCGAGGAGGAACTGGCGAGCTTGTTCAGCGGGTACGGTGAGGAGCGCCACGCGCGACGGGTGGCTCGAGCCATCGTCCGGGAGCGTGCCCGACGGCCGTTGCGGACCACCGGGGACTTGGCCGATCTCGTTGTCCGGGTGGTGGCCCGGGGTTCGCGGCGGCGGCAGCGGCAGCGGATCCATCCGGCGACGCGCGTGTTCCAGGCGTTGAGGATCGTGGTCAACGATGAACTTGGGGAACTGGAGAGGGGGCTCGAGGCGGCATACGGGCGGTTGAGTCGAGGCGGAAGGCTCGTTGTCATCGCCTTTCATTCTCTCGAGGACAGGATCGTCAAGCGGTTTCTTGTCGGCCATTCCGGGCGATGTCGTTGCCCGCGGGAACAGCTTGTTTGTACGTGTTCGGCGGAGCGGACGTTGCAGATCCTCACGTCCAGGCCTCGCCGTGCCGGTGCGGAAGATGTGCGCTCCAATCCTCGAGCGCGGTCTGCGAAGCTGCGAGCGGCCAGGAAACTGGTGTGAGTTCTCGCCGCGGGTAGTATCTGGTCGAAACGTGGCCAGGGGGGTGGAGATGAGCAGCTCGATGGCCAGGGAATTGGGCGGCAGCGGCATGGCCTACAAGACCAACCGGCGCGTGGCACCGTCCTCAGTTCTGAGCGCGTGGGATCGCGTGCTGGTCGGTATCTACTTCGTGGGGTTGTTTCTCTGCGCCCTCTTGTACATCTGGGTGCAGTCGCAGGTGGTGGAGGCGAGCTACCGGCTCTCGTCGCTCCGTCACGAGGATAGTGCGTTGCGGTCGAAAAACGACGATCTGCGGGTGGAGATTGCCACTCGCCGGGCACCGGCGGCCCTGTCCAGGGTCGCGACGGAGCAGCTTCGGATGGTTTCGCCTGAACCGGGCCAGGTAGTGGTCATCGAGGCGACGCGATAGAGGGTAAGATGGGACGCCATCGCAGCAGAGCTACCCGGTCCATGCAGACGCCCGCGGAGAGGTTCCTGCGTTTCCGCTCGAGGATTCGCCTGATGACCGGGGCGTTCGTCCTGGTCTTCCTGGTGCTGGCCGGCCGGGCCGTCTGGTTGATGGCGTTCCCCAACGAACGACTCGAGAGGCTCGCCCGCCGGCAGCACCGCCAGGTGGTGACGCTGTATCCGCAGCGGGGCGTGATCTACGACAGGAACGGGGCTGAACTTGCGCGTTCGGTGGAGATGCAGTCTCTGTTCGCCGACCCGAAGCTGGTGGAGCATCCTCGAGAAACGGCACGGATTCTCGCGCAGCACCTGGGGCTGTCCGAGGCCAGGCTCTACAGCAAGCTGACGCAGGACCTGCGTTTCGTGTGGCTGAAGCGCCGCATGGCGCCTCGAAGAGCGGCCGAAGTGCTGGCGCTCCACCTGCCGGGCATTCAGACGATCACCGAAACGCGGCGTTTCTATCCCAACCGGGAGCTGGCGTCCGCGGTGCTCGGTTTCGCCGGGCTGGACAACGTGGGCCTGGAAGGCATCGAGCGGGCCTACGATGAGATCCTCAACGGCAAGATGGTCCAGTATGTCCGGCTCAGGGACGCCAAGGGGCGCAACATCACCCCGGACGGCGTGTTCGTCCGCCAGAACACCGACGGGTGCCACCTGGTGCTGACCCTGGACCGTACACTCCAGTACGAGGCCGAAAGGGCGCTCGACGAGGTCTACACGAAATTCAATGCCAAGGGCGGGTTCCTCATCGTGATGGACCCGGCGACGGGTGAGATTCTGGCCATGGCCAATGCCCCGGACTACAATCCGAACGCTTTCGGCGACTACGATTCGGCGCAATACCGGAATCGCGCGGTAACAGATACCTACGAGCCGGGTTCGACCCAGAAGGCCTTCCTGGTCGCTGCCGCGCTGAACGAGGGGATCGTTCGCCCAGACGAAGAAATCGACTGCGAGATCGGCCGCTACCGGATCGGGCGCCGGACCATTCACGACACCCACGAGTACGGTCTGCTGACCGTCGCGGAGATCGTGAAGCTGTCGTCCAACATTGGGGCAGCGAAGATCGGTGAACGCATGGGCCGCCAACGTGTCCACGACTACTACCGCGCGTTCGGATTCGGTGCGCGTACCGGCTCCGGGCTTCCCGGCGAGGTGTCGGGCATCCTACGGGCGCCCGGATCCTGGTCTCGTATCGGCCTGGCCAACCACGCCTTCGGCCAAGGAATGAGCGCGACCGGCCTCCAGGTGGTGTCCGCCATGGCCGCCATCGCCAACGGCGGTGTGCGGATGAAGCCTTACATCGTCAAGGAGGTTCGGGACCAGCAGGGAAGGGTCATCGAGCGAAACGAACCTCGAGAAGTCACCCGTGTCATCTCGAGGGAGACCGCTGCGATCATCACGGAGATGCTGGTCTCGGTGACCGAGGAAGGGGGGACGGGGACCCGTGCTCGGATCCCCGGCTACCGGGTAGCCGGCAAGACCGGGACCGCCCAGAAGGTCGACCCCGAAACCAGGCGCTATGGTCGTGGCATGTTTACCAGTTCCTTCGTCGGGTTCGTCCCCGCGGAAGCCCCCAGGCTCGTGATCGCGTGCGTCCTGGACGAACCTCACGGGAACGGCTACTACGGAGGCACCGTCGCGGCCCCGGCGTTCGCTCGAGTCGCCGCTGCCGGCATGCGCCTGCTCGGGGTGGCGCCGACGGTCCCGGTGGCGTTGGACGAGGATGGCAACGGAGCCGGCGGCAGGTCGGTCCTGGTGGAACGGGTGACCGGGGAATCGGTGCCTGGCGGGGACGCCTGGAGTGAGCCGGCGACGCCCGTGGCGGTGACGCCCGGCGAGACGGCGGACAGCGGCAGCGTCTTCGTCCTTCCGGACCTGTCGGGACTGACGGTGCGGGCCGTGCTCGATGTCCTGGCAGACACGGGGCTCGATCTGATCGTTCAAGGGTCCGGAGTGGCCATGTCCCAGGTGCCCGACCCCGGGGTGAAGGTCAAGAGCGGAGAGAAGGTCACGGTTGTCTTCGCCCCGGTGGTGGCGGACAACCGGGTGATTCGGAGTGCGCGACGATGACGACCAGGCTTGCAGAGTTGCTCGCCGGCTTGCCGGTGACCGTGCGGGGAGACCCGGGCGTCGCCGTAACTGGCCTGGCGCAGGACTCCCGCCGTGTCGAGCCCGGTTTCCTGTTCGTCGCGCTCGAGGGAACGTGCAATGACGGCCACCGTTTCGTCGGCGACGCGGTCTCGAGGGGGGCGTCGGCGGTGCTCGTGGCTCGAGACATCCCCGTCCCTGCCGGCGTGACCGTCGGTATCACGGCGGACACCCGCGCGGTTCTCCCCGTCGTGGCGTCGCGGTTCTTCTCTGCCCCCTCGCTGCGGGTGAAGCTGTTGGGCATCACCGGCACCAACGGCAAGACCACCGTGAGCTACCTGCTCGAGCATATCCTGGCCCGTGCGGGGTTCAACCCCGGAGTGATCGGCACGGTCAACTACCGATTCCTGGGCGAGACCAGGGTTGCACCGAACACCACGCCGGACCTGCTCACGTTCCAGGCACTGCTCGCGGATATGGCCGGCGCCGGCGTCGACGCCGTCGTCGCCGAGGTCAGTTCCCACGCACTCGACCAGGGAAGGGTCAGCGGGCTCCATTTCGATGCCGCGTTGTTTACCAACTTCTCCCGCGACCACCTCGACTATCACGGGTCGCTCGATGCCTATTTCCAGGCGAAGCGCAGGCTGTTCGACGAGGTCCTGGGTTCGAGCGACAAGCGGGATACGTTGGCGGTGCTCAACGCCGCCGACCCTCATGGCCGCCGGATGTCGAGCCACGCCAGGGCGGACAGGGTCTGGCGTTTCGCCACCGGCCGGGACGTTGAGGCCGAGGTGCGCGTGACAGAAGCCACGCTCGACGCTCGCGGCGTCCGGGCTCGATTCGCGACGCCGGTGGGTGAAGTGGCCATCGTGTCGCCGCTGCTCGGACCGCACAGCCTGGAAAACCTGGTGGCCGCCGCCGCGGTGGCCGTGGGTCTAGGCGTCCCACCCAGCGTCGTTTCCAGCGCGCTCGCCTCGAGTCCGCGGATTCCCGGGCGGCTCGAGGAGATTCCGGGCGCGCCCGGGTTCAAGGTGCTGGTGGACTACGCCCACACTCCCGGCGCGCTCGAGAGCGTGCTCGCCGGTCTGCGTCCCCTGTTTCGCCGGGCGGTGATCACCGTGTTCGGGTGCGGAGGCGGCAGGGACCAGGGCAAGCGTCCCCTGATGGGCAAGGCCGCCGCGTCCCTGTCGGAGCTGACCGTCGTCACCTCGGACAACCCGCGGCACGAGGACCCGGAGGCCATCATCGACGACGTTCTTCCCGGGGTGCTCGAGGTCGCCCGGCCCTGGTCGCCCGGCATGAATCTGGAGCGGGGCGCCCACCGGTACGCCGTCGTCGCCGACCGACGCGAAGCCATCGCCCTCGCCCTCGAGGCTGCCCGCGAAGGGGACCTGGTATTGATCGCCGGGAAGGGCCACGAACGCACCCAGACCGTCGGCGACCGGCAACTTCCCCTGGACGATCGCGAGGTAGCCCGGAACGTCCTCGCCAGCCTGGAGGGCAAGGGATGATGCACCTGTCGCCCGAACAGCTCGAGACGGCCACAGGCGGACGGTTGCTGTCCCGCCCGGCGTCGGGAGACGTGACCTTCCAGGTGACCACAGATTCCCGGACGGTCTCCCCCGGCAAGGCTTTCTTCGCCCTGAACGGTCCCCGGTTCGACGGCCACGACTTCATCCCCGCGGTGCTCGAGCAGCCCGGCACGGCTGTGGTCGGTCGCACCGGCAGGGTGGAGGCCTTGCCCGGCCACCTCCGTGCCGGCCACCTGGTTATCGGTGTGGCCGACCCCCTCGTCGCCCTGGGAGATACGGCGCGTTTCGTGAGACAGCAGATCGATGTGCCGGTCGTCGGACTCACCGGCAGCATGGGCAAGACCACCGTCAAGGAGTTGGTGAGGCACATTCTCTTGCAGGTCGGCCCCGGATTGGCGACCGAAGGGAACTACAACAACCTCATCGGCCTGCCGCTCACCCTGTTGCAGTTCGATCCCGCTCACCGTTGGGTGGTGCTCGAGATGGGCATGAACGCTCCGGGAGAGATCCGGCGCTTGCAGGAGATCGGGCAGCCGGCTATCCGGCTCGTCACCAACGTTGCGGCGGCCCACACGGAGGGCGTGGGAGGAATCGAGGGCGTCGCCAAGGCGAAGGGTGAATTGTTCGAGACCGCGGCCCCCGGCGATACGGTGGTGGTCAACCTGGACGACGCCCGGGTCGCCGCGCTGCCGGTGCCGGCCGGTGTGCGCCGTGTGACCTTCGGCACGGTGGGGGAAGCCGGCGTGCGCCTGGTCGATAGCAGGCTTCGGGACGATGGGACGAGCGACGTGGTGATCGATGCCGGGGGGGCGCGTCTCGAGACCCATGTGCCCCTGGTCGGGGTGCACCAGGCGAGGAACGCCGTGGCCGCGGTGGCGGTCGCGGTGGCGTTGGACATTCCCCTGCGGGCCATCGATGCCGGTATCCGGTCGTGCGGGTCCCTGCCCATGCGGATGGAGCTGGGCCTTTTGCCGGGCGGGGTCACGGTGATCAACGATGCCTACAATGCGAACCCGGGGTCGATGCGGGCCGCCCTGGAGACGCTCGTCGCCATGGGAAGAGAGCGGGGCAGGACAGCGGCCGTGCTCGGCGACATGCTGGAACTCGGGGATGGCGAGCGCCAGGCGCACGAGGAGTTGGGTCGTGACGTGGCGACGCTTGGTGTGGAGCGGTTGTTTACGATCGGCGGGCGGGCGGCGGGCATCGCTCGTGGGGCCGTGACGGCGGGCATGGAGGCCTCGAGGGTCATCCACGCGAACGACCCGGGCGAGTTGTCCGCCAGGATCGAAGCCTGGGTTCGAGCGGGCGACGTGGTGCTTTTCAAAGGATCTCGCGGCGCGCGTATCGAGCGGGTGCTCGAGGCGTGGGAGCGGCGCCGGATCGCCCGTGACGCACCTCGGCGAGGACTGGAGTAGGCGCATGGAAACGGGGGCGATGGCCTTGGAAGGAAGACGGGTGCTGGTGGTCGGGCTGGCACGGTCCGGGAGGGCGGCGGTCGACGTGCTGCTCGGGCGTGGCGCGAGGGTTGCCGTCACGGATCGCCGTCCAGCGGCGGTGTTCGGCGGCCTGCCCGGGAAGCTGAAGAAGGCAGGGGTCGAATTGGCGCTCGGCAGGCACCCCGAGGACCGGTTCCTCGAGGCTGACCTCATCGTGGTGAGCCCGGGCGTTCCCCGGTCCCTGGCACCCCTCCAGGCAGCGCGTGACGCGGGCGTGGAGATCGTGTCGGAGCTGGAGCTTGCCGCGTCGCTCTTCGATGGACCGCTCATCGCGGTCACGGGGACCAACGGGAAGTCCACCACCACGACGTTCATCGGGCATTTCCTCCGAGCCGCCGGCCGGCGCGTCTTCATGGGAGGCAACCTGGGCAGACCGTTCTGCGAGGCCCTCGAGGGAGAGCATGACGTTGCCGTGGTGGAGGTGTCGAGCTTCCAGCTCGAGTGGGTCGGTGGATTCCGGCCCAAGGTCGCGGTGTTGTTGAATGTCACCGAGGACCACCTGGACCGCTACCGGGATTTCGAAGACTATGCCCGGACCAAGGGACGGCTGTTCGCGCAGCAGGACGGCAGGGATTTCGCGGTGGTCAACCGGGATGACCCGGTGGCCCTCGAGCTGGCCGAAGCGGGCAGGGCGGAGCAGTACCTCTTCGGGCACGGGCCATCCCCGGCACAGGGCATGTACGACGACGGCGAATCGGCCTGGCTCGTCGAGGGGGACGGCGTGCACCGTGTGTCCCTGGAGGGCTTTCGTCTCCGGGGCAGGCACAATGTCGAAAACCTGATGGCAGCCTACCTTTCGGCCCACCTCGCCGGTATCTCCTGCCAGAGGCTGGACGAGGTGATCCCGTACCTGGAAGGCTTGCCCCATCGCCTGGAACTCGTGGCGGAGGTGGAAGGGGTCCGCTACTACAACGACTCGAAGGCCACCAACGTGCGTTCCGTGCTCTGCTCCTTGCGCGACCTGACCGAACCGCTGGTCGTGCTGATGGGCGGCAAGGACAAGGGGGGGAGCTTCGCAAACCTCGAGCCCATCGTGCGGAGGAACGTCCGTGCTCTCGTGCTGTTCGGCGAGGCGCGAGGCCGGATTCGCGAGGCACTCGGGCACCTTGTCGAGACGATCGAGGTCGAAACGCTCGCGGACGCGGTGGCGCGGGCGCGCGCCCTGGCGCGGTCCGGCGACTCCGTGGTTCTCAGCCCGGCCTGTGCCAGTTTCGACCAGTTCGAGAGCTACGAGGAGCGCGGGGAGGTCTTCAAACAACTCGTTTGGGAGCGGAAACATGTAGGCAACGGGGGCATGCCGTCCGGGGGGGACGGCGTGTCGAAATGACGGCGAAGAAACCGGGCCGGAGTGCCGCCGGCGCCCTGGCCTCGAAAAGGGTGGCGGTGCGCCGTTCCACCGATCAGAAGGACGGGGATGCAGAAGCAATCGGTCAAGGTCGCGGAGGACAGGCGAACGAGGCGAGGTACCGTTCGGTACGACCGGGTCCTGGTGGCCGTGACGCTGGCCCTTCTCGGACTCGGGCTGGTGATGGTGTTTTCGTCGTCTGCGATCCTTGCCGGGGACAAGTTCGGGGACCCCTGGCACTACTTCCGGCGCCAGGCGGTGAACGCGGTTGTCGGGCTGGCCCTGATGGCGCTTGCAGCGCGCGTGCCCTACCGCCTCTACCGCTACTTGGCCTATCCCATTCTCGGCGTGACCGCGTTGCTGTTGCTCCTGGTGCTGATTCCTGGAGTCGGAGGAATC
>JAJRTE010000264.1 GCA_024278455.1 Myxococcota bacterium
CCCGTCGCCGTCGGCGTCCAGGTAGTAGGTGTTGGTCACACCCTCGTCCGCGGTCCCGTCGCAGTCGTTGTCCGTGCCGTCGCACACTTCCGCGGCCCCGGGATGGATTCCGGCGTCCCCGTCGTCGCAGTCGTCGGAGTTGGTCACGTAGCCTACCGGAGCCTCGCACGCTTGTACCCATTGGTCGTCGGCTCCGTATCCATCGCCATCGGCGTCCCTGTAGAAGATCGATTTCTCCAGCCCCTCGTCGACCTGGCCGTCGCAGTTGTTGTCCTGTTCGTCGCAGACTTCTTCTGCACCGGGATGGACCAGTGGGTCTGCGTCGTCACAATCTCCATCGACGCTCGAGTAGCCCTCTGGCTGCTGGCACGCTTCCGTAGTCGAGTCGGACGCTCCATAGCCATCGTCATCGGCATCGAGGTAGTAGAGGGAGACAAGCCCTTCATCGATTGCGCCGTCGCAATCGTCATCGACGCCGTTGCACAGTTCGGCCGCCCCTGGATAGATGTCTGGGTCCTGGTCGTTGCAGTCGACATCGGCTTCGTAGCCATCGCCATCTGCGTCCACGGGGCCGCACTCGGTCAAGTCCTGTCCATCGCAATCCTGGTCGATCCCATCGCGGCATACTTCTGTCGCACCGGGGAAGATCGTGTTGTTTCGGTCGTTGCAGTCGCCTTGGTATTCACTGTAACCGTCACGGTCGTTGTCGAACCAGAACGGCCACCTCGGCTGGGCGGCTGCCTGGCCTGCAAACATCGTCAACAACGTGACCCATACGATGCCAAGCAACGCTCTTTTCGGACCAGGTCTTGCCTCGGTCATAGCAGGACTCCTCGTTCGAGTTGATGGGATGGTTCGGCACGATTCAGACTCTCGGTCTCGATTGGACAGTTCCCTGGTGATACGGACTGATCGAGCGTGCATCTCCTGTCACAGGCGAATGGACGCCCACTAGTCCGCGTCATGTCACCATTCTATTGTTGTGTACCTGAAAAATGGCCCGTTCGCTACCCGATTGACCATGCGGCGTGAGTTTTTCGTCAAGTTTCGACGTGGTTCGTCTTGGTAGGCGTGCCCGGAGACTTCGCCGGAGCGCCTCTGGCACCACGCGGGGACGTTACCCGGGGGAAAAGGCGCAGAGGCGGGGGGGGCAACCAACCGCGTGTACGCGCCTGCCTACGATTTTGGACACCCCCAGGTCGCCAAGAGCATTGACAGCGCAGACGATCCTCCCTATCATCTCACAGCATGGCGTGGGAGGCTGATGGAGGTCAATCGGCTTCGGGGAGCAAGTCTCAACGCTGAGAAGGTCCTTTTGCACACGTGTGAGGCGGATGGTTCGATCACGTCTTCGAAATCGTGCTCTTGGTGGCTGGCTGCCGCTTTGCGCCCTTTTGCTCTGCTGCAAGAGCGCCCCGGAAGTCGTGCCCGTTGTCTCCGCTGGGTGGGAGGAGTCGCAGGGTACACGCCCACTTGCGGACTGGATTCGAGCAACGGTCGAACCTGAACCTCCGAAGCGGATTCTCGTCAAGGGCTACGCTGACCGAGTATTCGCGGCGGTGCGGGCGCACTACGTTGAACTCCAGAGATGCTACCGTGCCGCACTCGAGACGGATCCCGACCTTCATGGTGAACTCTCCGTGGTTTTCGAGGTGGGCGGCGATGGCGCCGTCAGCAACCCGGTAGTCGACTTCTCGACGCTCCAAGGGCCGACCATCGAGCCCTGTGTCCTGGAAGTCTTCGGCCGGCTGATGTTGCCCCCTCCACCACGACCGGACATGAAAATCAGGTATCCGATGGTGTTCACCTCACCGGCAACGCCCGAGCAAATCCTGACCGTGTTGGAGGAGCGATATCACCTTGACCGCGGACCCTCATCCGGGGAACAGAAGGACGAGTCGCCCAGGAACGACTACGACGCACCGTGGTAGGCGGCCTCGAGTGCACACGACATGATCACGTCGAGGCGAACGAAGCCATCGGCGGCAGAACAAGTGGAGGAATGTATCGATGAAGGACATCACTGGCGACATGGACCTCAGTATCGACCAGGCGACGCACATCGCTCGAGCCATGTATCGCGTGGCAGTCGCTGAACATGGCGTGCACGAGCAGGAAAAAAAGATGATAGACGCTTTCTACCTCGAGTGCTGCCGTGAAAGCGGCTCGGACCCCGAGGACCTGAGCGCGGGACACTTCGACGCCGACGCAGCACGCGCATCCCTCGACACAGCCGAACTCAAGGACGTCGCTCTGCGCTCCTGCCTGCTCGTGGGCTATGCCGATGGCCAGTGTTCCTCCACCGAACGCCGGGTCATCGAAGCCATCGCCCGGGAGATAGGCGCAGACCCATCCCGCGTGCCGGCGCTCGAAAAAGACATCCGGCGCTCGCTGCTCGAGTCGTTCGAGGGACTGAAAGTGTTTCGCGAAGCCGCTTTCGAGATCGGGAAACGCCTGGGAATGACACCCGAGGAGGTGGAGGAGACGCTGAAAACAAAGGGAGAGTGATCAGTTTTCCAGGAACCCCTCCAGCCGTTTTCGGCGCTTGGCGTGACGGAGTTTCCGAAGTGCCTTGATCTCGATCTGCCGAATCCGTTCCCGCGTCAGGTTGAACATCGAACCGATTTCCTCGAGGGAATAGTTGCACTTCTCCCCGATGCCGTAACGCATGCGGATGACCTTCTACTCGCGCGGGGTAAGCGTCGAAAGCACAGACTGGATCTGTTCGCGCAAGTTGGCATCGATCATCACCTGAACCGGCGATTCGGCCTTGGCGTTGGGAATGAAGTCCCCGATGTAGGAGTCGCTGTCATCGGTGATGGGCGCCTCCAGCGACATGGGCTCCTTCGTGAGCCGCATCAGCTTTTCAACCTTTTCGACGGGGAGTTCCATCTTGTCGGCAATTTCCTGCGGCGTCGGCTCCCGCCCCAGTTCATGAAAGAGCCCCTTGGAAGCCTGGTGCAGCTTGTTGATGATCTCGAGCTTGTAGATCGGAATCCGTATCGTCCGTATCTGCGACTCGATCGCTCGAATGATGGACTGCCGAATCCACCACGACGCGTACGTGGAGAACTTGAACCCCTTTTCGTACTCGAATTTCTCCACCGCCTTGATCAATCCGAGGTTCCCTTCCTGGATGAGATCCGCCAGCGGGAGACCGCGATAACAGTACTGCTTGGCGATACTGACCACCAACCGCAGGTTGGCACTGACGAGTATCACCTTGGCGTCCTCATCGTCGTACTCCTTGATACGCCTCGCCATTTCGATCTCTTCCTCCCGGCTCAGGAGAGGAATCGACCCCATCTTCTTCAAGTATTTGTTCAGAAGACTGGAACTCTCGACGTATCCCTTCTCGGCAGTCCCTGCCATGCTCGTCTCCTCGGCACCTGGGAAGCAAAAAAGCCTACATTGATTGTGCACGACTCATGCCAACAGGCCCCGGCATCACAAATACAAAGAAAATTCAACTAGTTAGCTGCGTTCACCCGGCGAGGGTGTATCATCTTTTTGGACACAACACATGCAACGCACCGACGGATCAGAAATTCACGTTGTTTTCTCGCCTGTTACCACGATGTACAAAAATCCCACACGTGTACTATTTTCCGGTACAACCAGCAAGGACACTCGCTATCTCCTCAATCGGATCAGGAATCCCCTCCTGTGACCCCTTTTTCGCCTCATTCTTCAACACCTGTTGACCAGGAGCATTCCCCAGACCCTCCTCTCGATCGAGACGCCGCCGTCCCCCCGGACCCCTCAACACGTTCCGTCTCCCCTCGTACCCGACGAACCGCCGCCCGAACCGCCGCCGCCCACCGGGGTCGCAGCCACCGCACAAGCCCCGAGCGCGTCCTCACCCAACGGCGGTCGCGGCCTGGAGGCTGCGGGTGAACCGGCAACGACGACAATACCTCCCACGGCAAGCACGGCAAAGACGACCGACAACGACCACGGCAGTTCCTCCCCGTCCAGCCCGGCCGCTGCCAGGATAGCGGTGTTGTTCATCAGGTGGAACAGAATCGGCACCCACAACGAGCCAGTGCGCACCAGGAGCCAGCCGAGGATGCACCCAAGCAGAAACGTCACGATCAACTGGTAGATGTTCATGTGGAAGAGCGCGAACAGCGCCGCGACGGCCAGCACGGACCTTCGATCGCCCAGCTTGGGACGCAGACTGCGCAGCAACACCCCCCTGAAAAACACCTCCTCGCACATCGCCGGGGTGAACGCGGCGGCCAGCCACACCAGTGCCCATTCCCACGGCCCGGTGGCCGACATGAAAAGGGCATCCCGCTGCTCCAAGAAGGCGGCGGGGGGCACAATGATCTGACTCTGCGCCCAAAGCACCGTGGAGACGAGCATGAACCACATCCCGGCCCCGGCGAGCACCGCGCCAACCAGCGCTCGCGCGCCAGGACGGACCACCAGAAGGTCCTCCTCGAGAGAGAACCGTGCCCACGCGGCGTATCCAAGCGCCGGAAACAGGATCGCGCCGACCTGAAGCGCCATCAACCCGGGCAGCCCGAAGTCTCCCACCAGGATCCCCAGGCCCACGAAGAGCGCGATGACCACCACGAAGAACACCAGGGCGCTGCCTGGTGTGGCGCGATGGTTCCCACCTCCGGTGTCCTGACCGTCCTCCCCGTGGCGCCTGTGTCCCTGGGTCGTGTTCGTGGTGGCGGATTCGCAGACCATGCGGGTATTATTCGCATCAATCACCGGTTGACAAGCGCCGTAAAGTGGATTCTCCACGAATCCCGGCCCAGGCTTCCGGTCCCCTCGCGTCACCACTGGCGGGACCTTGCCTGTTTCAACCTCGGGCACCGTTCACAGCGGCAAACAACTCCTTTCGCACGAACAGGCTGCCTACCCTGTTGTACGCCGCACCGAAATGAGATATCGTAGCGAAGTATCCGGTTGCATCGCCTGGAGACATGACCCGTGGCGGATTCGTTCTGGACACGACACAAACGTCGCATCGCTGTCCTGGCATGGGGCACTCTGGCTGTCCTGCTCGGGGCAGCACTCTTCGGCGAACGAAGCCTCCTTCGCCTCCAGCAACTGCAGGACGAACAGCATCGCATCGAAGCGTCCATCGAGGCGAGAAAGCGCGCCAACCGGGAACTCCGCCGGGAACTCGATGCACTGCGACACGACCCGGCCTACCAGGAACGCCTGGCACGAGAAGAACTGGGGCTCGTCCGCCCAGGCGAAATCGTGTACCGGTTTCCAGACACACCGGCGCCCTCGAGGTCTCCTGGCGGGGCGGATTCCGCCCCCCCGGCACCTCATGCCGGCGCGCCGTGATCCGCATCGAACCTGTCCGGGCCGCGACCTCGGGCACCGTCGGCTCACCTCGATCCCGGCCCACACACCGGCTCCCCGGTCCCGTAGAACAGCCGGACACGGTGCTTGCCCCGCGGTACCGCCGCCAAGGCCAGAACCTGCCGCCCCCAGTTCACACAGACCACATCACCCACAGACATCCCATCCACATCGATCCCCTCCAACCTCCCGCCGGGACTCCGCGCCGGCACGCGCACCCAAAGATCGTCGCGGAAAGCCTCCACCTCCACGACCTCCGGAGAACGCCGCCTCGAGGCAGAGATCACGGAACGCTCCCGCCCCTCGAGAAACGCGAGGTA
Source organism: Myxococcota bacterium (assembly GCA_024278455.1). GTDB lineage: Bacteria > Myxococcota_A > UBA796 > JAJRTE01 > JAJRTE01 > JAJRTE01. Next base: position 5,652 of record JAJRTE010000264.1, read on the forward strand.
TCGTCCCATCGTGCCACGCCAGAAATGGTGCTCCCGAGCCCATTCGAACCCCTCGAGCCATGCTTCCAACGGTCCAATCCCCGGCTTGTAGCTCATGGTGTTCGTATGGAAAATGGGCACCACCGGAAGGTGCAACTCGGCGGCGACGGCGACGAGTTCCCATAGCCGCGCCATCGGGGCCGCTTCGTCGTCTTGCAGGGCGAACGGCAGCTCGAGGATCGGAAGCAACGTGCCGGTACGGTCGAGAGGCCGGAAGGGCTGGAGCGATCCGAACAGGTACGGCCCGAGCGTGCCGAAGGGCCCATAGGTGCTGTCCATTCGAATACCGGCGGCGACCATGCGCCTGAAGGTCGTATCGAAATCCCCGTCCCACTGGAGGCCGTGGATCCGCGTGATTGGTGGCAGGGGCAGCACGCCCTTCGAACGGAGAATGCGCTGCTGTTCGGCCAGGTCGAGTGCCTGTCTGACCACGACCAGCGGGCCAAGAGTCTTTTCCCTGGTGTTTCCGCCACCGAACCCCCGGTGCCAGTGCAGGACGACTTCCCCTCCCAGTGCCCGAATTCTGCTCAACCCGTTCCGGGTCATCGGTTCCGGCAACACGAAGGTAGTGCTGGCTTCCCGTCGGCGCGCCTCTTCCTCGATCATGAAGAGGGACCGATCCCCGAACCCCTCCTCGTCGTGCGAACAGAGATACGCGGCGGGTGCCCCCCCCGGAAACGGCCACCATCCCGGGACGATGACGCGCTCGAGCGCCGTTCCCCACACAACACGCTCGAGGCGGTCCAACACAGGGGCCTCGGGCTCGGGGAAGTCCGCCACCATGTCGGCTGGGACCGGGATGCCAGCCAGGGCGCCGTCCCGCTCCCGCGGCCGGAACGTGAAGTCTGCTTCCGGCGTCCCCTGAACACGTCCCACGAACGTTCGAGCCATGTCCATGGCGATTCCCACCACCACGCCCCGCCCCACCTCGTTTCGCCACACCACCGGGACTTCGGACGCGGAATCCCCGGTGACGACCCTGCCGAGCACGGCCGCTGTCGCCCGGTCGGCCAGTACGATACGGTCCACGACGACCTCGAGGCCCTTCAGAACCGCCGTGTCGTGCACAAGGGTCAATTGGACGCCGGAAGCCGTTCCTGGGAGTTGGCGGGCAACCCCCGCGAGTGACAAGAGCGGGGGGCCCGGACGCTCGAGGAACAGGCAGCCCCCCTCCCGCACGAACGCCTCGAGCACCGGCAGCCGCTGTGCCACGCCGAACTGGGCCCGCGCCGACACGATGAGTACGCGAACGTGGTCGGGAACGGGCTGTTCCAGAACGTCGGGGGCCACGAGCCGCGCACTTCCAAGTTCGTGCGAGACGATGTTGACCCAGAAGCGCCCGCAGTCCATGCCGGGGAAGCCCGAGTCGCGCCGGCCGAGCAGGGAACCGGGTCGCGAGACCACGACCCAGGCCTGCGGAGCGGGGTTGCTGATCCAGGCGGGATAGGGCGGTACGGCAACAGGATCCCGTGCATCGATGGTGCGCAACGGCTGCCTTGCCAGGATGATGATCCACAGTGCTGCGACGACCAGGTAGCCGCATAGATGTCCATAGATCCACAAGGCCCGCTTCCACACCGCCGGCTCCGTCGTGATACGCTTCCCGGCCACGGCTCTCCTCCCTGGTACGACAACCACTCTCGCCCCGAACCTACTTCCTGGTGCCGTATGTGTCAACAGCGAGAGGCCTGGAGCCACCAGCACCGGCGATCATCGTGTCTCGGCGTGAAACGGGGGGCAGGCACGACCGACCGCGACCTGGTGCGCCACCGGCAACAGCTCGGCACGACGCCTGCACCGGGGGGGGGCAGGAAGAGGCCCAGCGCACATTCCTCGTTGTCTCTTGGAGGCACCGCGGCTATAGTTTGTGGTACCGAGGCCGCCGAGGCGTCGGACGATGGGAGAGGACCGAATGTTCGGAGGTATCGGTACCGGCGAAATCATCATACTCCTGGTCATTGCCCTGATAGTGATCGGCCCGAAGAAGCTGCCCGAGGTGGCCCGGACCATCGGGCGCGGCCTGGCGGAACTCCGACGGGCGTCATACGACCTCCAGCGCACCCTGACCCTCGAGGAGTTGGACTACCTGGCCGCCCATCACACCGTTCCCGACCCATCGGCCCGCGAACGTCTCAACAACGAAACGGCGAAGAAAGCCCCGGAGATGGGGGGTACCCCACGGGACGCGGCCGCCGCGACGCACCCACCATACCCGGACGACACCCACGGCGACGCAGGACTCGAGGCGGCACCCGCTGACAGTGATGCGCGTGGCGAGGAGAAGCCTGCCGGGGGGGCGGCTGAGCCCGCAGACCCTGCCGGAAACGGCGCCGCGACGCCTCTCGGTCCAGCCAAGGTCGATGCACCCACCCCGACGCCGGGGACAACGGACAAAGAAGGAGAGGACACCTGAGTTCTCCAGTGCCTGAAAACACGTCCCGCATGTCGGTTATCGAGCACCTCGAGGAGCTGAGAAAACGGCTGCTGTGGTCGATGGCGTCCTACGTGGTGGCCGTCCTGTTGTGCTACTCGGTTGCGTCGGAACTGTTTGCGCTTCTCAAACGACCGCTCGTGGATGCCATGAAGGACTATCCCGGGAGCACGCTTGCGATCCGCAGCCTTGCCGAAGGGTTCCTGGTCGAACTGAAGGTAGCGGCCATCGCCGGCGTGTTCGTGGCCAGCCCCGTCATTTTCTACCAGATCTGGAAATTCGTGGCACCGGGACTGTACACCCAGGAGCGGAAGCTCGTCCTGCCCGTGGTACTTTCTTCCACGGTCCTGTTCACCGGTGGTGCCCTGTTCGGGTACTTCGTCGTCTTTCCATTCGTGTTCGGCTTCTTCCTCTCGTTCACCGGCGGCGATACGTCGGCCTTGCTGTCCATTGGAGACTACCTGAGTTTCTCCGCAAAACTGCTGGCGGGGTTCGGCGTGATCTTCGAACTCCCCCTGGCCATTTTCATCCTGGCCTACCTGGGCATCGTGGACCACGACAAGCTGAGACGGGCACGCAGATACGTCATCGTGATCAATTTCGCGGTGGCCGCCATGATCACGCCTCCGGACGTGGTCTCCCAGCTCTTCCTCGCGGCTCCCTTGATCGTGCTCTACGAGATTGGAATCTTGGTGGCGCGCGTCGTGGGCCGCCGGCAAAAGCGCGGGCGCAAGCCCGACGCCTCCCCGACAGCCGGGGAGTAGAAGCCGTCAGGGGCGTCCAAAGAACGGCTGCTCGGTCAGGGTGTCGACCACTCGAGTGCGCAATTCGTCCATGCACTGCAAGAAGAAGTTCCGCTCCACGTCCCCGGCGGAGAACCCGCTCACTTCCCGCTCCATGCGCACGTCGATGACCAGGGCACGCCGCTCGAGGTCGAACAGTCGAAACACGGCGGTGCCTTCCCCGTAGAGCACGTCCTGGTACTGTCCCTTCTCCTTCCGGATACGCTCGAGGGAGATGGCGACGACGCCGATGAGATCGACACCATCCACCACCCCGGGATCCTCGCCACGCTCCACCTTCTCGAACACCTGCGGGTTGACGAGGTAGTCGACGTCGGCTTCCTGCACATCGATCCCTTGCCGCCGCAAGGCATCGGCAAGTTCGGCCACGATCACCGCCGCTCGCCCCCCGCCGGTACCTCCGCGTTCGATGTTGGCCAGAAGCAGCCGAGGCGGGACGAGCGTGATCACGAACGGCACACCAGGGATCGGCAATCCCTTCCAGGCGGATCCAGGGAGAGGATCAAGGCGCGCCCTCCGAAGCAGAGCGTTCACATCCAACGACGCATCAATCTCCACCGGAGAAATGCGAGGATTCAGTGCCTGGAGTTCGACACTCGCTCGACCCTGGTCATCGGTGACCCCGGCAGGACCAATCTGCCCGGTCCCGCGGATGAACCGGAACGCAATCGGTAGCCCCACCAACACCTTCTGCCGGGAGGGCTGAATCGCCTCGACGACCAGGCGCGTGTCGTGCAGCCCCGACCCCCGACACTGCTCTGGACCATCCACCTTGACCACAAGCACGTCATCGAGCAGCCCCCCCAACAAGTCTTCCACCTCTGTCCGGATAGCCGCCCCCTCGACCCGGCCCGCCATGAACAACCCTTCCGGTCCGCAACAATAGGAATAGGCGGCCACCGCTTCCTGGATCGCGCGCACCAGTTCACCCCGCCTCTTGCGGTCACGTGCTTCGTCCAGGTGTCTCCTGGCTCGAGGCGCCATCGCGTTCCGCCGCTGCTCGAGGATCGCCTCGAGGTCCCCCGCAGCAAGACGCAGATAGCACCAGTATTGCCGCCTTCTCCCGTCATAATAGGTATCGAATGGATCGACATCGTCGAGGACGCTGGCGAAGGCATCCCAAACAACGCGGCCGGTATCGAACGAAACAGCTCGCCATGGCTGCAGATAGTCGGCAAGCCTCGCCTGGATGTCTGACAGGAGCGCCTGCCGGGCGTTTTCCAACGCGGCTTCCCGGTCTCGAGCGGGATCCAGCCCTATCGGCGCCGACCCCACGCCATGAAAAAAGGTGTCGTCGTCCGGTGGGAGCAATACCCAGCGCGGCGTCGCCCGGTCCGGGACGGGTTCCATTGGCGGAACCTCGTGACGGCACCCGGCGAGCACGATCAGGCTCGCCAACAGGACCTGGAACGACGTGCGGGTGATGTTACGCCTCATTCCCAGGAACTCTGATACGTAGGGGGGGAGACACCCGGGCCGGCCGGTCCCCATGACCCCCTCCCGATAGGCGGACAAGGTGGGCCGGTACAAGCCGTACTGGCGACCACGCACGGGGACCGGATTCAACAATGGAACACTCCCGTGATAACTGGTCTACACTTCTATCAGAAGAGCCGTTCTTTGTCAACACGAGCCTGGAGGCTCCACCGGGACGCATGGTGCACCCTGTGTTCTGGCTCTTCTTGAGACGCGCTGGGGGCAATGGACCGGTTCTCGAGTCGCCTGCGGCGGTGCGAACGGCACACGGTCTCCGGACGCCGGACTTTCGAGGTGCCCCCCCGGCGCTGCACGCCGCCGGTATCCGGGTTTGACACGCGCGCCGAATAGTCAGAGAATCGACAACAGTTGCACGCCCAACAACGCTCCCCGGTGCGAAATCGTTGGATCCGGCGAGACGGGAACGGGCCTGGAGGAAAGCCGATGTGGCAACGGCTGGCGGCGGCGAAACCCCGACTGCACGAACGGGTGCGTTCCGCGGAAGACGCGCTGCCGGCACTGCTTCCGCCACTGGTCATCGCCATCGGATTGACCCTGTGGGCGACGTGGCTCCATTGGCCAGCGGTCTCGACCGGCGGGACAGGTCTGACAGGCGATAACGCCGACGTCATCATGTCGGCGTGGACCCTGGACTGGGCAAGGACCGGGCGAATGCTGGGATGGTGGACCTGGCACATCAACCCGCCATCAGGGGCGATAGCGGTTCCTGCCGGAGGCATCACCGCACGGCTGCTGGCTCCCGTCACGTTCCTGTTGGGGTCCCTGACGGGCTACGACACCGCCGTCGGGCTCGTCCTGGCCCTCGGCGGGATGGCGGTGGCCTGGCTCGTACGGGAGGTGACAGGCTCCTGGGCGCTGGGCGGACTTGCGGGCGCGACACTGATCGGCCAGCCGGCCATTCTCCGGTTGGTGAGGAGCGGAACCCTCGAGCACCTCGCGTTCTGGCCCCTTCCTGCTGGCATGGCCGCGTTGCTGCGCGCCATCCGGGGCCGCGGCAATGCGTGGGCCGTGCTGGCGGGCATTCTCCTGTCCACTCTGCCCACCGAATCCGGCTACGCCGTGGTGTACGCCCTGCTGCTCGTTCCGGCCGCATGCCTCCCCGCATGCCTCACGGCCTGGCGCGACCCGTCCATCGGGCGTCGCGCCGTCCGCCACACGTTCGCCTTCGCGACACTGGGGGCGGCGCCCTTGCTCATCGCGAGCATCGTGCTGTTCGCTCGGGCAGACATGGGCCAGCTCCAGGGAATTGGCGAGAACGTCGCCATGAGGAACAGCCTCGAGCTGCGTGCCTGGTACGACTTCGTGACGTTCGGCGGGTGGACAGGCGGCCCTACCCGTTCCATGGGAGCCTACGCGGCACCCGCCATCCTCATGCTGCTCGCCGTCCTGTCTGTCGCAGGGCTTCCCCGTTCGCTGCCGTGGCTGGCCGTCTGGCTGCTCGCCACGGCCCTCGCGCTCGGGCCCGGCGTCTCCAACGTGGCCTACCTCGAGGCGACCCTGGGGACGCCGGGGCGCGCTATCGGAGATCTCTCGAGGGGGATCAGCCTCCTCACCATGGATGTCTTTCCCTTTTCCCACGTCCGGTTTCCGTGGCGATGGACTACGCCGGCCCTCCTCGCCGCCATGACCGGCGCCACACTCGGCCTTTGCCGATTGCAACGCCTGCCGCTCCTGCGCAGACTGCCCGCCACCCCCGCTGCCGCCTGCGGACTGGCGCTGGGCCTGCTCCTGGCTACGCTCTCGCAACAGGCCGCCGCATACCGGACAACGTTGCCTCGCGTCCCGCTCCCCACCGTCTCGGCTTGCCAGTGGACCCGCGCGCAGGAGGGCGATGGCGCGGTACTCCTCTTGCCCACGTTCAGACAACCGGTCGACGAGGGCAACGGCGTCTTCGGGCGCATTGGCAAACAACTTACCGGGATGGACTGGATGTGGCTCCAGTTGCAGCACGGGCGTCCCCAGAACTTCATGGCGGA
>JAJRTE010000265.1 GCA_024278455.1 Myxococcota bacterium
CACGGTTTGGGATGAGAAACGCGTCCTGGGGGGCGAGCTCGGTGAGTTCCTCACGATCGCGCGCCGCGAGGGCGATGCCTGGTTCGTCGGTACGATGAATGCCGTCAAGCGCCGTCGCATCGACATCCCGCTCAGCTTCCTGACACCCGGCAAGGTCTACACAGCGACGCTCTACTCGGATCCCAAGCCCGAGGTCGCGGCGAAGATCGACCCGAGCCCCCGAGGCCATGGCAACCCCGAGTCCAAGAAGCTCGCCATCCAGATCCTCGAGGTCACCTCCAAGTCCACGCTCCATGCCGACATGGCCAACAACGGCGGCCACGCCATTCACATCGTGCCGGTTAGGTAATCCTCACCCGAGCCCCGGTTCGGCGCGCAGAAGCCGGCGAAGCTCCTGGTTCGCGATGGCGAGGGGCAGAGGGAGCCGGCTTCCGCCCGAAAGGGCTGTATCCCGGCTCCGAGGCTGGGCCTGGTGAGCATGGGGGTCGTCGACGCCCGCCCCCATGGCTGGCCCTCGCTACAGCCCGCTGGAGGACCCCCGCGCTCCGCCGAGTCGAGTGCTTGAAAGGAGGCGGGAGGCGGATGTGGCAGAGACGTAGGCGCTCAGCGAGGGTCGGGTTCCATAGCTGTCGGCGCACCATAAGTAGTTACCATAAAAAGGGTTGCTATGATTCTTTGGGCCCCGGGATGGTGCCGGATGGCGGCGCCGGGAGAGCAGCCCTGGATGCACCTGCGTATTTCCGCGAAGTTGCACGGAAACCCCCCGGCAAGCGTGCTATGGTTGTGCCTAGTCGCGATCAACGGCTCCCAGCCCCGAGACTGGATCCCCCGGGGGTACACGCCTTGAACGATCCCTACACATAGACCTCATCTCAAGACACTCGGTAACAACCATGAAGATTCGATTCGCAGCCGCCGCTGTGGTCTTCCTGACCGGGAGCGTGGCGCTTGCCGCGCCCACGAACATCACCGGCACCTTCTTCCCCGCCGTCGACGGCGTCAATTCCTTCCAGGCCTCGGATGGAGTCTCCACCTTCTCGAGCACCACCTCGACGACGGGCCTCTGGCACGACCGCGTCGGCGTCTTCGACATCGTCGGCCTGCCGAGTCCCGCGAGCGGCGCCTACCAGGGTCAAGCACTGACGAGCAACCTGGTCGTGACCACGATCACCGGACTGAACCCCGGCTGGCAGTACAACATCGACATCATTCACGGCGTGCACACCGGTCCCGTGGGCGGTCTTCAGGACATCGATGCGGGCTTCTCCCCGGGCGCCATGACCACGTTCCTGGAAGCCAACAGCACCCTGACCGGCGACTTGCTGATGGCAGGAGGGTTCTGGAATGTCGCGGAGCAGCACATCGGCACCGCCACCGCGGACGGCAACGGTGAGATCGACGTGTACGTCAACTACGCGGCGGGCGTAGAGAGAACCGTCTACAACGGGTTGGCCTACACGGCCATCCCCCCGGGGACCGGCTACTGCTTCGGCGACGGCGCGGGGACGACCTGCCCCTGCGGGAACGTCGGAGCCTCGGGTGCCGGGTGCGCGAACTCGACCGGTTCCGGCGGAGTCTTGACGGAGAGCGGAACTGTGAGCGTCCTGGCGGACGACCTGACGTTCTTGGCTTCGGGCCTTCTGCCCAACCAGTCCGCGCTGCTCTTCGTGGGTCTCAACGCCGTCAACACAGGCAACGGCCTCATCTTCGGCGACGGCTTGCGCTGCGCGGGTGGCTCGATCGTGCGCCTCGGCGTGCGCGTTCCCGACGCGGGTGGAGTGGCGAACTGGGGCCCCGGCCTCGGCGCCTCGGGCGGCTGGGTGAGTGGCGACACGCGCTACTTCCAAACCTGGTATCGCGACCCGAGCGGGAGCCCGTGCGGCAGCGGGTTCAACCTCACGAACGGCGTCGCTCTGACTTTCCAGAACTGATGCCCGGATACGAATCGGAGCCCGGCGCGTGATGCGTCGGGCTCTTCAGGGACTCCCAAGGGGGTAAGGCCCCTCGTCGCTTCGCGAGCGCTTGCGAGGGGGCGCATACTCCAGGTCGCCGCATGTCCGATCGAGGACGGGCTGAAACGGATGTCCTCCTCGGAGTCCCACGACCGGGGAGTCGAGCTCGGGGAAGGGGCCGGGGAGCGCGAGGCCCTTGGCCCCTTCCCGCGCACGTTTTTTGAACGCCATCCGCCGTCGCGTCCTCTTCGGTGGGGCGCCACGCGCATGGCCGGAAGGCCAGTCCCGAGATCAACTACCGAGAACAACCCACGATGAGACGATTCCTGACGACGGTGGCGCTGACTCTGATGTTGCCTCCAGCCCTGTTCGGCCAGACTCAGGCGCAGTTCTACGTCGCTGCGGATGGAAGTGATAGCAACCCCGGGACGCTCGACCGCCCCTTCGCGAGCTTGGCCAGGGCTCGCGATGCAGTGCGCGTGGAGAAGAGCTCCGGCATGACCGGGGACATCGTCGTCAACTGCGGGGCTGGTGACTACCCCGTGGCCAACACCGTGAAGTTCAACGAGCAGGACTCGGGAGTTGGAGGCCACTTCGTCGTCTACAAGAATCAAGACGCGGTGGGAAGTGCTCGCTTCATCGGAGGGCACGCCTTGACCGGTTGGCAGGTCCATTCCGGCAACATCTACAAGGTCAACGTGGGGGGGCAGCAGTTTCACACCCTCTTCGAGAACGGAAGACGGTGCCGCAAGGCCCGGACGCCCAATCTCGATCCAGGTCCCGGGTACCCCATGTCCAAGGCGGACTACCTGACAACCGAGGGCGCGAACGGCTCCCACACGACCCTGGAGTACAAGGCTGGAGACCTGAACCCTACTGGCTGGGACATCAGTAACGCACAGGTGTTCATTTGGTCCGGCGGCAAGTGGGATTGGTTCACGGACGTCGTTCCCATTTCCAGTATCAACCCGGGGGCGAGACGCATCACTCTGAGTCAGAACACGCGCTACGGCATCTACCAGAACTCGAGCGGCTCGCGCTACTTCGTCCAGGGTGTCCTGGACTTGTTGGACGAAGCGGGGGAATACCACCTGGATACGAACAGCGGGTGGCTCTACTACTGGCCTCTCAGCGCGCCCATCAGCAATCAGCTGATCGTCGCCCCGGATGTGGAACGCATCGTCGAGATCCAGGGCGCGAGCGAGACACTGCGAGCTTCGAGCATCCGCTTCGAGGGGCTGGCTTTCGAGGTGTCCGACTTCACCGACTGGTACCGGTTTGCCCATGTGAACGCGGGAGATTCAGGTGAGAGCCACAGCTACCCGCAGTACGACCGTGCGAAAGAGCTGCCGCAACACCGCACGGGGATGTTTTTCCTGACCAACGCGGAGAACATCGAGATCCGGTACTGTCACTTCAAGAACTCCGGTCACTCCGCCGTCTTCATGGAGGGCTACAACCAAGGCCACTTGGTCTACGGCAACTGGATCGAGCACGTGGGGTACTCGGGGGTCTATCTCGACGGCAAGTACCCCGGAGAAGGCGATGTCTCCAGGAACAACGTCATCTCAAACAACAAGATTCACGACGTCGGTGAGGAGCTCGGGCATGCGGCCGGGGTGGGCCTGAGCAACACCGGGCAGAACGAGGTCTCCTACAGCGAGGTCTTCAACACCCCTCGTTACGCCGTCAAGACCACGGCCTACGTCAACCTGCCTACCGGTGCCGTCTATGCCCACGGGAACGTGACCAAGTACGTCAGGGTGTACGCAGCTGCGCAGGACAGTGGCGACACCGCCCCGATCTACTCCTGGGGCCTCAGCGACGCCTTGCCCTACCTGGCGAACCAGTACGAGCAGGTCTCCGTCGACCGAAGCTACGCTCACCCGAGCGTCACCGATATCAGCCCCAACGGCGTCTTCATGGACAATGACACCTACGGGCAGAGCTTCCAGAGCGTAGAGGTCACGAATTCCCACGGCGCCTCGTTCCGAAACAACGACTCCGGCGCTCATCTGCAGATCAACGTGAGCTGGGTCGGCGGTTTCAACTACACGCTCATGGACTACGCCGCGATCGGCCTCAAGGCCGACTTCCCCCGTGAGTACGGCGGCGCCAACAGCGCCCGCTCGATCCTGCACCACGGGCCCTTCCTCTTGGCGGGCGCGGCTTTCGACGAGGGCTTCGAGAATGGGCTCCTCCAGTGGAGCAACGGTAAGGGAGCTCCTCTCGCGAGCTCCAACGTAGTCCACGGCGGAGCTTTCAGCTACGAGGCCGATGAGGACGAGGACGTGATCTACAAGGAGTTCGGGTTCAGCCAGAACCGGATGGTCGAGGCCTGGTACTACGACAATGGCGCTTCCGCCAAGATCGCGATGATGCGTGTGGACCAGTCGGTGTGGGACGACAGCAATGGTTGGGTCGGACTGGGCGTCCACACGGGCATCACGGGATCCAACTACGTGGTCCGTCTCGGCAGCAGCACGAGTGCCACGGCTGTACCGCGCAGCGTGGGCTGGCACCTCCTGGAGTGGGACTACACATCCGGCTCTCTCGTGCTCTTGAAGATCGACGGTGTCGTCGTCGGCTCGACCACGAGCACGACCGCCTTCGACCGGATTGCGCTGGGGGACTGGTGGGGTGGCAGTGGCGCCGGAGGGAACTACTTCGATGATATCAGGATCTACTGATGGGACCTCGGCGTCTCGGACGGCAGCTCGAAAAGGCAGGGCGAGAGTTGACTCATCCTGGTGGATTCTGGCCTGGCACGAACTCAACATGGCTCGAGAGCCAGTAGTCGAACGCTGGACCTTCAGCCCCGGTCAGAGAGCCCTCGCCGGACGGCGTGAGGCGGAGCCCCACATCTCTTGTCAGATCCGATGAAGAACCCGAGCCAGACTCGAGCGACCCCTGCGGCTCCGGGAGCCGCGGATGGCGGGATCCGTTCCCGGGCCAGCCTCGTGGGTGCTCAGTTGTCTCGATCGTGTACGCGGTTGCTCTCGTCGCTCCCCGACGCGCCGCTGGGGCCAAAGCTCCTCGCCAAGAGCTATGACCTCACCGCGGGAACTGCGAGTCGGTTCCTGCACGCCGTCGCCGAACAGAACCCGATCGATGTCTTGCAAGCCATCCCCGGGCCGGCTCCGTTGCGGAAGTTCCTGCGTGCCGCGCCGAGGTTCGGAGCGCCCCGCGACCTGGTCGAGGACGCCGGGCGAGCCGTGGATCAGTTCGATAGCCTGATCCGGTTCTTCGGCGGAGATCGCGGTGCATTGCACGCTGTCCTGGCCAACTGGCAGTCCAAGGGCCTCGAGCAGTTCGTGCTCAAGCGCCGTCAGGCGGCCTACAAGGCCATGGCGGAGTTGAACGGGGCCTCGTCGACCCTCCTGTCCACCTGCTTCGCCATCCATCCCTCCGAGGACGAGTCCCTTCTGGACATGCTCCGGATCACGGCGGAGCTGGTGATCATGCGAACGAAGGAGAATGCCTCGGTCTATATCGGAACCCGTCGGACGACCATCGACGGGGCGCCCGTCCCCGATCACCTCAGGCCCTTGACTCTTGACGGCCACTCCACGCTCGACGGCGTGCACTCGGCGCAGCTGGAGGAATTCAGCAGCTGCGGAACGGCCTCGATCCGAGAGGAACGGATTGGGGAGCAGGTCATCCTCACGTTGGGCGCCACGGAGCTCGGGCCGAGCAAGAGGGTCGACCTCGTCACGGCGGAGGTCAGCAAGCCGGGGCTGAGGAGGCGCGGGACGGGCTACTGTGAGGACCCGCTTTCGGTCTTCTTCATTCCTGGTACCCCGTGTCAGAGGATGCACCTCGACTTGCTGATC
>JAJRTE010000266.1 GCA_024278455.1 Myxococcota bacterium
GCGTCCCGTACTTCCAGCGCTTGTCGTCCTTGAGCAGGTCGCCGCGCCAATCGCTGTCGTTGAAGGGCGGATTGGCGAGGACATAATCGGCCTTGAGGTCGGGATGCAGGTCGCGATGGAAACTGTCGGCGTGTTCCTTGCCGAGATTGCCGTCGATCTGCCGGATGGCGAGGTTCATTTTTGCCAGCCGCCAGGTGGTATGGTTGGACTCCTGGCCAAAGATGCTGACATGCGCCTTTGCCTTGCCCCCATTGCCGTTGCCTGTCGTATGCGCCCTGACGAACTCGACGGACTGGACGAACATGCCGCCGGAACCGCAGCACGGGTCGTACACCCGGCCCTTGTAGGGCGCGAGCATTTCAACCAGCAGGCGGACGACGCAACGAGGCGTGTAGAACTGGCCGCCTTTCTTACCCTCGGCGCTGGCGAACTGCGACAGGAAGTATTCATACACCCGGCCGAGGATATCCTTGGTGCGGTTTTCCTTGTCGCCCAGTCCGATGTTGCCGACAAGGTCGATGAGCTGGCCGAGACGCTGCTTGTCGAGGCGCGGATGCGCGTAGTCCTTGGGCAGCACGCCCTTGAGCGAGGGGTTGTCGCGCTCAATGGCCAGCATGGCGTCGTCGACGACCTTGCCGATGGTGGGTTGCTTCGCGTTGGCCTTGAGGTGCGACCAGCGGGCTTCCCTGGGCACCCAGAAGATATTGACGGCCCGGTACTCATCCGGGTCCTCCGGATCGGCTCCCTGGTCCTGCTCGGCTACCAGCTTGGCGTGCTGCTCCTCGAAGGCGTCTGAGATGTACTTGAGGAAGATCAGGCCGAGTACGACGTGCTTGTACTCGGCGGCGTCCATGTTGGAGCGGAGCGCGTCGGCCGCCTGCCACAATTCCCGTTCGAAACCGAGATTGGCTCCGTTGTTGTTCCGGGCCATATTAAACTATCCTCTCCTTGATCCATCATTACTCATGATCGCCATCAACCGGGCCTGTTCTCTTGCGCCTAACGCCACGGGTCACCGGCGGCTTCCTACCGTCCAGGTGTACCCGATTGTTCGACCCTGGTGGCCAGGCTGTCGAGGGGGAATGCCCGTCCTTCAGCCGGTCGTCGCTCGTGAGGACCTGCTACAGGACGATGACCTCCTTGTACGCCCCGAACACGCCCCGTAGCGTGTTTGAGATCTCGCCGAGCGTTGCGTGGGCCTCGACGGCGCACAGGATGTGAGGCAGCAGGTTGTCGGTCCCGCCGGCAGCGTCCTCGAGGCGAGCGAGCGCGTCGTGCACCTCGATCCGTGAACGGCCACGGCGTATGGCGACGACTCGAGCCACCTGCTCTTCCTCGACGGCCGGGTCGATCTTGAGGATATCGCCGGCCGGGGCGTCGTCTTCCTGGAAAATGTTGACCCCCACGATCTCGGTCTCACCGGACTCGACCCGTTGCTGGTGCCGGTATGCGGCTTCCTGGATCTCACGCTGGGGATACCCTTGCTCGATCGCGGCCACCATGCCGCCCATGGTGTCGATCTTGTCCATGTAGCGTCGTGCTTCGGCTTCGATCTGGTCTGTGAGCGACTCGATGGCCCAACTGCCTCCTAGCGGGTCCACGACGTCGGTGACGCCGGATTCGAACCCGATGACCTGCTGGGTTCGCAGCGCGAGGCGTGCGGATTGCTCGGTCGGCAACGCGAGCGCCTCATCCAGGCTGTTGGTGTGGAGGGATTGCGTGCCGCCGAGCACTGCAGCGAGAGCCTGCAAGGTCACCCTCACCACGTTGACCTGGGGCTGCTGGGCGGTCAGGGTCGAGCCGGCGGTCTGTGTGTGGAAGCGCAACATCTGGCTACGTGGATTGCGGGCATGAAACCTCTCCCGCATGATCCGCGCCCAGAGTCGGCGGGCCGCCCGGAATTTCGCCACCTCCTCGAGCAGGTGGTTGTGGACGTTGAAGAAGAAGGAAAGCCTGGGGGCGAATGCGTCGACATCCAGCCCGGTCTCCAGGGCCGCCTCGACGTAGGCGATGCCGTCCGCCAGGGTGAAGGCGACCTCCTGCACCGCGGTGGCGCCCGCCTCGCGTATGTGGTAGCCGGAAATGGAGATCGTGTTCCAGCGCGGCACGTGGTCCTTGCAGTACGTGAAGATGTCCGTGATGAGCCGCATGCTCGGTCGGGGCGGATAGATGTAGGTGCCTCGAGCCATGTATTCCTTCAGGATATCGTTCTGGATGGTTCCCCTCAGGCGCTCGAGGGCCGCGCCGTGCCGGCGGGCGACGGCGAGGTACATGGCCAGCAGCGTGGCGGCCGTGGCGTTGATGGTCATGGAGGTGGAGACCCTCTCGAGGGGAATGTTGTTGAACAGGATGTCCATATCCTCGACGGTGTCGATGGCGACGCCTGTCCGGCCGACTTCTCCCATGGCCATGGGGTCGTCGGAATCGTAGCCCATCTGCGTGGGCAGGTCGAATGCGACGCTGAGTCCGGTCTGGCCCTGGTCGAGAAGGTATCGGTAGCGCTGGTTGGACTGTGCGGCGGTGCCGAACCCGGCATACTGGCGCATGGTCCACAATCGTCCCCTGTACATCGTGGGCTGGATGCCTCGAGTGTAGGGGAATGCGCCTGGAAACCCATTCCGTTCCGGGTAGTCCCATTCCGGCGCGTCGAGGGGCGTGTACACTCGGCGCAGTTCCACGCCGGACGAAGATGCGAACGAGCGTTTCCGCTCCGGCCCCTTGTCCAACACCGGCTTCAAGGTGTCGGTCTCCCACACCTGCTTGGCTCGCGCAATCGTCTCCAGGTCCGATTGGCTCGATTTCATGACCTGTTCCTCGTTGAAGAAAGCAGTGGCGTCAGTCCCGGGCCTCGATCTCCACCAGGGGAGCGTTTGCTTCCACCCTGGCTTCATCGACGACGTGAACCCGGGTCACGACGCCCGCCAAGGGTGCTTTGATTTCGTTCTGCATTTTCATCGCTTCGAGCACGATCATGCCGGTGCCGGCGTCCACCCGGTCCCCCTCGGATACGAGGACGCGCACAACCTTGCCGGGCATGGAACTCCTGAGCACGGTCTTGCCCCCACCGGAACCACCGGCCCGCCGCAAGGCCTTGCGACGAGGGTCGATCAGCGATACCGGGTAGCGGTAGCCGCCGAGTTCGACCTCGAGCCCGCCGGCGGGAGTTTCGGCCAGGTAGAGTTCCTGCTGGCGCCCGTCGATGATGAGTGAGTAGGCGCCGCCCGGCAGCCTCTCCACCTGTCCTTCGTATGCCCTTCCGTCCAGTTCGACCCGCCAGGTCTGCCCCGGCAAGGGCTCGAACCCTATCTCGTGCGTCTTGCCCTGTATCACTGCTTCCAGCGTCATGATTGCTCCGTGCATCGAGGGGGCTGTACGTTCGCCATGTGTCCCGGCGCGGGGCCGGGGGTGGTATCAGCTTCGCCGAGTGGCCATCATCCTCCCGATGGTAAGCCAGGAGGAGCCGTGGCCGTCCCGTGACGCGCCGTTTGCGCCCGCGAAAAGCGCCTTACGCCGGGATTCGTCTTCCCTGGCCGCGATGGCAGCGGCGACAAACGCCAGTTGCTCATTCAGCGGCGGAGACTCCATCGCACCGTTGCCGAACTCGCTGGCAATGAAGTCCGTGGTATACCGGCCGGAACGGAAGGTGGCATTGTGCATCACCTGCCGGTGGAAGGGAATGATGGTGCGAATCGGCCGGATGACGTATTCCCCGAGCGCTCGAGCGGTCCGGGCGATGGCTTCGTCTCGAGTCCGTCCCCAGACGATGAGTTTCGAGATGAGCGAGTCATAGTAGATGGGGACCTGCCATCCCGGGTAGGCACCACCGTCCACCCGGACCCACGGCCCCCCGGGCTCACGCATCTCCTCGATCGGTCCCGGGAACGGTACGAAGCCGGCGTAGGGATCTTCGGCGTAGATACGGCACTCGATGGCAGCACCGGTGGCCGTGATGTCACCCTGCTCGAACGGCAACGGCTTGCCGGCCGCCACTTCGATCTGGGCCCTCACCAGGTCGATGCCGGTGACCATCTCCGTGATGGGATGTTCGACCTGGAGGCGCGCATTGACCTCGAGGAAGTAGAAGTTCTGGTCCTTGTCGACCAGGAACTCCACGGTACCAGCGCCGACGTAGCCGACGGCCTTCGCGGCTCGTATGGCAACCTCGGTCATGCGGCTGCGGACTTCCGGCCGCAGTATCGGACAGGGCGTCTCCTCGATGACCTTCTGGTGCCTGCGTTGCACCGAGCAATCCCGTTCGAAGAGGTGCACATAGTTGCCGTGGCTGTCGCCCAGCACCTGTACCTCAACGTGACGCGGCTGTTCGACGAACTTCTCGATGTAGACGGCGTCGTCCCCGAAAGCGCTGGCGGATTCGGAGCGTGCATCGCGGAGGGCGGCCTCGAGTTCCTGGTCCGAGTAGACGAGGCGGATACCCTTTCCGCCGCCGCCCGCGGAGGCTTTCAGCATGATGGGGTAGCCCACATCGGCGGCTACCCGCCTGGCGTCCTCGGGATCACGTACTGGCTCGAGCGTCCCGGGTACGACCGGAACACCTGCGGACTCCATGATGCGGCGAGCCATGAGCTTGGAGCCGAGGGCCGCGATGGCATCGGGGGGCGGACCGATGAACACGATCCCGGCGTCGTGGCACGCGCGGGCGAAGTCGGCGTTCTCCGAAAGGAAACCATAGCCCGGGTGTATCGCTTCCGCCCCGCAGGCCCTTGCCGCGTCGATCACGCGGTCGATCCTGAGGTAGCTTTCGGCCGACAGGGCTGGGCCGATGTGCAACGCCTCGTCGGCGGCGCGCACGTGAAGGGAGCGCCTGTCGGCGTCCGAATAGATCGCAACGGGGGAGATGCCCAGCTCGCGGCACCCTCGAACGACCCTCAGCGCGATTTCCCCCCGGTTGGCGACCAGGATTTTCTTGAACATGTATGCACTCCGTCCGTGTCGATCGAGAAAAAGAAGGGTAGGAGAACTGTATGAGCAAAAAAAGGAAAAGTCGCAACTAGTTTAGGTCGTTGACGGCCAACTGGAGGACGGTTCGTCCGATCACGAGGGTGTCACCGCTCTGTAGCTTGCAGAAGATGACCTTGGTTCCGTTGACATAGCACCCGTTGGTGCTGCCCAGATCGCGCAAGAACATCTGGTCCCTGCCGAATATCTGAATGACCAGGTGTTTCCTCGAGATATCCGGGTCCTTGATGATGATGTCGGTCCCATACCGGCCCACGACGACGTGGCCGCTTTGCAGCGTGATCACCCTACCCTTCTCCGGTCCCCCCACCACCTCGAGCTGCACCTCGGAGTAGGGGGGCAACCGGGGACTCGCACCGGCGAAATCGAACAACCGGGTGCCTCGATCGTCCTCGAAGCCCGTGAATTCGTCCTCCACGAGCGCGCCGAGTCCAGCAAAGCCGGGTACGTGGTCGTACAGCCCCAGGGGAATGCGCCCGTCGCCGGATTCCTCCGCGCCATCATCAGTCTTCTCGGCCACCGGGCTGCCGGTGCGCGCGAACTCGAACGCCAGAAGGGTACGTCCAATGCCGATCTGGTCCCCGGGACGCAGCTTCTGCTCGCGAATCACCTGGCCGTTGACATAGGTGCCGTTCGTGCTTCCCAGGTCTCGAACGAAAAAGCTGTCGCCGCCCTTCGCGATTTCGCAGTGCGTGCTGGACACCTCCGGGTCGGGAATGGTCAGGTCTCCGCGCCGCCGGCCAAGCACGACGCGATCACCGATGAGCGGGTACTTCTGCCCGACGTGCTTGCCCTTCACCACGGTGAGGTGAGGGAAGATCTCCAGTTGCACAATTGTCGCTTGGGGCTCTCTCGCCACGACCCGATCCTCTCGCACCGTCATGCTCACTTGCCCAGGAAGTGCGGTTTCCGTTTCTCCTGAAAGGCCTTCAACGCTTCCCGCCGGTCCTCGGTGGGCAGCAGGACCTCGTAGGCCTTGCTCTCGATGTCGAGCCCGGTGTTCAGGTCCACATCATACCCCTTGTCGATGGCGAACTTGGCCTGGGTCAGGGCCAACGGCCCGGCCAGGCACATCTCCTCGGCCAACTCGAGGCACGTCGCCATCAGGCGTGCCGGCGGCGATACCCGCTCGCACAGCCCAATCTGCAGCGCTTCCTGGGCCGGAACCTTCCGCCCGGTGAAGATCATCTCCTTCGCCCTTCCCTTGCCCACCAGCCGGGACAGCCGTTGCGTGCCCCCCGCCCCGGGAATGATCGCGAGCCGCGTCTCCGTCAAACCCATCGCCGCCGTCTCCGACATGACCCGGATGTCGCACGTCAGGGCAAGCTCGCACCCGCCCCCCAACGCCAGGCCGTTCACCGCTGCGATCGTGGGACGATCGAGCGTCTCCAGGCGGGAGAAAGCATACCGAATGCGCCGCAGGAAATCTCGAGTCTGCGCCCCGGTCATGAACTTGCGTTCCTTCAGGTCGGCTCCTGCACAGAAAGCCCGGTCTCCCGCTCCGGTCATGATCACGACACGGATGGAGGGATCGGATGCGACCGCATCGAGGGTCTCGAGCAGGGACTGCAGCAGATTCATCGATACGGCGTTCATCCGTTCGGGCCGGTTGAGCGTGACTACCAGTACCTGTCCTTCGCGCGTGGTCATCAGATCTGACACCGGTGGTTCCTCCTGTCAGGCACCCTGCCGGGATCTGGCGCCCTCTCCGATTCGGCGGCGCCCCAGGAACCAGGAGTGGTACCTGCCCGGCAGGTCATGGTTGAGCAACTCCCTGAGAAACAGTCCACAGGCCGCCGCACGCTCGAGGGAGACACCTGTTTCGATACCACTGGCATGCAAAAGGTTCAACATGTCCTCGGTCGCCAGGTTGCCCGACGCCCCCGGTGCGTAAGGACAGCCACCGACGCCGCTCAACGAGGCATCGAACACCCTGATACCTGCCTGAAGACCCGCGAGCACGTTCGCCAGCGCAATGCCTCGAGTATCATGAAAATGCAGAGCGAATCGATCGGGCGGGGCGACTCGAGAAACCCGCTCGACCATGTCGACTACCTGGCGCGGATGGGCCACACCGATGGTATCCCCGAGCGAGACTTGCCACGCTCCCGCCTCGAGCAGTCCGTGCGACAATTCCACGACACGGCCGGGGTCCACGGGGCCGTCATAAGGACATCCGAAAACGGTGGACAGGTAGGCCCGGACGAGAAGGCCGGCAGCTCGAGCCTCGCGCAGGATGCCACGCAGTTCGGTCAACGATTCGGCAACAGACCGGTTGACGTTGCTGCGATTGTGGCCCTCGCTCGAGGACATGAACACGGAGACGCACTCCGCGCCGGCCGCCAGGGCATCCGAGAACCCGCGGCGGTTGGGGACGAGCACCCAGTAGCGCGTGCCGGGGCGCCTCTCGATGCCGGCCAGCACTTCCGCGGTGCCGGCCATCTGCGGTATCCACCGCGGACTCACGAACGAGCCTATCTCGATGTTCGTGAACCCTGCCGCGGAGAGATGATCGATCAACGCCACCCGTTGCTGGACGGACAGAAGCACCCGTTCGTTCTGCAGGCCATCCCGCGGGGCGACTTCGAACACCGTGGCCGTGTCTGGCAGTTCCAGGACCATTTCCCCTCATCCAGGCATCGAGACGGCCGTGCATTCCGTCCGGCCCCCTACCCCCCTCTCGATGCCTAGCGTAGCAGGTTCCCCCGGTGTAGTGAAGAGAATAGACACCATCGCCGCGGTGCTCTTCGGGTGCACCTGGACAGCTCGACACGGCCCGAGAACCTGCGGGCAACGCATGTCACGGCGGCAACGTCAGGCCCTCGAGTTCCGCCGTGGGCCAGGTAGAAAGCTGTGGGATGAACGTGATGATCAGGACGCCGAGGAGGAGAAGCAGAACGAAGGGAAGCACGGACTTCATGACCTCGAGGAGTGGCCGCTTGAACGTCAGCGAGGCGACGAACAGGTTGAGTCCGACAGGAGGGGTCGAATACCCCACCTCCAGGTTGGCCAGAAAGATGATCCCCAGGTGCACCGGGTGGATACCATGGCTCATCGCCAGTGGTGTCAGGAGCGGAACGGCGAGAATCAGGGCCGAAAAAACATCGAGCATGCAGCCCATGGCGAGCAGGAGCAGGTTCAGGGCGAGCAGGAATCCGACCCTGGACGAAATGACGCCGGCCGACCAGTGCACCAGCCGTTCAGGGATCCCCTGGTCGACGAGAACGTTGTTCAGGCCCAGGGCGACGGCAAGCACCACAACGATGGCTCCGACCAGCATCATCGTCTCGACCGCCAGGTCGCCCACGGCTTTCCGGAGCGGCACGTCCCCGTACACCACGGTTTCCACGACGAGCACGTAGAGCGCCGTGATACACGCGATCTCCGCGATGGTGATGATCCCGGTGTAGGCCCCGCCCAGCACGAGGAACGGGAGGGGGATTTCGTACCGCGTCGCCCAGGTCGCGGCCGCCAACCGGCTCCACGAGAAGGGGGTGCGCGTCCCGGCTCGCATCCCGCGCAGGACGCAATAGGTGCCGAGCACGCCGAGCATGACGGCACTGGGAAGCAACCCCGCCTTGAATAGCACGTCGATGGGCGTGGATGTCAAGGTTCCGTAGAAGATGATAACGATGCTGGGCGGCAGCAAGACACCAAGGCTCCCCGCCGAACTGATCATGCCCAGGCTGAATCGATCCGGGTATCCCGCCTTGCGGAGCACGCCGTACAACATTCCTCCCACGGCAAGGATCGACATCCCGGACGCGCCGGTAAGCGCGGTGAACGTCTCGAACACCGTCAGGGTGACGATGGCTGCCGCGCCGGGAATCCAGCCCACGAGAGCCTTGGCCAGATCGACGAATCGCCCAGGCATGCCGCTTCGAGCCATCACCACGCCGGCGAACGCGAACATCGATATGGCCACGAGCCCCGGAGAACGGGCAATCCGATAGACTTCGATCGCGACGACCTGGGGGTCCATTCCAATGGCCCGGAGCAACAAGAGCGTCAGCGCGCCGATGCAGATGAACAGTGGAGTACCCAGGACGAACAGTGCCAGGAAAACGGCGCCGGCAACCAGGCTCATGACGCCTCCGTCGCCTTGCGAGCACCTTCCCGGCCCAGCGCCGATATCGCCGGCTCCAACACGAAGTGGATGGCCATCAAGAAGAAGGCGACGGGAATGATCGAAGCGAAGATCCAGGCAGGGACGCCGGCCACCGTGGAAACGCCGCCGCGTTCCGTTTGGACGAACACTAGGGATCCTCGAGCCAGGAAGAAGCAGACCACGGTTCCGGCGCCGGACACCACCCAGCGGGCAGCGACGGCGAAGCGGCCAGACAGCCGGGGCTGGATGAAGTCGAAGCGGATATGGGCCTGGGCCCGCACGGCCAGCACGGCGCCCAGGAGTCCCCCCCACAGAACCAATTGGCGGCGCAGCGGATCAACCCACGGCGGCGCATGGATGCCAAGGTTCCTGGCGACGATCTCGTAGAGGGACAGGAGCAAGATGAGCGCCAGCGCGGCGACAACGCCCCCCTTTTCCACCGCGCCCAGAACACGGTCAACTCTCTTGAGTCCTCGAACGAACATCGTCAGGTCGCACCGTCACGGATTTCGGCGACAGTCTGCCTGACCTGCCGGAGCAGGTCGGGCGAGTAGAGGGTGCCAGAAAAACGGGTCCATATCCGGGGCATGACCTCGTCGATGCGCGCCAGGTCCTCGAGAGAAGGCTGGACATCCTGCAACCCCCTCTGCCTCATCAACGCCAGGGCGCGTTCGTTGTCCCGGCGGACACGCTCCGTTATTCGTTGCGTGTACTTCCTCCCCAGTTTTCGTTGCAACAACTGGATGTCTTCCGGCAACGCGTCGAAGGCGCGCTTGTCAATGACGATGGCGCCGATGGCATACCCGAGGGGAACGGATGTCATGTATTTCACGTACCGGAACCACTGCATGGTCACCATGGCCAGCGGGGATCCGTAGACGCCGTCGATGACGCCCGTCTGCAGGGACGGCAGCACGTTCAGGAGGCTCAGCGGCACGGCCGAGGCGTCTGAGACATCGAACAGGGCCAGGGAAATCGGGTCGCTCTCCCATGCCCACACCTTGCTTCGACCCAATTCCTCGAGGTTTCGTATCGGCTTCTTGCTGAAGATGTAGACCGGCCCGACGTAGGTGAATCCCATGAGCACGTAGCCACGCTCCTCGAACATCTTGTCGAAATAGGGCGTCATGCGCCCGGACACGGCGACCAACTCCTCGAAGCTGCGAAAGAGCCGGGGCAGCTCGAGCACCCTCGAGGCGGGGACCATTTCCCCCATCCCGATTCCCGTCACGCCAGTCGCGTGCACCTGTCCCGCCCGGATCTTCCGGACGATGTCTTCTTCTTCTCCCAGAATTCCGCCAGGAAAGATGCGGAATTCCGCCCTGCCCGAGGTCAGTGCCCGCAATTCACGATCCCATTTCCGGGCTTCGGACACGTACACCGACCCCTCTGGAGCCACACAGGCGAACTTGATGACATGTCGCTCCGGGTCCGCAGCCACGGCGTCGGCGACATGCCAGGCGACCCAGACACCGGCCATCGCCACAACAGCCGCGATGACACGCTTCCCTCTCCCGGCGGCACCTGCCGCCCTATCCTTGTCTGCGATACTCACTCGGGGC
Organism: Myxococcota bacterium; assembly: GCA_024278455.1. GTDB lineage: Bacteria > Myxococcota_A > UBA796 > JAJRTE01 > JAJRTE01 > JAJRTE01. Next base: position 10,648 of record JAJRTE010000266.1, read on the forward strand.
TCCTCGCCTGCTTTCCGGCAGGATCGGCACGATCGACCGCCGCACCCTTCTCCCGGAACCGCTCCAGACACTACTCGAGAAAGTAGTCTTCCGCGTGCTCCAGGTAGTATTCCGCACGAGACCGTGCCATGGCATTGGCCAGACGTTCCTGCGGCCAGGCATCAAGATCAGCAGCCAGTACCTGCTGGAGTTGTTCGTCCCACAACGCGCGATCCTGGACACGCACGGCATAGTATCGCGCAAAGAAGACTCGAGCCATCAGGAAACGGCCCTGACCCAGTTCGATGGCCCGCTCGAAATGGCGCCGGCTCTGCTCCGGGTCTCCTCCCGCCTGGGCCGGAAGCCGGCACAGCATGGCTCCGAAAAAAATGTGGGCGCCGCCATAGTAGTAGCTTTCGTCCAGATCGAGGACCCTCGCCATCATCTGCACGACGATGGTGGAGTCGGCCAAAGACCGAGGATCCTCGAGGTGAAGGTTCGTGTAGCTCCCCCAACAAAACGCCGTCCAGAACAAGGCCGCCAGGTCGCGCTTTCCGATCGTCTCGACGCCACGCTGGATGTCGGCCACCGTACCATCCAGGCTCTCCATGAAGATACGCTTGCGCTCCAGGGCACGCAACCCGTAGGTGCGTCCTCTCAAGTAGAACTGGCTGGCACGCTCCCGTGCGCGATCGGAACCATCAGGGTCCTCGTACAACAGCGTTTCGACACGCGGCTCCAGGAACGCCTGGGCGTATGTACCCAGGTACTGTGCGGCCAGGGCGTTGAGCTTCCTGTCGTGGGGAGAACGCGCCAACAAGACTTCGAGCAGCTTGAAGTTGGCCGGGATGGCACTCTCGGCGAACGCTGGATCCGGCTCCTGCTCGAACACCTCGGCACCCGTCTCCAGGTATCCTCCCGCCATCCGCGCGACGATACGCGGAGCCACCCCGCACCCGGCCGCCGCCAGCGCAAGGCCCAGGAAGGGAAACAGGCACACCACTGCTGGATGCCGGGCACGAGAAACCGGACATTCCAACGCCGTGCCTTCCATCATGCGCTCCAGTCGCCGGGGGCACATCGCTCGAGCCCGGCCCGGCGGTACGTTCCAGGGGGAAGGGGCGTATGATAGCACGCGGGAGACGCAGGATCTACCCTGTCGGCACGACATTCCGCACCCAGCAGGTTGTCGTGACGTGCATGAGGCCGCCTACGCTCCTGCCTCACCAGGGGACACGGGATTCCGTGCAACGGCGGCACGACATTCCATGCCCCGGCAGTAGGTTCTGCGTGAGACCAGGATGGCCATCCCGGGAAGGAGGGCAAGCAGAAACATCCCTGCCGACCCCTGGCCGGGCGTCGCCCCGAACTGGCGGGCCACGCTGCAACTGCAGGGGTCAGGGTTGCAGACACAGCTCTCGCTCTCCGATTCGTCCTCAATGCCATCGTTGTCATCGTCGGGGTCGCAGGCGTCGCCGAGACCGTCGGGGTCGATCTCAGAGGCGCATTCTGCCTGGTCGGGGTTCTGAACGTCTGCACAGTTGTCGCAGGCGTCCCCGACCCCATCCTCGTCGCCATCGAGTTGGTCCGGGTTCGGGATGTCCGGGCAATTGTCGCAAACGTCTCCCACGGTATCGCCGTCACGGTCAGCCTGGTCCGGGTTGGTGATGCCAGGGCAGGTGTCGCAGGCGTCCCCGACCCCGTCGGGAGCAACGATCCACACGCTGCTGTCCGCCGCGGAGACGAAGCCCTCGAGCCGATCCTCGGCCTGGCCGGGGTTCGACAGGCTGAGGCAGTTGTCGCTCACGTCTGCAACGCCGTCCCCATCCCGGTCATCGTTGCCCCAGGTCAACAGAACGGGCTCCCGGGCGAAGGTCTGCACCAACGCCGCTGGCGTCCCGGTGCTCGAGGCGCCCAGGAAACGCCCGTCGTAGTGGTAGGAGGCCACCATCGTCTCTGCGGGTATCCCGAGCACCGTGGCCAGGTCCGCCGTGGGACAGTCGCCCTCGAAAAGGACTGGATCCCAAGGGCTTTGATCAAGACACCAGCCAGCGGCGGCGAAGCCTTCGGGAGCCCCTGGAAGGTCATCGCGGCCGACACGAAACCGGTGCAGGATGGCCCGGTCCGTCTCCGGTTCGATGGCATCCCCTGGTGACCAGGCCTGCCAGGTCCCGTTGGCAAAGGTGTACGACACCGCCCCCTCGATCGTCTCTCCGGATGGGAAAATCCTGGCCAGCAACGACAGCGTGTCCGCGGCTTCCGTACGGATCGCCCAGGGCACGTCCCCCTCCTGCTGGTACAGGTGCCCCTGCTGCGTGCCGATGTTCCAGAAGAGATAGGCAGGGACGATGTGGAGAACACCCGTGCGATAGGCCCCGGTCAGGCGCTCGAACATGTCTCGAGCCAGGAAGCTCTCGATTTCGCTCTCCTCCACGTCAGGTGGTACGATCCCGGACACTCACCGGACACGACGTCCGAATCCCGGACACCCGTCTCCCGTCTCGATGCCATGGGGCCGCCACCCTTTCTGCGGCACCTGCTACCTCGCCCCCGGATCGCGGTGCAACCGGTTGTAATGCAAGGGGATTGATCAATACCAGATGGTGCGCCTGGCCCGGGGACCGCTCGCCCTCGCGCGGCACGGTGCATGCAACCGGGTGCCGGGCCGGGAGGACGCCATGGAGCGGCCGGCTGCCAGCGCGACACCACACCATCAACCGTTGCTCGGGCCGGGTTCGAGCGGGATGGACGGTGGACGGACCGAGCCACCCAGGGTCGTGGCTCTCCTGGGCGAGTTGAGCCCGGAGCAGATGGCCGCGGTGGTCGACACCTTCCCCAGGACACTCGTGCTTGCCGGCGCCGGCAGTGGCAAGACGCGCGTCCTCGTCGCTCGGATCGCACACCTGCTGCTCGAGCGCGGGATTCCTCCATCGGGCCTGCTGGCATTCAGCTTTACGCGCAAGGCGTGCCTCGAGATCGCTCACCGGCTTGCCAGTTTCGTGGAGCGCAGCGGTGTATCCCTCAGGCTGCCTCAAATGACGTTCACCTTCCATGCATTCGCGTTCCGGCTCGTGCGCAGGCACCATGAAGCGCTTGGATTCGAGCGAATGCCTCGAGTCGTCACCGCGGAAGACACGCCTGGTCCCGAGGGTCTGTTCTGCCGGTTTTTCGAACAGCTTCCCGGGCCGAAGCCCGCGGGGAGCCCGGCCCGGCTGTTCTAGAGGATGCGCCCCGGCGAGAACCATATCGCGGACCCGGCGCTCGCGCACCTCGAGCCGCTTTTCTCGCGCTGGAAGCGGGCCGAGGGCGTCCTGGAACTGGACGACCTGGTCCCATTGGCCCTTGAACTGCTGGAGAGTCCCGCCGGCGAGAGTTTTCGCCGTGGTCTCGAGTTCGTGCTCATCGACGAGTTCCAGGACATCGACGACCTCCAGCACCGGATGTTCGAGCGGCTTCTTGGTCCGCGGACGGGATTCTCGCTGTTCGGGGATGACGACCAGGCCATCTACCGGTGGCGTGGCTCGAATCCCGACTTGATCCGGTCCTACGCGCGCCGCAAGGATGTCCGCACACATCTGTTGGCGACCAACTACCGCTGTCGTGCTTCGATCCTCGCGCTCGCGTCCAGGGTGGTGGAGGGGGATGAGAAACGTGTCGCCAAGCCCGCGATCGCGTTTCGGAAGGGCGGCGTGCGGCCCCGTTGTGTCGCCGGGTCCGGCCAGCCGGAACGTGTCGCCGGCGTCCTCGAGCGACTCCACGCCGAAGGGCGTCCACTCGACGCCCTGGCCGTCCTGGTTCGTGACCATTTCGACGGCCGTCTCGTTCGACGTGCTGCCCATCGCCGGGGAATCCCCGTGACAGGAAGCCTCGAGGGCAAGGGAGTGCGCCTGCTGACCTTGCACGGAAGTAAGGGGCTCGAGTTCCCCGTGGTGCTGCTACCGTTCCTCGATCATCTTCGCTTCCCGAATCGGCGGCTCCTGGCAAGGGAGACTGCGGCGCTGAAGGCCCGGCGCCGTCGTGCGCGCAAGGCGAGGCGAGAGGAGGCCTGGTTGCGGGTGAGGCTCGGCCTGGCAGAACGCGCGGAGTCCGGTGCGGGCGAGGAGAGCGGCGGGGCGACGCGGTACGGGCCGCTGGCATGGATGGCGTGGCTCGAGGCAGCGTTGTGGCGCGCGTTGGGCGAACACCGGCTGGCACGCCATCAGCACGAACTCACGCTCCGCTTCGAGGAAGCACAAAAGGAAGCCGCGTGGTTACCGGCTCTCGACGCCGCCTGGCGCCGACTGCCGCTCGAGCGCCAGGAAAGGCTTGCGGAAGAGAGGCGACTTTGCTACGTTGCCATGACTCGAGCCCAGGATGAACTGTGGCTGTTTTGCGAAGACTGGGACCACCGCTCCGAGTTCCTGCGAGCGGTACCCCGGCGCCTCCTCGAGAAGAGGGTGGGCGAGCATCTGGGAGATTGAGCATGCCGGAGCGCACGACGGTAGCCGCCCTGCTGCACGACGGAGAAATCGGCAGCCGGGTCAGAGTCCAGGGATGGGTTCGGACGCGACGAGATTCCAAGGGGGTTTCGTTCGTGGAGGTGAACGACGGGTCATGCCTCAAGAGTCTCCAGGCAGTGGTCAAGCCCGATGGGCTTCCGAGGTGCACCCTGTCGCGGGTAACGACGGGCGCCAGTGTGGACGTGGTGGGCACGCTCGTCGAATCCCCGGGCAAGGGCCAGCGGGTGGAGTTGGATGTCGAGACCCTGGCCGTGGTCGGCGATTGCGATCCGCGGTCCTATCCCCTGCAGAAGAAGGGCCACTCGTTCGAGTTCCTCCGCTCGATCTCACATCTCCGCGCACGCACCAACTCGCTAGGGGCAGTCTTTCGAGTCCGTAGCGCGGCCTCCGCGGCAGTTCACCGGTTTTTTCTCGATCGCGGCTTCTTCCTCGTGCACACGCCGGTCATCACCTCTTCGGACTGCGAAGGGGCGGGAGAGATGTTCCAGGTCACCGCGTTCGACCTCGCATCGGTGCCTCTGGAGGACGGAAGGGTAGACTTCGACAAGGATTTCTTCGGGAAACAGGCCGGGTTGACCGTTTCCGGACAGCTCCAGGCCGAGACGATCGCCTGCGCACTCTCGAACGTCTACACCTTCGGCCCCACGTTCCGGGCGGAGCATTCCAATACGGCGCGACACCTCGCCGAGTTCTGGATGGTCGAGCCCGAGATGGCATTCTGCGACCTCGATGGCTGCATCGACCTGGCCGTCGCCTTTCTCAAGGAGGTCATCGCCGCGGTCCTGGACCAGTGCGGGGAAGACATCGCTTTTCTGAACCGCTGGGTGGAGAAGGGGCTTCTCAAGAGCCTCGAGCATGTCCGCGACGCAACGTTCGTGCGCATGACCTATACCGAGGCCATAGAGACGTTGAAAGCGAGTCGCCGTTCTTTCGAGTTCCCGGTGGAGTGGGGTGCCGACCTCCAGGCGGAGCACGAGCGCTACCTGACCGAGGAGCATCTTCGCAAGCCGCTCATCATCACGGACTACCCGGAGGCCATCAAGCCATTCTACATGCGAAGGAACGACGACGGGAGGACGGTCGCCGCCATGGATCTGCTGGTGCCTCGAATCGGCGAGATCGTCGGAGGCAGTCAGCGGGAAGAGCGTCTCGATGTCCTGAAGCAAAGCATGGAGGCGCGGAACATGGCCCTCGAGGCCTATCGATGGTACCTCGACCTCAGGCGCTTCGGTACCGTTCCCCATGCGGGATTCGGCGTCGGGTTCGAGCGGTTCATGATGTTCCTGACCGGTATGCAGAACATTCGCGATGTCATCATGTATCCGCGGGCACGCCGGAACCTCGAGCTGTAGCCCCACGGGGACCGGGGTGGCGCGGGGGGGGATGCACCGGCGGGGTGTCGATTCGAACCAAGAAGGGCGACCCGGCGGGCCGCCCTTCAAGGGTATCGGGGTGAGAGGATTTGAACCTCCGACCTCTTGGTCCCGAACCAAGCGCGCTCCCCCTGCGCTACACCCCGATCAAGGTGCGAGCCGTTTATACCGCCGTTGGGACCCACTGTCAACTGAAAAACCGGGCGGCCGAGTCGGCTACGGGGCCAGTGCGCCCAGGATGGCGGACACTGCACGCGCATAAGCAGCCGCCAGTTGGTCGCCATCCAGGGAGGACTTGTGGGTGTCTTCCTGGGTTTCGGGCCAGAGAAACACGCCCGAGCCCGCCACCAGGATGTCCGCGGCGGCGAAGTCCCCCGCATTGTGTGCCTTCACGCCTCCGTCCACCTCGAGCGCGGGGGGACGATCGAGCCCGGCCTTGTCGATCAGGCGTCTCGCCTGGCCGAGCTTGCGCAGGGCGGAAGGGATGGGGTCTTGCCCGCCGAAACCGGGATCCACGGTCATGATGAGGACCAGTTCGATATCCGAGAGGACCGGGCCGAGAAAGTGGAGCGGGGTGGCCGGGTTGAGGGCCACGCCGGCTCGAGCGCCGCAGTCGTGGATCAGGGCGATGGTCCGGTGGAGGTGGGGGCAGGCCTCGACGTGCACCGTCACGATGGAAGCACCGGCATCGACGAAACGAGGAATCAGCCGGTCCGGCTCCACGATCATCAGGTGCACGTCCAGTGGCAGGTTTGTCGCCAAGGCGACAGCGGACACGATGTCCGGGCCGACGGTGAGGTTGGGGACGAAGCGCCCATCCATCACGTCCACGTGGATGAGGCCGGCGCCGGCCCGGGACACGGCTTCGACTTCGGCGCCGATACGGGTGAAATCGGCAGACAGTATCGACGGGGCTATCGAGTGGTGTGCCGGGGGGCTCATGAAACACCTCGATCCGATGAGAACCTGGCGCCCACGGCCGGCCTGTGGCCGCAGAGGAAGGCCTGGGGCGCCATGGCTCTCGAGTTCTCGGGCTTGAGTTCCCTGACCTGGTAGCAGCCCTCTCCGGTGGAGACCATGAGCCCGGACGCTTCCGCCTTCAAGAGGGTTCCAGGAGGGGCGTCCGCCGGTTGGGGCAAGGCAGCACCGTCGAGGACCACGATGCGTGTGCCATCGAGAAAGGTGAACGCGCCTGGCCATGGCGTCATGCCGCGAACGTGCCAGTCGATCTCCCGGGCTGGCCGATTCCAGTCGATCAGGCCGTCTTCCTTCTTGAGCAGCGGCGCCCGCGTGGCGAGCCGAGAATCCTGGGGTCTCGGACGCACGGTGCCGCGCTTCATTCTGGCGACGGTCTCCACGAGCAACTCGGCCCCGATGGGTGCCAGCAGGTCATGGAGTTCTCCGGCGTTGGCGCCGGGGGGAATGGGAAGTTCCCTGGCCAGGAGGATGTCCCCCGTGTCGAGGCCGGCGTCCATCAACATGGTCGTGACACCGGTTACGGTCTCGCCACGCAGCAGGGCCCACTGGATCGGGCTGGCTCCGCGATACTTCGGCAGCAGCGAGGCGTGGACATTGACACATCCGTGCCTGGGGCACTCGAGGACGGCTTCGGTGAGAATCCGCCCGTAGGCGACCACCACGATCAGGTCGGGATCGTAGTGGGCCAGCGTCTCGACAAAGCGCGGGCCACGGACTCGAGCCGGCTGATGGGTGGGTATGGCGAGTCTCCTGGCCACCTGGATGGTGGGGGGCACGTGCACCTTGCGCCCTCGTTTCGCGGGCCTGTCCGGCTGGGCAATCACGGCCACGACGTCGTCCGGGCCGGCCGCGAGCGCTTCGAGCGTGGGCACCGCGAATTCGGGGGTCCCCATGAAGATGATACGCCAGGGCGTTGTCCCCCCACCGGCCGGTGACTCGCTCATCCGTGCTTCTCCTGCTTTTCCTGCTTGACCTGGCGCAGGCGCCGGCGCGTGTACAGCGACCGTTTCAATCGACTGATGCGATCTGTGGCCAGGATCCCGTTCAGGTGATCGAGTTCATGCTGGAAAATCACCGCGCGGAACCCGTTGAGCGCCCCTTCCTCGAGCGTTCCATCGACCTTCTGGTAGCGAATCGTGATGCGCGCCTTGCGTGTGACCGTTTCGTTGAAGTCGGGAAGGCTCAGGCAGCCTTCCTCGGTCTCCACTTCTCCCTCACCGCCGACGATCACAGGATTGATGTACACCTCGAGACCCAGGTCCTCCTCCCTGGAATCCATCACGAACAGCCGCCGGTGGACGCCCACCTGGACCGCGGCGAGCCCCACGCCCGGAGCGGCATACATCGTGTCGGACATGTCACGTATCAACCTGGAGAGGGCCTCGTCGAACTCGGCCACCGGTTCCGACGGTTTCTTGAGACTCGGGTCCGGGAACTTGACGATTTCCAGCAGTGCCATCTGTGAGACCCCTTTCGTCCTTCTGATAGACTGCCATAACTTAGGTTTGACGGCGGCGGCTGTCAAGCATGGAGCGCGCGACGATGTGGCTCAGCAGTTTTGGGCTTGCAGCTTGCTCGCCGCCTGCGATATAAGGGAATCTCCATCGTGAAGGTTGGAACGGAGAGGCCCTCCCGCGCCGGCTCGTGCATCGCATGGAGCACGTCCGGGAACGCGGTGGGCGTTCCCTGGCAGGAGTCGTCGAGCATGAGCAGAAAAGGAAAGTCCCTTTCAAGAAACTGCGGGCACATCGTGTACCTGCTCCTTCCGGTGGCGCTGTGCGGGTGCTACGAGGAAGACTCGGGGCCTCACGTGGTGCCCTACGAGCCCGAAACCAACGCCTGCCTCGAGTTGGTCACAGCGGGAGAAGACCAGGCATCGTCGCCGCAAGATATCCTCGACGTCTTCGATTGCCTGAATTCCGAAGGCACCTTCGACGCACTCGGCGCCCCTCTCACCTACGTCATCGACACAGGGTACCTGAATCCCTACTTCGAGTTGCCCGGATACCTCGACCCCATAGACCTCGAACCCTACATCGAACCGGGCGACCCCGCGGAAACCTTGCAGCAGGTTGCACGTCTCCTCAACGACCCGGACCAGCCAGTGCAGGCGCTGCTCGACTTCTACCTCGACCTCTATTACACCGGACACCTCGAGGAGTTCATTCGGCTCGGCCAGGGATATGCGGCCTACCTCTATGACGACTGCCCGACGAACCCCGAAGGCTGCGCGTTTTCGGCCCTGCTGGATATCGCCTACGACCTGGTCAACGACGACGCGCTCGACGTCGTTCAGGCCGACAAGGCAGCGCGGGAAGCGGCCATGGATCCTCGAGTCGCCGACGATATCGCGTATGACACGGCCACGATACTGCGAGCAACGCTTTCCAACGCCACGCAGGATGGAAGCAACTTGTTGTTCGACCTGGTCGCCGCGTTCGTCATCGATCCGATCGGCGAACAGCGGTTCGACACCGCCACGCTGCCGCCCTATGTGGAACCGGATTGGACCTTTCTGCGGGCGTTCCAACAGCCGCTGTGCCAACTCCGGAGCAACCGCGCGGTGATCGACGCGGCCATGGAGACGGATGACTCGGAGAGTGCCGCCGAGGACGCCATGTACCTGGCGCTCAACCTGCGGACGCTGGTGAACTACACCCCGGACGGAACGCCGACCGGGGCCTGGACGCCGGACACATCGGACAAGGACAACGATGGGGTCTCGGTGGCGGACGGCGACTGCAACGATACCGACAGCGCTGTCTATCCCGGAGCGATCGAGGTGGAGGATGGCAAGGACAACGACTGCAACCTCGTGGCGGACGACGATCTGCTTCCCGCAGAAGATCAGGACGGAGACCAGGTGTCCATCAACGCCGGGGACTGCGACGACACGGACGCGACGATCCATCCCGGGCTCAAGATCTCCATGGAGAACGGCAGCGTGATCGTGATCGATGCGGCGCCCGAGTTCACGGAGGATGGGACGGGAGACGGGAAGGACAACGACTGCGACGGGTACGTGGACCATCGACCGAGCAGCCTGGAGATCCTGCTGGCGGCCGCTGCCTACCTCCTGCCCGAGACCTTCGCCACGGATGAAGAGACGGGGGATCCCATGCTCTATACCATGGTCGAGACCATGGCGAACGGGAGTGGTTCCACGATTGATCCGGTCGCGTTGCTCGAGGACAACGAACAACTCGTGGAAGACACCGTTTCCAACCTGTCCAACGGCATGGTGTCGCCGGAGATGACGGTTCAGCTTCGCATCCTGCTGCCCGTGGTTTATCAACTCGTCGACATGGGGATGCTGGATTCCACGTCGTCATCGAGCGCTCTGCTCACGGCGATCTACGACGACCATCTCGACTATGTGGCCGCGTACGCCGAAGCCGATGACATGGAACGCGGGCTGTTCGACGCGCACCGGAACGCCTGCGGCGAGGACTATGACAGGTACATCGATGCGCTCGAAGTCCTGGTGGACCTGTTGAAACTGGTGGACGGCTACGAGGTGCTGAGCGAGCCGAACCTGAATGAGCTGATACCCATCGTGATCAACAGTGGCCTCCTGGAGGACCAGGCGAAGGCTGCCCAGGACCTCCCTGCGGCGCAGGATCCCGAACTGATCGACGCGCAGTTGCACCTGTTCGACTACTTCGTCCGCCCGAGCCCGGAAGCCCCCGGTGTCTACTACGACAACTACACGTCGGCCCGGTTGTGGACACTGGTGCCGCTGATCCAGTTGCTCTACGAGGACCCCCGCTGGATCGAAGACATCGACTCCTGGATGATCTACGCTTTCGACGGCGCCGAAGACCCGTCCAGTGCCTTGTACGCGCTGCCATCAGCGTTGGAGGCCCTGAGCAACGTCGGAGGTGGGGGCAGTGTCGACCGGGACGGGCTGGCGAACGAACTCCTCGATCCCGACCCGGCTGTCCGAAACATCCTGATCAACCTCCTCGCCATCCCGGCCGATCCGGACCTGGTCAGCATCATCCTGGGAGATTGGGAAGCCCTCCCCGAGGAACTGCGGGAGGCCTACTACCGTGACGAATCGACGCTGGCGTTCACCGTGCGTTGGATCGAGAACGGCACTGTCGGCTGGCTGCTCGACTTGGCAGCGGACATCGCCGACACACTCGCCGGCGAGTTCACGTCGAGCACCGCGGCAGGTGGAGATACTGTGGGCGAGTCCACGCCACTGCCCGCGGAACCGACTCCCGGCGTGACTGCGACGCCCCTCGATGGGACAAGTGGAGGCAGTTGACAAGCAGCCAGATGGACCCCCGGTCCGGCGACCCGGCCAGGTTCGGTGCCGCCGGCAGGCTTGATAGGAGCAGATAGCGATGCGCAGGCGCTTGCTGAACCTCATGAATGGCACAAGGATGACAAGAACGGGGACCTTCCTCGGTGTTGTGTCGAGCATGGTCCTGTTGGGCAGCTCCCTGGCATGGGCCAACGTCCACGACACGTTCGGCGTGGGTGCACGATCCATCGGGATGGGGAACGCCCAGGTCGCCAGCGTGGTCGGCGGAGCGGCCGCCTACTACAACTTGGCCGCGCTCGGCCGGACGGAACGCATCCAGCTCGAGATCGGGTTCCAGAGTTTTATGCCCCGATTCGATGACTTCGAGGGGATCGTCTACGATGCGAACCAGAACGGCGAGATCGATATCGACGAGAATGGGGTGCCGGAGACCACGTCGGTCGGGACCCAGTACGCGGCGTCGATGGGAACCGCGATCAACGTGGCGATTCCGGTCTTCGAGTGGATAACGCTGGGCGCCAGCATCTACATGCCCAGGCAGTACCTGATGCGCCTCTCCTTCGAGGACCCCTACATTCCCTACTATGCGATGTACAAGAATCGAACGCAGCGGTTCTCCATGTTCATGGGGATGGGGATCAAGGTTTTCGATGGCCTCTTCTTCGGTCTCGGTGCCTCGAGTTCCGCGCAGACGGTGGTCAATGGGGCGTTCACGGCCCACGTGGAGGTGAACGCGAATCCGACCGACGAGGAGGGCAATGCACTTCCCACCCAGATCCTCGTCGATGCCAACGTGGACACCATGACGGTTTCGATGATGGGATCGACGGCGCTCAACGCGGGCGTGTTGTTCAATTTCGGCTGGATCGCCGATCCGCTGGCCGGTCTGAATCTCGGCGCGGCGTACCGTTCCGAGACCTTCGTGCGTGCCGATTCCACTATCCAGGCCATGGCGTTCGGGGATTTTTCGCTCACCAACGAAACGCTCTATTCCGGCCCCCTCATGGTCGAGCCGGTGTCGAACACCTCGAGCAGCGAGAGTTCTTTCAACCCGGCGGAGTTCGCCTGCGGGGTGTCCTATTCGTTCAAGGACAGGATCACGGTGGATGCGGACATCGTCTGGACCCAGTGGTCGACCTATCACGAGACGTTCATCTCGTCCACGCAGACCAGCTCGAGCAGTTCCGCGGACGTCACGATACAGATCGGTCGAGACTTTACCGGGGATCCCGGGCTGGCCTGGAACGATACGGTCTCCCCCCGCATCGGCTTCGAGTACAACGGCGGCATGCCCAGGCGCCGCGAAATGGGCTTCGGATTCTCCCTGAGAGGCGGGTATGCCTACTCGCCGTCACCGGTTCCCGAGCAGACGGCCTACGCCAACATGATGGATTCCTCGAAACACGTGCTGTCCGGAGGACTCGGGTTCAAGATCCCGCTCTCCCGCATCCCGAATCCCCTGCGTGTGGACCTCTTCGCCAGCTACCACCTGCTCATCCCACGCACAAACCAGAAGGACCCTTCCCTCTTCCCTGACGAAAACGGGGAATACCCACCAGGCTATCCCGTCTCCGGGTCCATCACTTCGCAGGGCGGAGTCGCCGGGTTCGGCGCATCGGCAGGGCTCACCTTCTGACGGCTCTGCCCGACACCACACCAACCGGTTGCGGTCTCGTTGTGCCGTGTGCAACAGGGCGATGGCTCTTTCGAGGAGAAAGCAAGGCGGGAACGGCAAGGCGCGCGTTCAGAAGACGCCGCCGCACAGCACGTAGGTCGCCCCCATCGTGGCGGCGGCCGAATCGGCGAGGTCACAGGTGCCCATCAACTGTGTCCAGGTGATATAGGACGATGCCGCCGCGTCCACCGCGCCCGGACAGCTCGTCGCACCCTCCATGCCGCAGATGATGGCATAGGAATAGGCGACATAGGCTTCCGCCGTGGCATCCTTGGCCGTGTCTCCGGGACAACCCATCACCCCGACAATGCTGAATACCAGGGAGATGCGAGCGGACAACATGCACAGGGTCGGCATGTACACCCCGCCTCCCGCGATGGCTGCGTTGGACAGCAAGTTCAACATTTGCGCAAACTGACCCGGTGTCAGGATGGCCTCGAGGTCGGACATCATCCTGTCAAACAGGTCCTGCTGAGACAGTTGCGTCATGCTTCTCCAACTGGCCGAAGCTGCCGCCAGGGCGTCCACCTGATCCGGGCTCAGGCTCGCCTGAAGTGTTGCCAGGTCATCCGCGAACACCACCTCCGGACGTGCGTCTCGAGGCGCCTGAGCGCGCGGGGCTGCTGTCACGCTGCCAGCAAGCACCAAACCAACGAGCCCCACTGCAACAGCAAGACCCACACCGAACTTCTTCATGGCACCCTCCCAGGTTCCGCTGTCGGGAGTCCGCCCGACACGGCTAGTTGACGACGTGATCCGGACGCTTCCTTGTCGCCCGAATCGGACACGCGGCTACCATCCGATCGACAGCCCCGGAACTTGCGCACGACTCGGCATCCGCTCCGATCGGGAGCCGCGACTGCCGCGCACACCAAAGCCATCCTAACCGACTATGGCATGAGCCAACGGCGACCGCAACCGTCTTTTCCCGGCCGAGTTCGGATTCCCAGTCCTGCGTGGTGGCGGAAAGAGGAGGGATTCGCGCATGCTGTGGAATGTCCGCTCATCCGCCGCGGGCAGGTTGGCCAGGCACGATGGGGTGGGATCGGCTTGAAACGCGAAACGACTTCGTGCGAAACTGATGGTCACTGGTGTGGTGTCCCCCCTTGTCTGAACGTGTCTCGCATGTTTCGAGAGTCGCGGTTGGGGGAAGATGCGCGGCCTTCGCCACTCTGACAGGGCGAGCCGCGTCCGGATGGACCCGGAGAAACCTGCATGTACATGGGACGATATGAAGTCATCCGGAAGATCGGCTCCGGCGGGTTCGGTGAGGTCCTGCTTGCGCGTGCGCTTGGGGCAGAGGGGTTCGAGCGCATAGTTGCCTTGAAGCGGCTGAAAGGCGATCTCGCCAGGAGGGCGGGGTCGCTCAAGGGTATCATCAACGAGGCGCGGATCGGCGGTTTGCTCAACCACCCGAACATCGTTCAGGTTCTCGAGTTCATCCATCTCGAGCCCGACTTCCTTCTGGTCATGGAATATGTCGACGGGATCGCCGTCCAGGAACTCCTGGACATGGAGCGTGAGGCTGGCAACCTGTTGACTGCGGGACTCGCCCTGGACATCGGCATCCAGACGTGCGAAGGGCTGCACTACGCGCACACGGCACGATCGGTCACGGGCAAGCCTCTCAAGCTCGTCCACCGGGACATCAAACCATCGAACATCATGATCACGCGAACCGGCACGGTCAAGATCATGGACTTCGGCGTGGCGAGGTCCTCGAGCAACATGGGCCAGAGTTCCACGGGTTCGATCAAGGGAACGCTGCGCTACCTGTCTCCGGAACAGGCGGAAGGGAGCAAGGAGACAGGACACCAGTCGGACATCTTCTCCCTTGGACTGGTTCTTTGCGAGATGATCGTGGGGCACCCGGTGTACGAAGCCGACCAGGAACACCTCGTGCTCCTGAAAGCATTGCAGGCGGACACGACAGCGGCGGTGAATGAAGCGGAAGCGAGAGTGCCTGGTATGGGTCCCATCCTCGCACGGTGCCTCGCACCCGACCCGTCCGAGCGATTCCGCACCGCAGACACGCTGGGACAGGCGCTCCGGCGTCTCAAGAAGGGGTTTCCGATCGGAACCGGCCTGGCGGACCTTGTCGAAAAGGCACTGGCGTTGCGGAAGAGTGCGTCCGACGAGAGCGCCCTGTCGGAAGAAGATTCGTTCTCGCTGGAACTTCGACTCAAAGGCATGGACCGTCCCTTGTCGGCGAGAACACTGGGGCTGCTGGACAGAGAGCCGGGCCAGCCCGTAGACGGGGAGGAGAATGGTTCGCGCGCGGCATCGCGTTCGGCCGCCGACCCCGTGCCGGACGAGCCCTGGGAATGGGAGTGGCGAGTCACCACCTACCCCTCGGCGCGCTCCGAACTCGAGGACGAGAAGGACGCCGACTTCGATCATCTGGCCGCGCACCACCCGGACCCAGGAACGGTGTCCACGGGGGGGGGCGAAGGAAGTCAGCCAGCGACTGCACGGAGCGGGTCCACCCCATCAGGGTTGATCTCGCTCCCCTCGTACCCACGCGGAGCAGCAGCGCCGAGCACCTCCGGCTCCCCGGATCGGGGCGAACTGCCCTTCGACACCCACCCACGAGGCGCCGTCGGCGGGTGGCAGAGGCTCCTGGAACACCGGTTCGTTCATGCCATGTTGGGCTTCGTTCTGGCCTTGATCCTCGTGGCCATCGGGTTCCTGGCAGGAGTCAAGTATGCAAGCGGTGCGGCATCGAGCGCGCATCAGCCCGTGGAACCGGTGTCCGGTTCGCGGGATTGATCCCGGCCATCAAAACCGCATGTCCATCGGCGAATGGTCTCCACGCTTGATGACTCGAGCAAGACCGTACACCTTGGGCAGGATGTAGTAGACGAAGAACCGGGTGGTCTCCACGAGATTGTGGTAGTAGCGGGCTTCTCCGTCACGCTCGAGGATCGCGTTCTTCTCGTCGTCGTCCCCGGCACCCTGGCCGGCATAGATTGCCTGGAGCTTCTCGTCGGCCACGCCGGCCCCCCACAACAGGAGGTGGGCGGAAGCCAGGTGCCCGAACATCTCCATGTAGGGTACGGATATCAAGAGCAGGTGGTTGAGGTCGGTCTGCCGCTTCCCCTGGAGCGTCTCGGTCGTGGCCACCAACTCGGCGCGAGCAGCATCGAACTCCTCGATCAGGGCAGCGAGGCGTTCGTTGTCGCGGTACCTGCCCAGGGTCCTGTCCACCTCCTCGAAGTAGAGCTTCAGCGCCTTGCCTCGACGGGCCAGAACGTTTCGCAGGAGCAGGTCGATCGACTGGATCCCGTTCGTCCCTTCGTACACGGACGTCACCTTCACGTCACGAAGGATCTGCTCGACCGGGTACTCCTGGACATAGCCGTATCCGCCGTGGACCAGCATCGCCAGGTTGGTCACATCCAGGCCGCGATCCGTGGCATACGCCTTGGCCACCGGAATGAGCAGTTCATACAACGTCTTGATGCGCTTGGCCTCCCGGCCGGGGGGCATGTTCCACGCCTGGTCGATCAGGTGAGCGGCGTAGGAGATGAGCCGGCGCGTCGCGGCCACGTATGCCCCCGCCTCCATCAGCATACGCCGGACATCCGGGTGGCGGATGATCGGGACTCGAGGTGCGTTGGGATCCCCCATCTGCTCCGGGGCCGACCCCTGGTAGCGTTCGTGCGCGTACCTGAGAGCATACTGGTAGGCGTTGCTGGCCATGGCCATCGCCTGATGTCCTACACCGATTCGGGCCTCGTACATCATCTGGAACATCAGGAGGAGGCCTTCCCCCTCCCCGCCGAGGATGTATCCCTCGCACGCATCGTTGTCGCCGAACTGGAGCTGCACCGTGGCAGACCCCTTGAGCCCCATCTTCTTTTCCACCGCCACCGGCTGCACGTCGTTGGCCTCTCCTATCGATCCGTCAGGATTCACCTTGTACTTGGGAACGATGAACAGACTGATCCCCAGTACCCCCTTCGGCGCACCCTCGGCTCGAGCAAGAACCAGGTGGATGATATTCTCGGTCAGGTCATGATCACCGCCGGTGATGAACTGCTTGGTGCCACGAATGTAGTACTTGCCGTCCTTCAGCCTGGCCGTCGCACGGATGTCGCCGATGTCGGAACCCGCATCGGGCTCCGTCAGACACATCGTGCCGGTCCACACACCCTCGACGAGCTTGCCGAGGAAGGTCTCCTTCTGCCACTCTGTCCCGAACGACTCGATGACTCGAGCAGCCGCCGTCGTCAGCCCGGGATAGGTGTGCAGGGAGGGGTTGTAGGCGACGAAACACTCGTCAGACCCGACCCGGATGAAGTTCGGGATGTCTTGCCCCCCACTTTCTCCCTTCAGGCTCAGCCCGATCCAACCGCCCTCGACAAAGCGGTCATACGCCTCCTTGTAGCCGTCAGGGACACGCACCTGGCCGTCCTCGAGCCGACAGCCGCTGGAATGGTCGGCGGATGCATTGACCGGCGCGAAGAGTTCTCGCGCTTGCCTGTCCGATTCTTCGACTATCATGACGACATCTTCTTCGGTCAACTCGGCGAAGCGATCGATCTGCCTCAGTTCGTCCAGTCCGAATTGTTCAAGAAACACGAAGCGCAAGTCCCGCAAGTCCGTGCCCAGGTAGTTTCCACTCATCTTCTGGCCTCCCAAATAGGTTTGGTGTTCCAACCTGCTTGCCGGGTTCGAGAATGGTTATACGCCGCCTTCCGCTGGTGTCCATGAAAGTGTGTGTGCAACCGCGTGCGATTGCTCGAAGGCGTAGCCCAGTTCTCGTTTGTGCGCCGGGTCTACCGTGTTGACATTCCCTGTGACGGCGGCCGGAGCAGCGATGGCGCGTGGCAGGATCACAGCGGAAGACAAGCCTACCACCCACCCTGCTGGAAGACAAGCGAAAACTACGGAACGCCGAGAAGGCGGCCATCCGGTGGCCGGGGCCGGCTCGACCATCCTCATATTGTGGTAGATCAAGGGCAGACGACACTATATAGTGTGGTGTTTTTCCGGGCGTCCGGACGGAGACGAGGCGGCACCGCAACCGGGAAGGAAAGGGTACATTCAAAGGAAGCGCGCTGCTAGCAGCGCTTCGGGCAACGCAGAGACAGACATGACAGACCAGATTCCATTGCCGTTCCGGTATGACAAGCCCGAGGAGAAGGTCGAGGGGCGGCGCAGACGCGGGAAGCCGGGTAGCAAGCGGCGGGTATCGAAGTCGTCCGGGGGTGGGCGGGGCGGGGACGCACAGCCCCCCGGGCGCCATCCAGGCGCGCCAAGACCCGGTCCCATCCCGGTCGAACCGGTGGCCCTGCACGAGGCTGCACGGATTCGCTACCTCAACTACGCGATTTCCGTCATCACTGCCCGCGCGCTTCCGGATGTACGGGATGGACTCAAGCCGGTGCAGCGCAGGATTCTCCACGCCATGTACCATAACCTCAAGCTGACCCCGGACAGTCGCTATCGCAAGAGCGCGGCGGTGGTCGGCGAAGTGATGGCCAAGTATCATCCCCATGGCGACCAGTCGATCTATGATGCCATGGTGCGCATGGCCCAGGATTTCTCTTTGCGATCGCCGCTCGTGGACGGCAACGGCAATTTCGGGTCGCTGGACGGCGACCCGCCGGCCGCCATGCGGTACACCGAGGCACGACTCCGGCCCCTGGCAGTCAGGCTCCTCGAGGAAATCAAGCAACACACGGTCGCGCAGCGGCCGAACTACGACGGAACGCAGCAGGAACCCATTGTCGTTCCGGCGCAGTTCCCCAACCTGCTGGTCAACGGCAGCACCGGGATAGCGGTCGGCCTGGCCACGAACATCCCCCCCCACAACCTGGCGGAGGTGGTGGATGCGGCCGTGGCGCTCATCGACGAACCCGACCTCACGACCCCCGAGCTGTGCGCCCATGTCAAAGGGCCCGACTTCCCCATGGGGGGCCTGTTGTGCACGCCGCCGGAGGACCTGATTCGACTCTACGACCGCGGCGAAGGTCCGGTTCGCGTGCGCGGCGAATACACTCGAGACCCGGAGCGGAAAAACCAGCTCGTCATCACGTCGATTCCCTTTGGTGTCAACAAGGCGCAGCTTGTGGAAGCCATCGCTGAACACATCATCCGGCAACGGGTCCCGCAACTCGTCGACGTGCGCGACGAATCGACCGAGGATATCCGCGTAGTGCTCGAACTCAAGCGCGGCGCACGGGCAGAAGAAGCCATGGCCTTTCTCTTCAAGCATACGCCGCTCGAGAGCACGTTCCACGTCAACCTGACAGCCCTGGTACCGACCGAGAACCCGGAAGTCGGCGCTCCGCGCCGCCTGACACTCAAGTCGGCGTTGCAGCACTTCCTCGACTTCCGGCTCGAGGTGGTCACGAAGCGGCTCCAGTACCAGCTCGAGGCGGTCAAGAAGCGGATCCACGTCCTCGAGGGGTTCGAGCGGATCTTCGACGAGCTGGACGAGGCCATCAAGCTCATCCGGGCCAGCAATGGAAAGGCGGACGCTGCCCGACGACTCATGGCCAGGTTCCTCCTCGACGAGGTCCAGGCGGAGGCCATCCTCGAGACGAAGCTCTACCGGCTGGCCCGGATGGAAATCCAGCGTATCCGCAAGGAGTTGGAAGCGCTGAGACAGGAAGAGGCAAGGCTGTTCACCCTGTTGTGCGACCGCGGGTTGCGCTGGGAACTGGTGCGCGAGGAGCTACAGCGCGTGAAGGCGGAGTTCGGCGAGCCCCGGCGCACCAAGGCCGACGGCAAGATCCAGGAACTGGTCTTCGACCCCGACGCCTACGTGGTTCGGGAGGATACCCACGTCATCGTGACACGGGACGGGTGGATGAAGCGCCAGAAGTCGTTTTCCGACGTTTCCGCGATCCGGACGCGCGAGGGCGACGCTGTGGGATGGGTCTACTCGGCGACGACCCAGGACACGGTGGCGTTCTTCACCAACCTCGGCTTCGCCTACGTCTTGCGCATCGACGAGATCCCTGCCACCACGGGCTACGGCGAACCGGTGCAGCGCCAATTCAAGTTCGCCGACCAGGAGCGCGTGGTGGGCGTGGTCTGCTTCAACGAGCGGTGCCTTCCAGAGCGACCCGACGCGCATCATGCCGCCGGCTCGAAGGCTCGAAAATCCCCCGCGCGGCCAACCGGAGAACCTGCCGCGCCTGGCTCCGCCAGCCCGGCTCACAGCGGCAACGGCAATGGGGAAGCCGCGGACGATACCGGAAACGACAACGGACATCGCGGTCCGTTGGCGGTCGCCATCACGCGGATGGGCAAGGGGCTTCGCTTCCCGCTCGAGCTGCACCGGGAGCGGTCCACGAAAACTGGCCGGCGTTTCATTCGCCTGTCCGGGAAAGACGACGGCGTCGTCGCGGTCTATCCCTGCACGCATGACGCCTCCGTCTCCCTGGCCACCGTGGGGGGACGGGCACTCCTGTTCCCTGTCTCCGACCTCAACGTGCTCAAGGGCTCTGGAAAGGGCGTCACGGCCATCAAGCTCGACAATGACACCGTCATGGCCTTTCGTCTCGTGCAGGGCAAGAACGACGGGCTCAAGGTCGTCACCAATCGCGGGCGGCAGGTCGTGATCAACGCTCGCACCTATCACTCCTCGCGGCGAGGGGGGAAGGGGACGGAGGTCATCAGGCGTGGCAAGATATCCCTCCTCGAGATGGACCCGATCGTGATACGGCGCGACGAGGAGGACGATGCATGAAGCAAAACGGCTACACCGCTCGAGATATCACCGTCCTGGAAGGGCTCGAGCCGGTCCGAAAGCGGCCGGGGATGTACATCGGAGGGACCGGAAAGGACGGACTGCACCACCTCGCGTGGGAAATCATCGACAACTCCGTGGACGAGGCCATCAATGGACACGCCTCCCTGATTACCGTCCACCTGCACAAGGACAGCGCGACATTGACCGTCACGGACAACGGCAGGGGCATCCCGGTAGACAAGCATCCCAAGAACGGTCGCTCCGCGCTCGAGGTCATCCTGACGGAGTTGCATGCCGGCGGAAAGTTCGACACCAAGGCGTATGCCACTGCCGGAGGTCTCCACGGCGTCGGCGCGTCGGTCGTCAATGCTCTCTCATCCCACCTCGTGGCGTCCGTGAGGCGCGATGGGGTCGAGTGGGTCCAGGAGTACCGGCGAGGCAAGCCGGCCGGTCCGGTCAAGCCGGTGGGCCATTGCCGGGGAACCGGCACGACCATCACCTTTTCGCCGGACCCGGCGATCTTCGATGCCACCACGTTCTCCCCGGAACTGATTGCGGAACGACTCGAGATCAAGACGTTCCTCAACAAGGGGTTGCGTATCGTGTTCCGCGACGACGTGGGCGGAACGACCAGGGAGTTCCGGCACGACGGGGGACTCCGGGAGTTCATCCACGACCTGCTGGCTCGTGACAAGTTCAAGCCGGTCCACGAGGCACCGTTCATCATGGAGCGCGACAACGGGTACCGCATCGAACTCGCACTGCAGTGGACCGAATCGCCGAGGGAGGTTTTCAGGTCATACGTCAACACCATTCCCACCAGGGACGGCGGCACGCACGAACAGGGCCTGAAAGACGGTCTGGGCAAGGCGGTACGGAACTACATCGAGACCCACAACCTGCTGCCTCGAGGTGTTGCCCTTGTCGCCGATGACATCCGGGAGGGCCTGGTGGCCATCCTGTCGGTGTTCATCCACGAGCCCCAGTTCCAGGGCCAGACGAAGGACCGGTTGAACAACCCCGAACTACGCAGCCAGATCGATGCCACGGTTCGGCCCGTGTTCGAGCAGTTTCTCCATGAGAATGCGACGGTCGCCGAAGGCATCGTGGCTCGAATCATCCAGGCGTCTCGAGCCAGGATGGCATCGAGGGCAGCGGCATCGCAGATTCGGAAGAAGGCCAGCCTCAGCCACCGTCTCAACCTGCCAGGCAAGCTCTCGGATTGCTCGGCCACCGACCCGAGCGCTTGCGAACTGTTCCTGGTCGAGGGCGACAGTGCCGGGGGAAGCGCCAAGCAGGGACGGGACCGCAAGACACAGGCCATCCTTCCTCTTCGAGGCAAGGTGCTCAACGCAGAACAGGCGTCGTCCCAAAAGCTGCTCGCCAACAAGGAACTCTCCGACATCGTCAATGCGCTGGGCTGCGGCATCGGCAAGGACTTCGACCCGGACAAGCTGCGCTACGGCAAGATCATCCTGCTCATGGACGCCGACTCGGACGGACACCATATCACCACCTTGCTGCTCACCTTCTTCTACCGCCACTTGCGCGGGTTGATCGAACGCGGTCACATCTACCTGGCACAACCGCCGCTGTACCGGATAGACGCGGGCAGAGAGACCTGGTGGGCACTCGACGATGCCGACAAGGACCGGATACTCGAAGCCCTTCCAGCTCGAGGGCCGTCACCCGAGGTCACCCGGTTCAAGGGACTCGGCGAGATGATGCCCAAGGTGCTGTTCGACACCACCCTGGACCCGAACCGACGGAAGCTCCTCCGGGTCCGGATCGCCGAAGAGGACCGGCTTCTCACCGAGCGCGTGGTCTCGGAACTCATGGGGAAGGACCCCCAGGCAAGGCTCAACCTGGTGATGAACCGCGCGCAGGAAGTCGATGCGCTCGACGTGTAGGCACACCATCCGTGGCTCAAAGGGAGAACGTGAGGGAGAACGTGACCCGGGTGCGCGGACGTTGCCTCAGTTCCTGGCCCGTTCGATGATGGGCCCCAGGATGTCGCGCAAGGTGGGGGAACCGATTTCCTGCAGCTCGTAGCCCACTCGGCAAGTGGGTTGCGAGATCTCGATGAGCCGGTTGAGATCGATGGGCGTCGCAATGATCACCAGGTCGCAGTCGCTCCGGTTGATGGTCTCGCCGAGTTCCGCGACCTGCTCGTCCCCATACCCCATGGCGGGGAGCAACGTGCCGATGTGCGGGTACTTCTCGAACGTCCGGGCGATGCTGCCCACGGCAAAAGGCCTGGGATCGATCAGTTCCGCGGCGCCATGCTTCTGGGCGGCAAGTACGCCGGCACCATACTGCATGTTGCCATGGGTCAACGTCGGGCCGTCCTCGATCACCAGGACGCGCTTGCCACGTATCTTCTCCGGACATTGCGCCAGGATGGGCATCGCCGCGTCCACGACGATCGCCGTGGGGTTCGCGGCCCGGATGTTCTCCCGCACGGTCCGGATACCGGCCGCATCCGCGGAGTCAAGCTTGCCCACGATGAGGACGTCCGCCCGGCGAAGGTTCGTCTCTCCGGGATAGTAGGTCGTCTCGTGGCCCGGCCGGTGCGGATCGACAATCACGATCTCCAAGTCCGGCTTGTAGAACGGAAGGTCGTTGTTGCCTCCGTCCCACAAAATGATGTCCGCTTCCTGCTCCGCCTTCCGCAGGATGGCCTCGTAGTCCACACCGGCGTAGACCACGACCCCATTGTTGATGTGCGGTTCGTACTCCTCCATCTCCTCGATCGTGCAGTCGTACGCCTCGAGGTCCTGGAGTGTCGCGAAACGTTGGACCCGCTGTTTGACGAGATCGCCGTAGGGCATGGGGTGACGGATCGCGACCACGCGCAACCCGGCTTCCACCAGGGATTTCGCCACCCGCCTCGAGGTCGGACTCTTGCCTGCGCCGGTCCGCACCGCGCAGATCGAAACCACCGGGCGCGTCGATGCCACCATGGTCTCCTTGGCCCCGAGCAGCTTGAAGTGCGCCCCGGCGGCGATGACTCGAGACGCTTCGTGCATCACGTACTCGTGAGACACGTCCGAGTAGGAGAAGACGACCTCGTCCACGCCATGTTCTTCGATGAGTTGCTCGAGCGTGCTTTCGGCGAGAATGGGGATACCGTTCGGGTAGAGCCGGCCGGCCAACTCCGCGGGATACTTCCGGTCCTCGATGTTGGGGATCTGCGTGGCCGTGAAGGCGACGACGTCGTACTCCTCTCGATCCCGGTAGACCATGTTGAAGTTGTGGAAGTCGCGACCCGCGGCACCCATGATGACAACCTTCGTTCTCTTCATGCAAACCTCCTAATGAGCCGAAAACCTTTGCGTTCCGGGTAGCTTGCCGGGTATCGGCAGGCGGCTACCCAACGAATCTGGCGTCAACTCCGTCGAGATCGATGACAACTCTGAACGATCGCACCCCGAAACGGGCCGAAGGCCGGTGGCCCGGCCGGCGGCGGGCGATGTCGAGCTTGTCGGAGCAATGGTCGCTCCGCCCCGGGGATCTCGGATTGGGGAGGACTGGGGTGGCTTGCGCCATGCCGTTCTTAGCCGGGAAGGACGCTCGATGTCAACACAAACCCCCGCACGGTGGGGCGCGCCGGGCGACGGACACCCAGGCGCGCCAGCGGAAAGCCTTGCCGCATACCGGGCGCACCGTCAGTGGCGGCTCGAGGCGTCACGAGGGTTCGATGAACCGTCTCAGGTCCTGCCGGGAGAAGGTCCATTCGGGGGTGCGGAGCTTGTCGCCGAAGTCGAGCTTGAACCACGGACCGGTCCCGGCCCCGGCCGGTGCGCGGAGCAGGTGTATGTCCTGGGCCGGCATGAAGCTCTGCACCAGCATGAAAACCTTGTCACCCGGGCGTTCGCCAGCGGCCATGTCCACGATCAGCACGGCATGGCCGGGAAAACCGCCCTGGACGAAGACGTCTCCGATTTTCGCGTCGGAAGGCTTCGCGACACGCTGCATTTCCCTGCGCAGGGACCAGGTGCCGGCGTAGGTGAAAAGCGTGTCCAGGTACCGGCGGAACCCCGCGTAGGACGTATCTCGCGCTGCTGATCGCACCCACGTGACACGGTTGCCGTCGATTCGAGGACGATCTCCGGCCGCCCAGCTCGAGTAGCAGGCCTGGTCACCACTGGTGAAATGAAAACAGATCTTGTCCGCCTGCCCGGCGCCATAGAGGTACTCGGCACGCAACCTCATCACGGCGTCCGCGCACTGTTGCAGGTTCTTGTCGCCCACGTCGATGTCGATCACGGCGAGGTGCGCGTCTTGGTTCGCCTTCTTCTCCCCGTTGTACAGGCGGACGGGCGGGTTGCCGGGCTTGACCGGAAGGTGCCGCAGCCAATAGGCAAAACTGCCGTTCGGTACGGGGACTCGTCGATATCCGGGTGGCGGTGCGAACCGGGAGGCGAGGCTTTCCGAGGACGATGGAGACCAGGCATAGGAACGGGACACCGCGGGCAGGACAGCGGCCGTCCCTGCCAGCGCCAGCCCTGCCGCCAACATGGCGAGAATGCGCATTCGTTCCGTGGATCTCATGGTCATCCTCCAGCGTCCGATCTTCTGTGTCAGCACGTCTGGATCCCCCCTGGGCGTCCCACCATGCACGAGTGTGGCGGCCCAGCCGCGGCATGCGACTCACCGGACAGCACCATGGCACGGGACCCTCGATTCCTCTTTGTACCCGGAATGGGTGAGGAGTACAATCGACACGCGGCGTCCGGGTTGACAGCGTGTGGGGCCCGGAAGGCGATGGCATGCGTCGATCGATTCCCATCACTGAAAGGAGAGCAACGTGAACGACAAGGAGGTTCAGCGTCTCTTCGTGGCGATGGAAGTGCCCGAGGAGGTCTGCCGGCATATCGAGACAGTCCAGGGCGCACTGCGCAAAACGACGGTGCCGGTCAGGTGGGTGAAGGCGGACGGGGTGCACCTCACGCTCAAGTTCCTGGGCGACGTGGAGATTCATCGTGTCGAGGAGCTGTCTCGAGCACTCGCCAAGGCCACTGCCGGCATGCGGGGGTTCCGGCTGCAGCCGGCGGGATTGGGGGCCTTCCCCTCTCTACACCGGCCCAACGTGTTGTGGCTGGCTGTCGAAGGCGACATCGAACCGCTGATGGATCTTCAGCGACGCGTCGAAAAATCGTTGAAAAAGAGGGGGTTTCCCGCGGATAGAAAGGCGTTCCATCCCCACTTGACCATCGGGCGGGTCCGGCGGGGTACCCGGCACGATGAACTCGAGCCCTTGGTTGCTTCGCTGTCCGCCTGCTCTCCACCCGCCTGTGCCTCCTGGAACGTGACCTCCTTCGCCCTGGTGCGCAGCGAACTACGCCCGACGGGAGCACGGTACACCACCTTGATGCGCTTTCCGCTTGGGGAAGCCTCAGATTGCGAAACGACGGTCGAACAGTTGAGGAGATGTACACCACCTTGATGCGCTTTCCGCTTGGGGAAGCCTGAAGGAGGCCGGCGGCGGGTGGCGTCTCCGAATTCATGGCACGGGTCGCCCCGTCGCTGGACGGTGCAAACCGCTCGAGCTACAGGCAGGTGTTGACCCGCATGAGCGGCACGCCCGACCAGAGGCTGGTGAACGTGCGGTGTCTTGCCACCAACCAGGCCTCTTCCGGGCTCGCCGCCAGCGCGGGGTCGAACACGCCGTCGTACTCGAGTTCCGTGCCGGAAACGGCGCCCAGGTCGCCCAGCACGTAGTAGTAATACGCTCCGCCGGCCTTGACGCGAAGCTGGAAGGAGTCGTAGTCGGCGGCCACGGCCGACAGCCTCAAGGATAACCGGTAGGAGGTGTTGTCAGAGGAGAAACAGTAGTCGCACGATGTACACAAAGGCGATGACGGCGAACTCGAGATGCCGCCACACCATACCGCGTCCCGGCCCTGGTCCACTGGAGACACGTCAGGATCGGACGTCGTACCGTAGCCGTTGCTCGTCACGTACCCCGTCTCGTTGATCCCTTCGGCGTAGGCCGAGTAGGTGACTGTTTCCGTGCCCGAGGTCGGCACCTCCGAGCAGTACTGGACCGCCGGGTCGACGTATCCCGATGTGTCCCACGAGATGCAGGGTTCGAGCGGGGCATCCAGGGCGTCCCAGGCACGGCAGAGGTTGAGCCGGCCATAGTCGTCCTTGGACGACAGGAGCGTACTGATGACACCGTCCACGTCCGCCGGAGTGGCGGCCCCCTCTCGAGCCATAAACAGGGCCACGGCGCCAGCGAATTGCGGCACGGCAAAGGAACTCCCGCTCAGTCGATGGTACCCGGTGGAACTGGCGGCGTTCGACGTCCTCGAGCAGATGAACTCGGATGGCGCGGCGATATCGGATTCCCAGACGGTTTGCGTACTCACGAAACCATCGGGATTCAGCCCACCGACCGAAATGACGCCGATGACGTTCCCGTCTACCTCGTAAGGGGAGGCGGCAGGATAGAAATGGTCATCGAGCGGGTCCTGGCCCCCGCAATTGTTCCCGGCCGCGGCGAATACCCTGGCTCCTCGAGCATGCACGGCGGCGAGGGGTTCGGCGAGGAAGTCGGGGAGCACGCCCTCCGGGCCTTCCCGTACCGGGTAGCCGAGGCTCAGGTTGACGAGCTGCGCCTGGAAATCGTAGGCCGCCTTGAGCAGGCCGCGCGCAAGCCACGATTCCATGCCCCGCCCGCCGCTATCCAGCACCTTGATGGGCACAATCCTGGCGAGATTGCCGGATGTCTCGAGGATGAGGGAGGCAATGGAAGTCCCGTGTCCGAGGTCGTCGGCGAGCCATGGCCGCCCCGGAACCCCCAGGTCGGTTTCGAAGCTCCAACCGGCGTCCTCCAGCACGTAGTCGATCGTGGGGTCCACGCCGGAGTCCACGACAGCAACGCGCGCAGGCGTCACCCCCCCGCTGCTCGAGACCAGGTCGACCACGGCCGGAACCACGTCCTTGGCACCAGTGCGCACCGCGTGCCATCCCCAGGCCGATCGAAGATATGACCCACCACCAAGCGTTGCCGTGGCCGGAAAGTCGTGGTCCGCGCCGGGGGAACCGGTATCTTCGAGCGCGGCGAGCGGACAGTCGTATTCGAGGTTGGAGTACCCGAGATCGATGAGGGCCTGGATGTCCTGGTCGGTGATGGCGTTCCCGTCGCTCCGACCCAGGTAGAATGTGCTGGCCAGTTGTTCCTCGAGCGGTGTGTTGTCGATCCACTGGCCGAGTTGTCCGACCGTGTTGCAATCGTGCAGCCGCTTGGCCGAAAATCCCGCGGGCCGGGGAGGATAGTTGGCTGTATCGTCCTGGCACGGCTGCCCAGCGGCCTCGACGAAGCGTGCCACGATGGCCGACTCGTCGCACGGCGCCGCGGGAGGGGCAACGACTTCGGGCGGCGGCTCGCTCGTGCACGTCTGGTCGCCGGCAGCAGCGTTGACGAGCAAGGCTGCCAGTATCAGTTTCATTCCCTGACCACTCATGCTGCCTCCTTGTTTTCAACGGGGATGTCGCCTACAGTATAGTGCACCGGTGATCGTCTTCTGACCAGATTCGGCAGGATGAACCCCAGGGAGTGACAACGGCCCAGGGCGCTCGGCTGAAAAGGCGACCCTTTCGCCCTCACCCGGAAGACTCGCCGTCGATCTCCCTGAACCTCTGGAGCAGCAATTCGGCGTGAGGTCGAACGGGCGGGGCAGAGCCCGTCCGGTACGACCGGTAGGTCTCGACAACGAGATCCATCCACTCGGGCTGCTCCTCGAGCAGGTGGCTGCCGAAGTCGCTCAGTCGATAGTAGATGACCTGGCTGGACCTGTGTTCCGTCTCCACCGCGCCGATGTGGATCAGCCTGACAAGGCACTTGCGTACATGCTCGAGGCTGCGTACAGGTCCCTTGGCGACACCGTTCAGGGCGAGCCGCAGCGTGCGGATCGACATCGGGCCTCGCTGCGCCAGCAGAAACAGGATCGCCTGGTTGTCGCTGCCGTCGAGAGCCTCGGCCTTGACCATGGGCGGCACGTCGATAAGCGGAACCTGGGCTGCCATCACGAGAAGGCTCTGAAGGCGTCCCAGGTAGTAGGCCACGGAACACGCCGTGTCCCGCGCGAGACTGGCACCGAATGCGTCCGGGGCGCTGAAGTCCAGTTGCAGCCCCGCCAGGGGGGCACCAAGGGCTGTGACGATCCGTTCCAGCAGGCCATGGTCTCTCGCGACGATCCGCGCACAGACGATCGAACACACCTCCGGAACGTAGACCTTCAGTCTTTCGAGCCGGCCGGCCGGATCGTCCAGGAGTTCAACGAGCTGCGCGGCAAGAAGCTCTGGAGGAGAAGAGTGGATCAGCGCAATGTACTGGTCGACGTCGAATGCATCATCCATCCACGACAACTCCGTCGATTGTGCGCGGTTCTCCGTTCCCGTCCGGCGCCGGACCTGCGCCTTTCTCCGCGCCGGGAGCACCTACCCCCTCCTCGAGGCCCGGTGTGCGCTATCTCCTGCGGTTATGAACGTGCACTCTCGCCTGGATAGGGTGGCTGCTCTGGCGTCCCGAACGCATGGCATCGAGGAGGGTGTTGGTGGGTCGATCCGTGAGTTGTAGACGGCTGCAAATCGGCTTCAGGTAGCGCGCCTGGTCCGGATCCAACTCGCATGCCTGCAAGTAGGGCTCCAACTGCGTGACGAAGTACTCGAGAAGCACAATGCAGAGGGCGTTTTCCTCTTCCGGAAGCGTCTGTGCCACTATCCGCCGCATGGAAACGCGACTCTGCAGGTCCATGAACGGGCCGTGGATGTCCGGAAGCTGCCCGCGCACCCAGTGCCGGTAGTCCTCGAGTTCAGGCGAGGTAAGCGCGGCATCCCGCTCCTCACGACCCAGGGAACGAAAGTGCCGGACCAGTGCTCCGTAGACATGGAGCGGCTGAACCGACATTTCCAGCATTCTCCTCAGGTCGTATCGCAATGGAACGCCGGCGTGGGCTGGAAACATCTGTGGCTCTCCCCGTCGCGTGCAATCACGTGCGAGTCATCGGAAGGTCTCTGCTGCCTCGCCGCGCCCTGCGGGGCCGGTACGTGCTCGCCGTCACCAAGCCTTGCCTGCACCCAGCGGATGCGCGCCCGCGACGTGGACAGCGGCATGCGGAACAAGCTGAGACTGCATCTACTATACACCGAGGCGCCGCTTTTCTGCAAGCATGTTTCTTTACAAAATGAAATGTAACTCTTTTGCGACATATTCTGGGGCGTTCGGTGACGGCGGCTCGACGCCGTGCGAGGGTCACTTGAAGCAGTTCCCCACGAACGATGTTGGCCAACGAGGCTTTCTCCTTTTGCTGATGGCGGATCCGGGGTGGGACGCTTTATTGACTTGTATTCGGACTGAATGTAGACTTTCATGCAGACCGACCGATTGGAGGTAGCCATGCAACCACTGCGAGTCTCCGAGAACATCGTCCCGGTGAGCGACTTCAGGGCCAAGGCAGCCGACTGGCTGCGGCGCTTGAGCGAGAGTTCAGAACCGGTCGTCATCACGCAGAACGGCAAGGCCGCGGGCGTGCTGCTGTCTCCCGCCGCGTACGACGAATTGACCGAGCGCTTCCGGTTCGTGCGGTCCGTCGAGCATGGGCTCGCCGACGTCGAGGCCGGCCGGGTCACCCCGCATGAGGCGGTCGTCGCGGAGATGCGCCGGCGCTTTGGTGGGGCCGATGGCGCATGAGCCAAGGCAACCACGAGCGTCGCGGGCGGCTCGACATCCACTGGTCCGACCAGGCCAAGGACGGCCTCGCGGGCATCGGTGACCACATCGCGGCGGACGACCCCGTCGCGGCGATACGCTGGATCGACCGTCTCATTGCCGATGTCGAACGGGCCGCCGAGATGCCTCTCGCCGGGCGCGTCGTACTCGAGCACGCCGACCGCCAAGACATCCGCGAGGTGCTCCGGCGCAACTACCGGATCGTCTACCGCGTGGGGGACGAGGCGATCGAGGTGCTGACGATTTTCGAAGGCCACCGTCTCTTCCCCAAGGGAGTGGTCGCGGATGCACCGAAAAAAGAAGGCTGAATTCATGACATGCCGCTTTCCTTGTCGAGGGTCGGTCCTGCCGCCATGCCCATCAGGCCAACCACGCGCCCGGGGAAGCGCTTCTGCGCCCCCTTCTCGAACTGCTTCAAGGCGGGCTGCGTGAAGGGGTGGGCAGGAATCTCGGCGACTACCACGCCGCAGACCGAGCCGCCGTCGGGCTTGTTCCCCGACTTGCGCAGCAACTCGACCAAGACGTGTCTCATGGCCGGAGCCATGGCGACAACGATGGGTCCCCCCCCCACGAACTCCTGGACCTGCACTACGTCGATGACCGCCTTGCCGGCCTTGGCCCTGCCCTTGCGGGGCACGCCGACCTGTCGCTCATACCCGGTCCTATCTCATGTCCAACAAGGGCGACATGGACGCCAGGGACGAAGTGTGCTAGAAGTGTGCTAACATAAGAGTGAGGAAACCGGGTTTCGGATGCTGTGGTCGTGGAGGTATGTCATGCGCAAGTGGCCCGTATCGATGCTGTTGATACTCCTGGGTTTCTCTCTCGGGTCAGGCTGTTCGGGCTCCACGTCGGACGGCGATTCGGATGACGCATCGGCAACCGCATCGCCTCCCGTGACCCCGGGCGGCGAAACACCCTCCACGTCCCCAACGCCGGCGGCCCTTACGCCGACCCAGACGCCTCTCCCCGCCACGCCGACCCCGGTGGCGCCGACCCCAACACCGGCCCCGGCGACGCCCACGCCTGTCCACGCCACCCCCGCGCCGGTAGAGCCGACCCCAACGCCGGCCCCCCCGACACCTTCGCCTGTCCCGGCCACACCCACCCCGGTCCCTCCAACCGCGACGCCTGTTCCCGACCTGGATGGGGACGGATTCGACGCGGCGTCCGACTGCGACGACCAGGACCCCGCCATCCACCCGGGCGCGCTCGAAGCCTGCAACGGCACCGACGACGACTGTGAC